>PMHP01000098.1:20109-93859 GCA_003158195.1 Vulcanimicrobiota bacterium | reverse complement strand
TGGTCTTCACCGGCGGCATCGGGGAGCACGCAGCGCAGATTCGAACTGCAGCGTTGGACGGCGGCCTTGGTATCGGGGCGTTGCTAAACGAGGAGCGAAACGCGAGGGTGACCGAGGGCCGTATCGAAGCCGAACCCTCGACGGTCGCGCTCGCCGTCGTGAGCGCGCGGGAGGGCTGGCAACTCGCGCGAGCCGTGGCGACGCAAACGCGGTAATCCGGACGGAGACCGGGGGTCGAGGGCGAAACGCTCGGTCGATGAGTTTCAGAGCCTGCGCGACGCTCGCGGCGTTCACCCTCGCCGCGTGCACCCTCGCGACCGGTCTCGCAAATGCCGCGGGCGTTACCCTCGTCCAGCAAAGCAACGGTTCGACCAAGACCTATCGCGACGTTAGCATACGGTTGGTCGGGCAGACGGTATGGCTTCGCAGCGCCGATCATAAGGGCGTGCTCCAGATCGAAAACGGCGCCTGCTCGTTTGCCGGCAGCCTCGAGCGCTGCTTTCCGTATGCGAGCATGCTGCACCAGCACGGAAAGACGCGTCAGATCGCGGTCAGACGGGGCACCGTGTACCTCAATCTCAGCGATACCGTCGACCATCTGCCGCACTCCACCGAGGCGCTGCCGCCGCACGGCATCCTCGTGCTGTACGAAACGATGCACGGAACGACGGTATCGGTTCACGGCTTGCTTGATCAAGGCAAATGGTGAACGCGTTATCGGCGCGCGTTTTGACGCTGGCGATGCTGATCGCACTGCCGGCCACGGCGCTCGCACAGCATGGCGGCGGAGGGTCGCGCGGCGGCGGTGCGCGAAGCGGCGGATCGCGTCCGCCCGTGTCGATCGGCCGGGCCCCGGCAGGCCCTCAGACCGGCGGCTTCGATTTCAATCGCGACGTCAACGCGCGTCCCGCGCCGGCGCCGCACCCTCCGGTCGCTCCCGCGCCGGAGCGTCCGGTAAACTCGTCCGCGGAGGTGCAGCGCCCGGGTGGTCAGACCGCGGAGCGTTACCACCCCTCGCCGCCCGGCAACCGCAGCGGCGGCCCATACAACGGCCGGTTTCACGGCTCCCCGGTCCACAATCCCCGTGGACCGGGCAACCCGTGGTGGTGGAACCACGGCGTCGTTTGGGTACCCGCTCCGGTGTATTGGGGCGGCGGATTTTGGGGTCCGTGGGGGTTTGGTTCGCTCGGCGGTGTGGCGCTGTTCGGGTCGATCCCGGATCCGGACGGTCAGCTCGTCTATCAATCGTACCAAGTCGACCCCGACACCCCGGGCGCGCAACTCCTCGCCGACTACGGACTTCAGCAAACCGACTGCGGGCCACCGAATCTCGTCGTCATTTGGGGGCCGGACGAAAGCGTGATCTGCGCGCTCCCGAACGATAGCGTCGCGCCGGGCAACTACGAAGTCGACCCGTCGACGTTCACGCTCGTGCCGGAGTCGCCTTAAAGCCCGCATACGTCAAATACGCGCCGAGAACGATCGCAACCGCGACGCCGGCGTAGAAGAACCGCTCGTAGTCCGAGCCCCAAACGCCGATTCCGACTGCTGCCGGCGGTGGCAAGAACAAGAAGGCCATGCCTTTGATCAGCGTTGCCCAGCCCACGACGGTCACGATCACGGGGGCCGCACCGCCCGACCAAACGTTGTGAGCCAGAATCAACGCGAGTCCCGCGGCTACAAGGATGAGGCCGAAGACAAACGACACGGGCGCGTCGTGGACGAGCGCGCCGACCATGTCGAGCGTCGCTTGTTTGTGAATTCCGATGGCGAGTCCGACGAGAAGGCACGAGATCCCGATCAGCTTACACAGGAACACCGTACGTACGGACATGATCTCCTCCCCAAGCCGGCCGTTATCAGGCGCAAAAGAGCTTACGATTCCGACTCGAGTTGTTCGCGGCATTCCCGCAAAAGCGCTGCAGCTGCGCCCTCGATGCGCGGGTACCGGATGTTTAGCGCCTCGAGCGCTGCGACCACGGCGTCGGCGAGTGCGACGCGCACGAACCACTTGTGATCTGCCGGGATCACGTACCACGGGGCCCACGCCGTGCTCGTGGCGCTCAGCGCCTTTTCGTACGCCGACTGGTAGCGTTCCCAATACCGGCGTTCCGTTAGATCGCTCTCGGCGAACTTCCAGTTCTTGTCCGGGTCGTCGAGGCGCTCGAGCAAGCGTCGACGTTGTTCCTCTTTCGAGAGGTGGAGGAAGAACTTCAGGACGATCGTGCCGTTGCGCGCGAGGTGACGTTCGAATCCGTTGATGTCCTCGAAACGCTCCGACCAGAGCTCGCTTTCCCCTCCGTGCGTCTCGAGCGCGAGCAGTTCCCGGTGAACGCGCACGACGACGACCTCTTCGTAGTAGGAGCGATTGAAGATGCCGATGCGTCCGCGCTCGGGCAAGACCTTTTCGCACCGCCACAGGAAGTCGTGGCGGTCCTCTTCGTCCGTCGGCGCCTTGAAACTGTAGACGTCGACGCCTTGCGGGTTCACGCCGGACATCACGCGCTTGATCGCGCTGTCTTTGCCGGCCGTGTCCATGCCTTGCAGAACGATCAAGAGCGCGTGCGATCGCGCGGCGGCGAAGACGTCCTGCAATTCCTCAAGGCGCTTGACGTCGCTTTCCAACTTCTTGCTCGCGCTCGTCTTGTTTTTGAATCCAAACGTCGAATCGGTGCTCAGTTCGGCAAGCCGAATCGCCTGCCCGGGCCGAATCAGAAGGTCTTCACGGTTCATTCGTCACCGCGCGAGCGCGCACGACGAGCACGGGAACCGGGGCGGTGCGCAAAACGCCTTCTGCGACGCTGCCGAGGAGCATCTTGTCGAGCCCGCGCCGCCCGTTCGTACCGATCGCGATGAGGTCCGCGTCGCGGGTGCGGGCGAGCTCGAGCATGCTTTCGCTCGGGCCGCCTTCCACGACAACGGTTTCCGCGGCGATGTCGCGGTCCTTGGCGCGGGTCGCAGCGCGAGCAAGCAATGCCCGCCCGGCCTCCGATGCGCGAGCTAGGGCAGTCCCGCGGTCGTAGTTGTGAAAGGCTGCCGTCTCGTAGATCCGCGAGACGTCGACGGCGTGCGCGAGTACGACGCTCGTCTTGCCCGGCTCAGCAACGTCGAGCGCGCATTCAAGCGCCCGTTCTGCCGGCTCCGAGTCGTCGAGTGCGACGACGATACGGGTAAATGCCGCGGCGCCGTCAACCGCCGGCCGCGCGGTTGGCGGGACGACAAATACCGGAACGTTCGCATTCCGGATAACGCCCTCGGCCGTGCTCCCCAGGAAAAGGCGGCTAACGCCCCGTCGACCATGCGTTCCAATAACGACGGCGTCGATGTTCCGATCTCGGAGGAACTCGAGGATCGCACTGACGGGCGGCCCCGCGAGTTCGAGCGTCGTGTTTGCCGAACCATTCGCCGACGCGAGGGCGCTCGCGCTCGCAAGCAAGCTCTTGGATTCCTCCCGGAGAGCATCCACGAGGGACTGCACGTCGGTCACCATGTACGGGTTGCTGGATGCAGCAACCGCACCGGCGACATCGACGCAGTGGCAAAAGACGATTTCCGCCCCGGTATGCTTCGCGAGTCTCAGCGAAAGATCGATCGCGTGCGTCGCCGGCTCGGATCCGTCAACGGGCACGAGAATGCGGCGTATCGACCGGGGTGCGTTCATCGCGCGGTAGTTCCGCGCTCCCGTAAGCATCCCGCTCTCAGGCGGCGACGCGCGGCGACGCCTAGGCGAGGGCCGCTTTCAGCGTTTGGATGACGATCGCCGAATCGATCGGCTTTAAAAAGATGCCGGTGACCCCGAGCTGGTGCAGGCTGAACTCAAACGAGAGGGCATCCGTTCCGGTCGTCACGAGGTAAAAGACGTTCCTCGGGCCGGCGTCGCGGAGCCGCTCGATCACGCGCTCCCCGCCCTCCACGATTTCCATCTGGAGGTCCGCGATCACCGCGTCGGGGTTGACGCGGCGGATCGTCCGCTCTCCCTCCTTGCCGTTCGCCGCCTCGCCGACGAGAAATCCGTCGGCTTCGAGCGCGCGCCGCAAGCTCGCCCGTGCGTGCGGATCGTGCGAGATCAAAAGAACGAGCTTGCGTACGGCCGGCGCTTTCAAACCTCGGTCCGTCCGAGAATCGAACGGCAGAGAGAAGAGACGGCAATTTCGAGATTCTCGCGAGCTCGTTCCGTAAGCCCTTCGCCGAAGTCGAAGTCATAACCACGGATCCCGATCAGATACGCGCGCGGCGTGCGCCCGTACACGCTCCGGCAGAGGCTCATGATGTACTCCGGGCGGACGAAGTGGCTAACGAAGCAAGCCACCTCGCTCGACGGCCGTACCGGAGCGACCGAGAACGGTTCGGGACCCGTCTTCGAGGCGTCGACGAAGATCACCACGTCGCATTCGGCTGCATCGCTCGCATCTTCGATCGCGAGCTGGTAGTTCGCGCTCGTCTGCACGCGTTCGAATCGTCGTCGCTCGATCGCCTCGGCCGCGGCCGGCCCGAGGCCGTCGTCCTGCCGCCCGGGGTTCCCATAGCCGAGCACCAGAATCCGCGAATCACGCGCGAGTGCGGGTGGCAAGCCGTTCTCCGTCGTGGCGTTCCAGGGTAACGATCAGCGGCATGTCTCCAAGCGCGTGGGTCGCGCACGAGAGACATGGATCGTACGCGCGCACGGCGACTTCGATGTTGTTGAGCAAGGCGTCGGTGATTTCTTGGCCGCTCAGATAGTCGTCGGCGACCTTCTTGATCGACCGGTTGATCGCTTCGTTGTTGTTGGCCGTGGCGACCACGAGCTTCGCATCGGTCACCTGATCGTTTGCGTCGACCGCGTAACGATGCAGGAGCGTTCCCCGCGGGGCCTCGAGCCACGCCGCCCCCTCGGCCCGGCGGCGGCCGCGGACGACGAGATCCGAGCCCTGCAGGTCGTCGTCGTAGAGCAGCTCGCGAATCTTCTCGGCGGCGTGGACCATGCAAATGACGCGCGCCCAGTGCTGGTAGAGCGTCGCGTGAACGGGCTTGCCGGCGGCGGGCGCCTTGAATTCCCGGCGCGCGCTTTCGGCGAGCGGTGTGTCGATGAAGTCGCAACAGTTCACTTGTGCGAGCGGCCCGACGCGGTACCAGCCGCCGGCTTTGCCGAGCGAGCGAATGTAGGGGAACTTCATGTAGCTCCACGGGCGCACTTCGTCGCCGATGTACTCGTCGTACATCTCGGGTGTCACGCCGTCGAAGATCGTTGTGCCGTCGGAACCGATCGCGCGCAGTTTTCCGTCATACAAATCCATCGCACCGTCGTCGCGAACGAGGCTGACGTAGCTGGTTTCGAAGGTCCCGAAATCTTCGAGCCGTCGCGCGTCACGCGCGATCAGGCGCTTGCAGAGNNGACAGATTCTTGCTCACGCCGCCGGGAATCGCCGTGCTGGGGTGGATTTTCTTGCCGCCGACTGCCTTGATGACTTCCTGGCCGTACTTGCGCACGAAGATCGCCCACTTCGCGACTTCCGGGTAGTTCTCGATTGTCCCCACGAAGTTTCGCGTTGCGACCGGTCCGCCGAAGCCGAACAGCAGATCGGGCGAGGCGAGGTGGAAGAAGTGGACGGCATTCGACTGCAGGATCTGGCCGTAGTGCATCAGGCGGCGCACCTTTTCGGCCGCCGGCGTCAGCCGATCCGCTCCGACGATCGCGTCCATCGCCTTCGCCGCGCACAAGTGGTGGCTGACGGGGCAAATGCCGCACAGGCGCTCGACGATCGTCGCGGCTTCCCAGTACGGCCGGCCGCGGATGAAGCGCTCGAAACCGCGGAACTCCACGACGTGCAAACGCACTTCGCCGACGCTGCCGTCTTCGTTGAGCCGAATCGTCACTTTCCCGTGTCCCTCGATGCGGGTGACGGGATCGATGACGATCTTGCGTGTCTCAGTCATATTTGAGCAGCTGGTACGGAAGGCCGGGCGTTCTGCCCGCCAAGAGCTCCTTGAGACCTTCCCAAATCGCGTCGGCGGACGGCGGGCAGCCGGGCAGAAAATAGTCGATCCGCACGACCTCGTGCGCGGGGTAGACGCGATCGAGCAGCAACGGGAGATCGGCGTCGTACGGAACGAAATGGTCCGCGTCCGGCGTGCCGCCGGCGTACGTCGTCTCCAGGCACTCCCGCAGGCCGATCGGATTGCGCAGCGCCGGAACCCCGCCGTTGATTGCGCAGGCGCCGACCGCGATCAGCACCTTGCAGTGTTTTCGAAAGTCGTGCAGCACGCGAACGTTGTGCTCGTTCGCGCAGCCGCCTTCGACGAATCCGACCTCGACGGGCGAGTCGAACGCTTTTTTGTCGTCCAGCGGAGAGCGGTCCAAGTCGAACAGTTCCACGAGTTCCAGAATGCGCTCGTCGATGTCGAGCAACGACATGTGGCAGCCGAAGCAGCCCGCAAGCGAACACGTTGCGAGCTTGGGCTTAGACATCGGCGTCCTTGCGCTCGGCAGAGGGGTGCCGCTGCGCTTCAATGTCCGCTCCGATCGGCTGCCGGTCGTACGGCCGCTCGCCGTAAGGCGTTTCGTAACCCGTTCCCTTTACCACGATGCAGCCGACCGGACAGACGGCGGCCGCTCGATCCGCGGTCGCGATGTCGGTGCCGGCCAAACCGTCCGGCGAATTCACGGTCAACTGCGTCCGGGCGCCGCGATTCTCGAACCCGAACACCGCCTTGCCGTCGGCGGATCGCGAAGCGCGAATGCAAAGCCCGCAGAGAATGCAAGTATTTCGATCCAAGAAGATCTCGGGATGCGTGGCGTCGATGTCGCGATTTGGAAATTGATACGTCAACTCGGTTGCGGAGAGGCCGAAACGGTAGGCCATCGCCTGCAGGTCGCAGTTTCCACTCTTTTCGCAGAACGGACAGGGATGGTTGCCCTCGACGAACAGCATCTCGACGATCGTGTTGCGCTCCGCCCGAAGTTCGGGCGTGTCGTTCTCGACGGCAATCGCGGGCGTTACCGGGGTGACGCAGGCGGCAGCGTAACGGCCGTTCACTTTGCACGTGCAGAGCCGGCATTGGCCGCCGGGCGGAAGATCCGCCCGGTAGCACAGCCGCGGGATGTAGATCCCGGCATCGTCGCAGGCCTCGATGATCGTCTGGCCCGCTTTTGCCTCGACCGGCGCACCGTCGACGCTAAAGCGGAGCGCTGGGGCGCTCATGCGCCGTCCTGCTTCAAGGCCGAAACCGTCCGCAGAGCACGCGCATCCCGCAGAGCCGCTTGAAGGTCGATCCGAACGTCGTCGCCGCCGATGAGCTTGCTCTCGTAGATGTGGGGAAAGTTGCGCAGCGTGCTCAGGATTGGATTGGGGGCCGTCTGTCCCAACCCGCAGCGGCTCATCTTGCGCACGGTACCGGCAAGCCTCTCGAGACGGGCGAGATCTTCGCGTGAAGCAAGCCCGTGGCGCGTTTTCTCGAGGTTCTCTTTGAGCAGTACGGTGCCGATCCGGCACGGCACGCACCAGCCGCACGACTCGTCGGCGAAAAACTCCGCAAATTGCAAGACGATCTCCAAGACGTCTCGTTCCGGCCCGAAGACCATGGTCGAACCCGCGGTCGACAGATCCTCGTAGCAAAGGCTCCGGCCGAAATCCTTCGGGGCAACGCATTCTCCCGCCGCGCCGGAAACCTGGACCGCTTCGGCATCGGCTCCGCCGGCGAGATCGAGCAGCTCGTTGAGCGTAATCCCGAATGGAACTTCATAGACTCCGGGCTTCGCGCAATCGCCCGAGAGACACATCAACTTCGTTCCTTTGGACTCCGCCGTGCCGATTTTGGAAAACCAGTTCGCCCCGCGCTCGATGATGCGCGGTACGCAGGCGAGTGTCTCAACGTTGTTCACCGAAGTCGGTTGCCCGAGGTAGCCGCGATCGGTCGGATAGGGCGGACGGTCGCGCGGAGCGCCGCGCTTGCCTTCGAGCGACTCGATCAGGGCCGACTCTTCGCCGCAGATGTACGCGCCCGCTCCGAGTTGGATGCGGATGTCGAAATCGAACCCCTCGCGCCCGCCGGTGCGTTCGCCGAGTAAACCGAGCCGGCGACGCTCGCCCAGCACGCGTTGCAGGTCGCCGAAAAGGTAGGCGTACTCTGCCCGCAGATAGATGAGGCCGATCTTCGCGCCGAGTGCGTATCCCGCGATCGTCAACCCTTCGAAGACGAGGCCGGGCGCCTCGACGAGCAACACGCGGTCCTTGAACGTCCCGGGTTCACCTTCGTCGGCATTGCAGATGATGTAGCGTGCCTCACCGTTCGCCCGGCGCGTCAGGCCCCATTTCATCCCGGTCGGAAAGCCGGCTCCGCCGCGGCCGCGCAATCCCGAGCGCCGCACCTCGTCGATGACCTCTTCGGGCGTCATGGCGAGCGCCGCACGCAGCCCGCTCCCGGGCGTCATCGGCGCAAAGAGCACCTCGCCCGCGAGCACGACGTTCGACGCGCAACCCGCTTTGGCCGACGAGAATGCGGCGGCGTTGCCGTAACCCGGAAATCCCGGCAGTGCGTCGTTCGCAATCATGGTACGCACCTCGTCGACGATCCCGGCAGCGTCCGCGGGTTCGAGATTCGCGAACACCGTGCCGTTGATCAGACACGCCGGCTCTTGATCGGCCATCCCGATGTCGCTCGTCCAGTTTAGGGTGATGCCGTCCGGGCTCGTCGTCCCGAGAGGAGTCGCGAGCGCTTTTTCAAATGCGCGCACGACGTCCGCCGCGCCCTTCACGAGCGAGACCGGCGTCTTCGAAAAGCGAATCTGGCAGCGGCCTTGCGGCGCGCGTGAAAAGAATGCGTAAAAGGAAGCGGTGTCGACCACGTCCACGTACGCGATTCCCACCTCCGATGCGATCGCGCTCAGGGTCTCGTCCGAGAGATAACCCAATCGCGACTGCGCGGCAATGATCATATCCATCAGCCGCGTGCGGTCCGCCGCCGCGACGTTCTCGCCGATCATGGCGACCCCATTTCTCGCTTGAAACGCTCAACCATCTCATCCCGGCCACCCGCCGGCGCGAGCCCGGCTGCTCGACATGGCGACTTCGCGGAGGCGCAGGATTGGAACGTGCGCGCGGCACATTTTTGCCCATGGAACCATCACGTGACGAGCCACTTCCGGCTACGCTGCAATTCTGTCTAGGCCTCGGCGCCTTTATCGTGGTCGGCTGGATCCTGATGTTCGCGCTGCTACAGTCTCGGTGGTAAGCATGCACATTCACCGCTACGAAAAACTCTGGCTTTCGATTGGTCTAGTGATTCTGGCGTTTTTCATCGCGACGCTCAGCATCGCGGCGCTGAGCGAAGGATTCGTGCCGCCAAGCGACGACCAATCGATCGATCCCACGAAGGTCGCGCAGACGCCGCCGTTCGATCATCCTGGCCTACGGAAGGTCGGAGATCACGCATACGAAGCGTATTACGTCGCGCATATCTTTGCGTTCGATCCCGCGACGATCACGGTGCCCGTCGGGTCGCGCGTGACGTTCTACGTGACGAGCACCGACGTCGAGCACGGTTTCTCGATCCCGGCGACCGCCGTGAACATGATGGTCACGCCGGGTTGGGTCAACTCCCTCTCGCATACGTTTAAAGAAGCTGGGACGTTTTTGTTGGTCTGCAACGAATACTGCGGAGCCGGGCACCAAACGATGGCCGCAAAGGTGGTCGTGCAGTGACGACATCCGCGGATGCGGCCTCGAGTCCGCTGCAGTGGCCGAAGAATAACGATAGCTACGCGTTCTCGCGCGAGAAGGGCGATCTTCTCGTCCTCACCCACATCTATACGGCGACGCTCGTGCTCGGCGTCGGGGCGCTGTTCGGCGCGCTGCAAGGCTTCTCGCGCGCGAACTGGATCGTGATGCCCGATTGGTTCGATTACTACCGGATACTGACGGTTCACGGCGTGTTGATGGCGCTCGTGTTCACGACGTTCTTCATCACCGGGCTGCTCACGTATGCTACCTACCGTTCGATCCCACGGGTCCGGTCGGTTAGACTCAACTATATTGGCTGGAGCGTTATGGTGATCGGTACGCTGATGGCGGCGATCACGATCCTAAGCGGCAACGCGAGCGTGCTCTATACGTTTTACGCGCCGCTGAAGGCCAGCCCGTTCTTCTATTTTGGTGCGACGCTGTTGGTCGCGGGAACCTGGTTCATCGCGGCCGACATCATCATGAACGTCGTTTGGTTCAAGCGCCGAAACCCCGAGCTGAGAATTCCGCTTCCGGCTTTCGCCGCGGTTTGTACGATGATCATGTGGATCATCGCGACGCTAGGCGTAACGGTCGAGATGCTGATCCTGATCCCATGGTCGCTCGGCTGGACGTCCGGTGTGGACGTTTCCCTCACCCGGATGTTATTTTGGTACTTCGGCCATCCGCTCGTGTACTTCTGGATCATGGGCGCATACGTCATTTGGTATCTCGTCGTGCCGACGTCGTACGGCGGGAGTGTCTTCAGCGACGGTCTGACGCGGCTGGCCTTCATATCGCTGCTCTTGCTCTCGACGCCGGTCGGGATCCATCACGAATATCTCGATCCGGGCATATCGCCCGGCTGGAAATTCTTTCACACGATCTTGACGTACGGTGTCGTCGTGCCGTCGTTCATGACGGCGTTCGCGATCTTCGCGAGTTTTGAAATCGCGGCGCGCAAGCAAGGCGTCACCGGTTTCTGGAACATCGTTCGCTGGCTGCCCTGGCGCGATCCGGCGTTCGCCGGTCCCGGCCTTGGAATGCTGCTCTTCATCCTAGGCGGTTTCGGCGGCGTCGTGAACAACTCGTACGCGATGGACGTGCTCGTCCATAACACGATGTGGGTCGTCGGCCACTTCCACGTGACGGTGGGCGGGCCGGTCGCGCTGACCTTTATCGGCGCGGCGTATCGTTTGGTTCCGGCGCTCGCCCGGCGCAAATTGTTCGCGCCGCAACTGGCGCTGGTGTCGGAGTATCTGTGGTTCGCCGGGATGCTCGTCATGTCGTTCTCGATGCACTGGGCCGGGATCCTCGGCGCACCGCGGCGCACGTCCGACGTCAGCTACTTCGGCGCGGCCGGTGCCGCAACGTGGCACGGCCAGATGGTCGCCGCGGCACTGGGCGGCTCGCTGATCGCGATCGGCGTTCTGCTGTTCGTGGTCGTCGCGACCGCGACGTTCCTCCAGAACAAACGCGAAGAGGACAATCCCGAACTCGCGTTCGCGCGCGTCGAGGATGCGGCCGCACCCGTGCCTCCGGTTCTCGACAAGCTCGGCACCTGGGCAGCGCTCGCGATCGTTCTGGCTTTCATCGCCTACGTTGGTCCCGTCACGCAACAACTCACGGCGCACTCGTACCTTGCGCCGGGCATGCGAACGTGGTAGCCGGCCTTCTGGCGCTGGCCGGCGTCCTTGCGTTCGCGCCGCAATTGCACGAGGGCGACACCGTTCCGCGGGTTCAGTTGGTCGATCAGGATGGAGGGGCGTTCTCCTTCGACCAGCTGCAGGGCCGGGTCGTCGTCCTCTCGTTCATCTACACGCGCTGCACGGATCGCTGCGCTCTGATAGCGGCGAAGCTGAACAAGCTCGCAACCGAGAGCGATCCCGGCAAGATCGCCGTCGCGGCGCTCACGGTCGATCCGGATTACGATCGGCCCGCGATCTTGTCGCGCTACCGCGCCTCACTCGGCTCCGCGCCCCGCGTGACGCTCGCGACCGGTCCGGCCGCACCGCTGCTGTTTCTCGAGCGCCGTTTCGGCGTTGACCCGAGGCGAGTAAGCTCGACGCGCGTCGACCATGCGGACCTTGCCGTCGTGCTCGATCCGCAGGGCCGCATCGCGCGCTTTGTCAACGGCGACAACTGGACGCCGCAGCAGCTCGGGGTGGTTGCCCGCGAAGTCTCCGGCGCCCCGCTCGACCCGCTTCTCGCCGCGCAGCTCTGGCTTGCCGGCGCCGCGGCAAGTTGCGGCCGCGCGGTCGGATCGCTCAGCACGGGGAGCGAACTCGCGCTTGTTGGTTTGCTGACGATCGCTATTGCGGTGCCGCTCGTGGCCGGCGTTGTGCGCTACCGGCCGCGCTAAGATGATTTCCGCGCGAAGAGCGCAGTTAGAGCAGCGTGATTTTTAGCGGGACGGCAGGCGTGTAACCGAGCGGCGTTTTGGCGGCGACCATGAAGGTGATGAAGCCCTTGGTGACCGCGGCGTCGGCCGGCAGGCGGGCGATCGCATAGTGCGTGTCCTGATCGCCCGAGTTGTCGAGCATCACGATGTCGGCGCGATATCCGTTGACGATGATCGTGTCGCTGGCGATCCCCTTGAAGACGACGCGGAAGTAGTGCCCGGCCGGCCACGAGGGATTTCGGTCGACCGGCTCCGCGTAGAGCGGGCGGCAGACAGGGACCGACATGACGTCGAGCTGCGCGCCAAAGGCGCCCGTTCCTAACGTCGCCGTCAAGACCAGCGAGTTGAAGAGAATACGCAAGAACATATCCGACTGCCCTTCCGGGATCGATTGAGGAATCAGTCCCGTACTTTCCCAGGATAGGACGATGGGGCCAGCGCAACAAGGGTCGTTCGTGGCGGGCTCCGATTGAGGTCCCGGGACTTAGGTCCCTAAAGCCTAGCTACCAAGAGGGTACGGGCGGTCGCCGTGACGACCGGGCGCCCGTCGCTGCCGAGAGCCTCGCCGCGCAGCTCGACGATCGTTCCTTTGGGGCGCTCGCTTTCCGCCACGCTCGTGACTTCCCAACACAGCCGGATGTCGTCGTCGGGCTTTGCCGGTCCGACCAGCCGAAAGTTGAATTCGAGGCCGACGCCCGGGTTGGCGGTCGTCGTCTGCGAGGCGCACAAGGCCATCAAGTAAGCAACCGTTTGCGCGCCCGAGGCGATCAGCCCGCCGAAACGCGTGCCGCTCGCATACGCCGCGTCGTGGTGGAGCGGGTTCGAATCGCCGACGAGGTCGGCATAGCGCACGATTTCCTCGCGCGACCAGCGCACGTGGCGTTCGAATCGATGCCCGACGTGCATGCGCTCGCCGCTCGCTTAGATTGCGAGATAGCGCTGCATCGCTTCGCCGTTCGCGCGCAGCTCTGGGATCGAACCTGAGGTGACGACGCGACCGTTTGAGAGCACGTAGCCGCGATCGGAGAGGCTCATCGCAACCTGGGCGTTCTGCTCGACGAGCAAGATCGTGTCGCCCTCCGCACGCAGCCGCTGGACGACATCCTCGACATTGCGCGCGATGAGCGGCGCTAAGCCCTCCATCGGCTCGTCGAGGAGTACGATCGCGGGGTTGGCGACGAGCGCGCGCGCGATCGCGAGCATCTGCTGCTCGCCGCCCGATAGCTTCGCGGGCTTGTCACGGCGTTCGCCGAGCACGGCGAAGTACTCGTAGATACGCTTCTCGTTCCAGGGTCCGGGCCGGCCACCGAGCGAGGCGAGCCGCAGATTCTCGCCGACCGTGAGATTCGGAAAGATGCGACGGTCCTCGGGAACGTAGGCGATCCCGAGTTTCGCAAGCTCGTACGTAGCGCGGTGCAGGATCGGCTTCCCCGCAAAGCGGATCGCGCCACCCCTAACGGCGACCAGGCCCATGATCGCCTTGAGCGTCGTCGAGCGGCCGCTGCCGTTGCGTCCGAGCAACGCGACGACCTCGCCGGTTTCGATCGCAAGCGAAACGTCCTGCAGCGCGTGGCTCTTCCCGTAGTACGCGTTGACGGACTCGAGCTCGAGCAGCGGCGCAGCGCTCACGCGAGACCGCCCAAGTAGGCGCGCTGCACCGCCTCGTTCTCGCGGATTTGCTGCGGCGTCCCGACGGCGAGGATCTGGCCCGTCTGCATGACGGTGATGGTGGTCGAGATGCGCATGACCACGTCGATGTCGTGTTCGACCAAGACGATCGTACGTCCGTCGCCGATGCGTCCGATCAAGTCGACCGTCGCCTGCGTCTCGGTCGGCGACATCCCCGCGAGCGGTTCGTCGAGCAAGAGCACGCGCGGGTCCGTCGCGAGCACCAGGCCGATCTCGAGGCGCCGCTGGTCGCCGTGGGAAAGGGTCTCTGCCGGCGCGTCCGCCGCGGCGCCGAGACCGATGTCGCCAAGGATGCTCTCGGTTTTTGCCGCGACGCCGCGCATCGAACGCGACGGAAAGAAAAACCCCGCCTTCCCGTCATACACGGCTTGCGCCGCCAGCCGAACGTTCTCGTAGACGCTCAACCTTCCGAAGATGTTCGTTATTTGGAAGGAGCGCGCGATCCCAAGCCGTGCCCGGCGGTGCGGTTGGAGCGACGTGATGTCGCGATCGCCGTAAAAGATTCGTCCGGCGCTCGGCGGCAGCAGTCCCGAGAGGAGGTTGAAAAGCGTCGTCTTTCCGGCGCCGTTAGGGCCGATGATCGTGCGCACCCCGCCGAACGGTATCTCGAGCGTCACGCCGCTTACCGCCTTGAAGCCGGAAAACGTCCGCGAGAGGTCGGCGGTCCGTAGCGCGTCGCCGGCGTCCGTCACGCTTCCGCTTGCTCCACCGCGCGACGTGAGGGCCGGCGGAGCGCGGCGATGAGGCCGGCGATGCCGCGCGGCGCAACGAGCACGAAGAACACGAAGACCAGGCCAATGATCTCGGGCCAGTAGCGGTCGAATCGCGCGAATCGATTCTGAAGATCCCAGTAGACGAACGCGCCGAGCATGGGGCCGGCGAACGTGTTGATTCCCCCGAGCAGCGACATCATGACCACGCGGCCGGAATAGTCGATCGACCCGGCGTCGGGATTGATTGCTTGCTGAAAATACGTCCACATCCAACCGGCCAGGGCCGGGAACAGCGCCGAGAGCACGAAGGCATTGACGCGGTACTTGTTGACGTCGTAACCGAGGAATCGCGCGCGCTGCTTGTTCTCGCGGATCGCGCGCAGCACCGAACCGAAGTTGGAAAACACGATGCAGTAGTTGAGCACGACCGCGACAAACGTGACGAGCGCCGCCGCGATGTAGAAGTGATTCGAGTCGTCGAGCCAGCCCGCGGGAAGTCCCGGTACGGCCGGCCGCGCGATTGCCTGCAGGCCGTCTTCGCCACCCGTCAGATCGCTCCACCGGAAAGCGATGAAGTAAATGACCTGCGCAAACGCGAGCGTGATCATCGAATAGTAAATACCGCTCGATCGCGGCACGATCAATCGGCCCAGAAGCCAAGCCCAGACCGCGACGGCGGCTAGCGCGGCGAGCAGCGCGAAAAACGCATTCCCCGAGCCCAAAAACTGCAGGTGTACGGGTCCGACCGTCGCGTCGAACCCTTTGCTGTAGAGCGCGGTCGCGTACGCTCCGAGCGCGAAGAACATCGCGTGCCCGAACGAGAGTTCGCCCGTGTGACCGAAGAGGATGTTGAAGCCGAGCGCAAACAGGCCGAAGATCAGGATCGTCGTAGCGAGATCGACGAAGCCGGCGTGCAGCGGCAAGCGGGCGCCAACGAACGGGTAGAGATCGAACGAACCGTCGGGCATCAGCAGCGGCAGGAGCGCGATCCCGAGCGCGATCGAGCCGAGGCGCGCGATCACTCGAAGAGACCTTCCACGCCGAACAGGCCGCGCGGCCGCACGAGCAAGACGAGGCCCATGATGATGAACCCGGTCAGTTCGACCGCCGGCGGATAGACCAGTTCCATCAGGCTCGAGAGGATGCCGATCGTCAAGCCGCCCACGATCGCGCCCCAGAACGACCCGATTCCGCCGACGATGACGATGACGAACGTCAGCACGATCCACTGATCGGCGAGGTTGGGAATGATCGCGTAAACGGGCGCCGCGAGCGCTCCCGCCAGCCCCGCAAGAAACGAGCCAAGGCCGAACACGAGCATGAACATCAGCGGCATGTTGATGCCGAGGATGCGCACCATCTCGGCGTCGCGCGTTCCGGCGCGGATGATGACGCCGACGTTGGTCTTATTGATGATCAGCCAGACGATCGCCAGGATCGCGATCGTGACGGCGACCAGAAATACGTCGCGGTAGACCGGAAACGCATAGCCGGCAAATGTGAACGTGCCGGCGAGCCAATCCGGCAACGGATAGCGGACGGCGTCGTCGCCCCAAATGCGCCGGACGACCTGCTCGAAGATCAGCGCCGTCCCGTAGGTCAGCAAGAGCGTGTATTCGGGTGGCCGGCGGTAGAGCGGCCGGACGAGGAGCACCTCGAAGAGCATACCGAACGCCCCGATAATCGCAGCCGCAAAGATTAGGCTCGGGAAGAAACCGACATGCGGAGCGAGCGTGTACGCGACGTAGGCGCCCAACATGAAGAAGGCGCCGTGTGAGAAGTTGATGACGCCCATGAGGCCAAGGATGATGTTGAGCCCGAGCGCCACCAGGATGTAGAGCATCCCGAGTGTGATGCCGTTGACGATCTGATCGGCCACTTGGTGCATCACGGGGCGCTTCGCGGGTTCGCGACACTGGCCTGCGCGCGGGCGGCTGCAAGATTGACTAAGAGTTAACAATCGGTAAGCGGGTTGCGCTTACCGGCACGGAAAGCAGAAAGGGGGTGAAAGCGAAGTCTTCCGGCGCCGTCAAACTTTCCGTCAACGTCTCCGCGCCGCTCGGCGCGCGGTTGCGCCGGGTGGCTTTTGAGGAGCGCCTCTCCGAGAGTTCCATCGTCGAGATCGCGCTCGAGCTGCTCTTCGCGCGGACGACCGAGGCGACTCTGGGCAAATTCTTGCGCGACCACGGGGCCTCACTGCGCCGCACCTAAGGCAAGCGAAGCGACCGGAGCGTTCCTAGGTCTTGCGCCGGCGGCCGGCTCCATGGCTGCGCAAGAGGTCGCCGAGGTATCCGTCGTCGCCGCTCGATTCGAAAAAACTCCGCAGGGAGTGCTCGATCACCGAGCTTTCGCTTACCCGGGCAAAGAAGGCGAACTCCTCGAGGCGGTCGGCCAAGGGCCGGCTGAGCGTGTGCGAGACCTTCGCGACGGCGCTTTTGGCGGGGACGTCCGGAGGGCTTCGCCTCGGGCGCAGCGCTTGCGCGGGAGCGGGCCCCTTCTTTTGGGTTTTCAGGAGCAGGGGATCTCCATCGTAGCTGCTACGTCGTCTTTCATGGCCCGCTTGAGGCCACCTGTGGCGAAACTCTGTCGAATCCGGGCGCGGTTATGGCGAGACAACCCGGCGGAGTGGTGCGTTTCGACAAAGGGGATGGGCGTGGAGCCCAGCAAGTCGAGAACGAGATTCGATCTGCTAAGCCGGGCGGACGAGGGAGTCTGAACCAGCATGTCTATGTGGGAACCGTTTACCGAGCGAGCGCGACGCAGCATTGTGCTCGCGCAAGAAGAGGCGCAGCGACTCGGCAACAACTATATCGGGACCGAGCACATTCTGCTCGGCATTATCTCCGAGGGCGAAAGCCTGGCGGCGAAAGTCCTGGAGACCTTGGGTGTCAACCTGGCCAAGGTGCGCCAGGAGGTCGAGGCGATCGTCGGCCGCGGCGGCCAAACGGTCCAACAGGAGATGGTCTTCACGCCGCGCGCGAAGCGCGTGATCGAGCTTGCCTTTGAGGAGGCCCGCCAGCTCAACCACAACTACATCGGCACCGAGCATCTCTTACTTGGTTTGATTCGCGAAGGCGAAGGCGTGGCGGCCCGGGTGCTGACCAACCTCGGAGTCGACCCGGCAAAAGTCCGCGTCCAGACGACGTCGCTTTTAGGTGCCGAAGGCCAGCCCGTCGCCCCCAAAGGAAAATCGAAGACGCCGACGCTCGACGCCTACGGCCGCGACCTGACGACCTTAGCCCGGGACAACAAGCTCGACCCGGTGATCGGCCGGGCCAACGAGATCGAGCGCGTCATTCAGATCCTCGCGCGGCGCACGAAGAACAACCCGGCGCTGATCGGCGAACCGGGCGTCGGCAAGACGGCAATCGCCGAAGGCCTGGCGCAGCGCGTTATCAAGGGCGAGGTCCCCGAACCCCTGCGCGACCGGCGCGTCATCACGCTCGACCTCGCGGGCCTCGTCGCAGGGACGAAGTACCGCGGCGAGTTCGAGGAGCGGATGAAGCGCGTCATGGACGAGATCCGCGGCGCATCCGGCGAGATCATCCTGTTCATCGACGAGTTGCACACGCNNTCCGCAAGCACATCGAAAAGGATAGCGCGCTCGAGCGCCGCTTCCAGCCGGTGATGGTCGGCGAGCCGTCCGTCGAGGAGACGGTTGAGATCCTCAAGGGTCTGCGCGACCGCTATGAGGCGCACCACAAGGTAACGATTACGGACGAAGCGCTGGCCGCGGCTGCGAAGCTGTCCGACCGGTACATCTCCGACCGCTTCCTCCCCGACAAGGCCGTCGACTTGATCGACGAGGCGAGTTCTCGCGTGCGCCTGCAGGCGACGCTTCCGCCTGCGGAGATCCGCGAGATCGACAATCAGATCCGCAAGGTCAAGGTCGAGAAGGAAGCCGTCGTCAAGTCGCAAGAGTTCGAGAAGGCCGCAGCGATCCGCGACCGCGAGGAGAAGTTGCGGCTCGAAAAGCAGCGCCTCGAGCAAGAGTGGGCCGATCGCAAGTCGCAGGCCGACAAGACGCTTCGGGTTACCGAGGAAGACATCGCCTACATCGTCAGCTCGTGGACGCGCATCCCCGTTTCGAAGCTGGCGCAAGCCGAGACGGCTAAGCTGCTCGGGATGAAGGAGCAGCTGCACAAGCGCGTCATCGGCCAGGACGAATCGATTGAAGTCGTCACCCGGGCCATTCGCCGTTCGCGCGCCGGCCTCAAGAACCCCAAGCGCCCGATCGGCTCGTTCATCTTCCTCGGCCCGACCGGTGTCGGCAAAACGGAAGTGGCGCGCAGCCTCGCCGAGTACCTCTTCGACGACGCCGAATCGATCATCCGCATCGACATGTCGGAGTACATGGAGAAGTACGCGGTCTCGCGGCTGGTCGGCGCACCGCCCGGATACGTCGGGTACGAAGAGGGCGGACAGCTCACGGAAGCCGTACGCCGGCGCCCGTACTGCGTCGTCCTGCTCGACGAGATCGAGAAGGCACACCCCGACGTCTTCAACTTGCTCTTGCAAGTGCTCGAAGACGGGCGCTTGACCGATTCGCAAGGCCGCGTCGTCGACTTCAAGAACTCGGTCATCATCATGACCTCGAACGTCGGGGCATCGGGGATGCAGACGACGATCGACATCGGGTTCCGCGCGCAGAAGGCCAGTTCCGAGATGGATCAGGCCGGCTATGAGAAGATGAAGAACAAGGTGCTCGACGAGGTCAAGCACACGTTCCGGCCCGAGTTCCTCAATCGCGTCGACGAGGTCGTGGTCTTTCACCAGCTCAACCGCGACCAGATCGAGCAGATCGTCTCGCTCGAGCTCGAGAAGGTCATTCGCGAGGTCAAGGCCCAGGAGATGCACCTCGAAGTCGTCGAGGAAGCAAAGGCGCTCTTGGCCCGCAAGGGTTGGGATCCGCAGTTCGGCGCACGACCGCTTCGGCGCGCGATCCAGCGCGAAGTCGAGGACGAACTGGCCGAAGAGCTGCTCAAGGGCACCTTCCAAGCCGGCGATCGCATCTTGGCCGAGGTGAGTCCCGACAATCCGGACAAGCTGCGGTTCTCGAAAATCCCGTCCGTTGAGCCGCCGGCTCCGCCCCAGTCGGAGCTGACGGTAAGCTAGCCTGACCCCGTTTGCGACGTGGCGATCGCGCCTGCCGGCGACGGTCGCCTCGTGGTTCGCACGCGACTTGGTCCGCGACGCGCTTGCGCTCGTCGAGGCGAAGCGCGTCGTGTTGCGTGCCGTCGAGGATCTCAAGATCGAAGCGACCGTCAGCGACGCGCGCGGCGCGCACGACGTCAACGTCGAGTGGGGCGGCGGCACCGGGCCGCTCGCGCTGCGCGCCGTTTGTTCGTGCGGGGGGAGCGGGATCTGCGAGCACGTCGTCGCCGCGCTCGAAACCGTTCGCTCGCAGACCGAGGTGGAGGAAGCGGCGCCGTCGGAGCCCGAGATCGACCTGAGCTGGTTGCCCGCATTTCGCGTCGATTCAAAGCAGGTTCGCGCGCGCTCGGTGTGGCCGGTGTTCGCCTCGCTCGATGGGTTGACGCTGTCCGCGAGCCTCGTGCTCGACTCTCCGCGCCTGCGCGGGGCGGCGCGCGACGCACCCTCGATCGTCACGATGATGGACTCGACGCCGGTCGACGATTGGGACGAGCTCGATCGCGAGCTGATGCGCGACGAATCGGTCGTCGAGGCGTTCGCCGGTCGCAGCGCGCAGCGCGTCCTGTCGCGCGCGCTGTTCCGGCTCTCGCGTCATCCGCGGTTGCGCTTCGACGACGATCCGTCGGCCGGGCGCCATCCTTCCGAACTGCCCGAGTTCCGGATCGATCTGCGCGGTCTCACGTTGCGCGCGGTGCGCGGCGGTCTTGGGTTCGTACCGCTGTTCGAGACCGCCGACGGCGCGTACGTGCCGGCGAAGGGGGCGTATCTGCTCGACGGGCCGCCGACCTGGGTTGCGACCTCACGGGTCGCCTACCTCGTCGATGGAACCTTTGACGCGCGCAAGGCGATCGAGGCGGCCCGTGCCGTCAACGGCGCCGTTCCCGAAACCCCGCTCGGACCGCGCACGATCGCGCGGGTCGCGCCGTTTCTCACGAGCACGGACCGTGGCGCGCTTGGGATTGCGGATGCAGCCGAGCCGACCGCCGAGATCGCGCTCGGCTGGGCTTCGGGCGCGCTGATCGCGACCTTGACGTTCATCGATCGCGCCACCGGTGCCCGCGCGCCCTACGCCGGCCTCGGTGCGATCGCTCCGGAAGGCGCGCGCTACGTTCGTTTCACCGCCGAGCAGGCGGCGCAACTGCGCTCGCGGCTGGTCGACGCCGGTTTCGTGCCGCGAGCCGCGGACGCGTTCGCCCTGCACGGCGCGGAGCGCGCGGCGGTCTTCGTGCGCGAGGTTCTCCCGACGTGGGAGGATCTCGAGCGGCGCTTGGATCCGGGTCTCACGGACCTCGTGCGCGGCGGCAACGACCTCGACATCAACGTCGTCGCCGAGCGCGCCGTCGACGACGCCGATTGGTTCGAGTTGAAGGTCGACGTCTTCGTCGGCGGCTCGAGCGAGGCGCTCACCCAGAAAGAACTGGCCGCGCTGCTTTCGAGCAGCGGCCGGTTCGCCGAAGTCCGCGGCAAACTCGTTGACGTCGCACGGCTGCGCGAACGCAACGCGCTGCTGAGCGACCTGGCCGATCGCCGTCGCAGCGGTCTCGCTGCGTTGCTCGCCCTGCGCGACGAACTGCACGACAACTTCGCAAGCGTTTCACTGCCGCCCGAAGTCGAGAAGATGCGCGAGCGCCTGCGAAATTTCGGCGGCATCCCGGTCGTCGAACCGCCTGCGCTGACGAACGGAGCGCTGCGCGGTTACCAGCAGCGCGGATTGGATTTCCTCGCCTACCTTTCGGAATTCGGCTTCGGCGGGATCTTGGCCGACGAGATGGGGCTTGGCAAGTCGCTCGCTGTTCACATACCGATCCTTACGCCCGGCGGGTGGCGCAGATTTGGTGACGTTTGCGTCGGCGATAAGGTGATGAACGCGCAGGGCGACATTTCGCGCGTCGTTGGCGTGTATCCGCAAGGCGATCTCGAAGCGTTTCGAGTGACGTTCAGCGATGGCGCCTCGACGATCTGCTCCGACGATCATCTGTGGGCCGTGAATACAGCGGTGCGCAAGAGCCGAGGCAATGGCTATCGCGTTCTGACGTTACGGGAAATCCGCGCGCGTCTACACGACGCCGCCGGAAACGCCCGCCACTACATTCCTATCGCGGCACCGATGCGCTTCGGCAGCGATGATCCGCTTCCCATGGATCCATATCTGCTCGGATGCATGCTCGGTGATGGAGGCCTCACGCATCGGACGCTGAGCCTGACGACGGCTGATGTCGAGCTACGCGAGACGTGCAATGCGCTGTTACCGACTGGAACCGAATTTGCTCCGCAGGATCGCTACAATCACAACCTGCGATCGACTGCACCGAGTGGACGAGTCGCGATAAGGCAGCTGAAGCAGAACCTGGACGAGGTCGGCTTGAGCCGCCTCGGATCACATCAAAAATTCGTACCGACGTCCTATAAGCTCGCTTCGGTAAGCGATCGTCTAGCTATGCTTCAAGGACTTATGGATACTGATGGGTTCGTCGGTAAGGATGGGCATGTCGAATTCTCGTCCTCTTCGGACCTCTTGGCCTACGATGTCGCATTCCTCGTGCGATCTCTCGGAGGAACCGCGCGCGTCGGTTACAAGGCCAAGCCAAAGTACCATTACAAAGGCGAACAACGGGTTGGAAGGCCGGCCTGGCGCGTCACGGTGGCGCTGCCCCCGCAATTCAACCCCTTCCGTCTCAGGCGCAAGGCCGAAGCATATCCCGGTCGCCCGAAGTACCCGCCGTGCCGGGCGATCGTAAAAGTAGAGCCCGTCGGCAAGTATCCGATGCAATGCATCGCGGTCGATTCGCCCGACCATCTGTTCGTGGTCGATGATTTCATCGTCACGCACAATACCGTTCAAGTTCTCAGTTATCTTCTGCGGCGCAAGGCCATGGAAGGACCGGCGCCTGCGCTCGTGATTGCGCCGACGTCGGTGACGCATACGTGGGAAAACGAGATCGCGCGGTTTGCGCCGGAGCTTTCGACGTTACGGTTGCACTCGGGGAACGAGCGGGCGGCACGCTATGACGAGGTGCCGGGGGCGGACGTCGTCATTACCTCGTACGCGCTCGCGCGGCTCGACGCGCAACAGCTTTCGAGGTTCCGTTTTCGCACGCTGATCCTCGACGAGGCGCAGAACGCGAAGAACCCCGCATCGCAGATCGCGCGCGTCGTGCGCAGTCTGCACGCGGAGCACCGGCTCGCGCTGACCGGTACGCCGGTCGAGAATTCGCTGCGCGATCTGTGGGCGATCTTCGCCTTCGTCGAGCCGGGTTTGCTCGGGACGGAGACGTCGTTCCGGCGACGCTTCGAGATCCCGATCGCCGAGAACGACCCCAAAGCGATCGGCACGCTGCGCTCGCGGCTCGAGCCGTTCCTGCTGCGGCGCACGAAGGAAGATGTCGCCCCCGAACTGCCCGAGCGCACCGAGGTCGTGTTGGACTGCGACATTTCGCCGCTGCAGCGCCGGCTCTACCGCGGCGTCGCCGAAGCGGCGCGGCGCGACGTGTTTTCCCTCGTCGACCAGCAGGGCATCGAGAACGCTACCGTCCACGTGCTTGCCGCCCTAACGCGCCTACGGCAGATATGCGCGCATCCGGGCCTGCTCTTCGAAGAGTACCGCGAAGACCCCGAGGCGAGTGCCAAGTTCGAGGCGTTCCTCGAGACGGTCGACGAGATCCTCTCCGGCGGCCACCGGCTGCTCGTCTTCAGCGCGTTCGCCTCGATGCTGCGGATCATGCGCACCGCGCTCGACAAGCGCGAGATCCCCTACGGCTATCTCGACGGTTCGACCAAAGACAAGGATCGCCAAACGGAGGTCGCGCGCTTCATGCGTCCCGATGGGCCGCCGCTCTTCTTATGCTCGCTGAAGGCCGGCGGCGTCGGCTTGACCCTCACCGCCGCCGACTACGTCATCCTTTACGATCCGTGGTGGAACCCGGCCGTCGAGCGACAAGCGATCGATCGGACGCATCGCATCGGCCAGCACCGTGCCGTTACCGCCTACCGGCTCGTCGCGACCGGCACCGTCGAAGAGAAAATCCGCGCGCTCGCCGAGCGCAAAGCGAGCCTCTCGCGCAACATCATCAAAGCCGACGGCGCCCTCGCCAAGTCCCTCTCCCGCGCCGACCTCGAAATGCTCTTCGCGGATCCCGACTAGGAGAAGATTGGAACCGCTGGGCCTTACCTTGTCACGCTGAGCTTGTCGAAGCGCAGACGGGATCTGGCCTAGCTCCGTTGGCCCTTCGACTGCGCGCCGGCGGCGCTCCGCTCAGGGTGACAGCGAATGGAAGAGGACGAACTCGTAGGTGTTGCCGGAGTAGAGCGTCATCGAGCTTCCCGTCGTGTTTGGGAAGGTGACGGTCTGACCGTTCACGGTTCCCTGCTGGGCGCATTGATGCGTCGGGTTGGTCACGTCGTCGAATTCCTGATAGAAGGTGTAAGAATTCGAGACGCTCGCGGGCAACGTGATGACGAGTTGGCCAGGGACGACCGTGACGCGCTCCGTCACCTGGAAACTGATGTACAGGAGCGGGTTCACGATCGTGCTGGGCGTGCAGGTCGATGCCATCGACGGAAGTTGCGCGGGGGCTGCTACCGAGGTGATCACGTTTGCGGTCACCCCGCTCGACGGGGTCGCACTCGCAATCGTAAACGTCTCGGCGTAGCTCTCGATCTGCGGGAACGTTAGCGTTCCCGCCGTGAAGGCGATCGTCTTCTCGGCACCTGTGGCGCGCGGTACGTAGACGCTACACTCACAGGAGCCGGAGCAACCCGCTACGATCAGTGCGGCGACGAAAGCCGTCGCGATCAGCGTAAAGCGTAGAGGGCCACTGAGACGGAACATCGATTCACCGCGCTAGCCGAAGCGGCGTACCATCGTACGCTGCCCCACCCTTGCTGCGGGCGGGCGGTAAACCCTTCGGCCTGATCGGCCTGTAGCAGCGGCGCTAGTACGTGAGGCGCGGGCCCCAGCCGCCGAATTCGCGATCGGATTTCGGTTGCGGGAGAGTCGGCCGTGAAGCGTCGGGTGATTTTTCCATTGTGCGGGGCTTGATCATTTTTACGAGCCTCCTTGTATTTCGCTCGTCACATGTATCTACGGGGGGAGCAAAGGGATGTTTCGGTCGGAAGATTAGAAAACTAGTTCCTTAGTTGTGAGTGCCGTAAGAAATGAAACATCGGCAGCGCGCGGCCTACGATGGGATCACGCGTGATGCGGGCAGCGGTGTCCGGGCGCGAATAGGAGTTGGAAATCGGTGCTGAGGCCGCGCGATGCGACGTTATAGGTGTGCTGCGCGTTTGCAAGGCTCTCGAGAGCTTGCATTCCGAGGTCGCTCGTCGTCATGCCCGACGTCTTCGCCGAACCGAAATCCACGCCGCTCAGATCGCAGCCGTTCAGCTTGGCGTTTGTGAGGTCGGCGCCGGTGATGTCGGCTTGACGCAAATCGACGCCTTGCAAACGCGCGCCCTGCAGGTTTGCTTCGCGCAGATTGGCACCGCGAAGATCCGCTCCGGAGAGCTCGATGCCGTGCAAGTCTTGTCCGTGAAGATCGAGCCCGCGAAGGTCGCAGCCCATGCAGCCGTTGAGGAGCGAGCGCAAATGGGAGCCGCCGAGGATCGTCCCGCGGATGCTCGTGCCGGTGAGCCGCAAGCCGTCGAGGTTCGCGCCCACAAGAGAGGTTCCGCGCAAGTCGCAGCCGCCCAAGTTCGCTCCCGAGAGGTTCGCACCGTCGAGCTTAGCATCGCGCAAATCCACGCCCACGAGCTTCGCGCCGCTCAGGTCGGCGCCGCGCAAGTCGGCGCCGCGAAGATCGTCGCCGCTTAGCGCGAGCCCGTGAAGGTCGATACCGCGCAGGTCGCGCCCGCGAAGATTGCAGCCGAAGCAGTGTGCGATCGCATCGCGGTCGGCTTTCTGCGGGTTCTGCGTCGACCAGTCCTGATCGGTCGCGCTGCCGACCGCATCGGCGACCGTTTTCCCGATGTCGGTGCCCCAGCGCGCAGCATCGGCGGCTTTGACGGCGGTCTCGGCCTGCGCCGCCTTCAGTGAGGCTGCCATGCTCTGGTGAATCGAGCGCTCGATCGTGGCGTCGAGAGAGACGCGGGTTTGCGTTCCCTCGTGATGGCGCAACGCCGGGGGTGCCTGCTTTTCAACGGAGGTCGCGCGCGATGCCGGCTTCGCGACCGAGGCTGCGCGCGCGACCGGTTCCGCGACCGCCGCGGTGACTCGTGCTGCGATCGCCGCGGCGACCGGTCGTGCAACTTTCGCGGCGACCTTTGCTGCGATCCGCGGCGCGGGCAGCGGAGCCAAGGGCACATCCTCGATCGCAATGACCGGCGCGCGTTGCGCCTGCACGACGACGAGCACGATGCCGAGCGCACCGAGCGCGATCGCGCCGAGCGGCGACAGCCGCGGCAAGGCATTGCGACGCGAATCGAGGAGCTGTTCGATGCGCGTCGTGATCTGCTTGGGCGAAAGCAGCGCTCCGGGCGCGACGATCGGCTTCGCGGGCAGGCGGGCCGATTCGACGAGCTTCCATAAACAGGTAGCATAGCGGTGGGCGCGGCCGGTTTGCGCGATCACCCAGTCGTCGCACGCAATCTCCCGCTCGAGCGAGATCTGACGGCCGACGACCAGCACGACCGGATTGAACCAGAAGATCCGTTCGATGACGCGTTGGACCAGATTGGTCCAATCGTCGTAGCGGTTGAGGTGGGCGTACTCGTGCATCGCGATCTGATCGAGGTCCGCGATCTCTTCGGTCTCGACGACGCGCACGGGAAGCAGGATCGTCGGCGTCTTGAAGCCGACGGCGACCGGAACGTCGACGTCGCTCGACACGCGCAGCTCGACCTGGCGGCCGAGACGCGTGCTATGGCGCCAGCGCCGGAGCCGCCGCGCGACGGACTCGTCGAGCGGCAGCGCAGCGCGCTTGATCGCGTGCAGCGCGAACAGGCTGCGCGCGAGCAACCCGAGGCCACCGAGCGCAAATGCGACCCAAACGGCGACAAGAGCGGCGGCCGCGTGCGGGAGAGCGAGGGCCGCGGCGCCGAGGCGTCCGAGCGCGGCGATGCTTTCGTCGAACGGATTGACGGCCAATGCGGGCGCGGGCGCCGAAGCCCGCGGCGCCGTACCGCCGTGCAGCGACCGCATCGGGATCGACACTGGGGATAGCGCGCGCCACGAGTGGCCGGCGGAGCTTGCGGGTGCGACCGCGGAGGCCGGCGCAGCGCGATGCTCGATTCGGCCAAGCGAAGCCGCGATGCTTGCGACCGGAAGTGCGATGCCGGCACAAAGTGCGATCCACCACAGCACGTGGCGCGTCGTCGCACTCGGGCGCGAAAACCGCACGATCGCAAAGACGACCGCCGCGAGACCGGCAGCCTCCAGGACACCCACCCCGAGCGCGCCCGCGACCGTGCGCGCGACCGAATCGATCAGGTCGACGCGGATCATCCCTTGCCTCCGTCGGTCTTCTGTTGCAGCAGCGCGCGCATGCGGTCGACGTCACGCTCGGCCAAAGGTTCGGTGTCGAGCAGCTTGAGCATCAGAGCCCGGGGCGAGTTGTCGAAGAAGCGCGAAACGACGTAGTCGATGACGCTCGAGCGCGCTTCGTCGCGACCGACTTTCGGAGAATAGACGAAGGCCCGGCCGACGGCTCGATGTTTGACGTAGCCTTTCTTTTCGAGGATGCGCAAGGTCGTCAGGACGGTATTGTAAGCCAGCGGCGGATCTCCGAGCGCGGCCGCGACGTCGCTGACGGTTCCATCGCCGCGCGCCCAGAGCACGTCCATGAGCCGCAATTCCGCTTCGGTCAGGGTCGGCGATTTTTTTCGTGCCATCAACTGGAACCCAGGCGGATCGAACCGCTGATCGCGCGCAGGTTGATATGCGGGCCGCCGCTGCCGAGCTGCGCCGTCGCGCTCCGTCCGACAAACTCGTTGTCGTCGAACGAGAGCGAAAGGCCGCCGTCCACGAGGATCTGGCCGTTCAGCGTGCGCGCGGAGATCGATGCATTCGCGCCGCGGGGGAGGGTTAAGCGAATCGGGCCGTTCACGGTTTCAAAATCCAGGTCACCATCGTTCGACGTGCTGCCGATCGTCGCTTCTATCGAGCCGTCGACCGTGCGAGCATTCGCCCGCCGGTTCGTTTCGAGGCGCACGTCGCCCTTGACGACGTTGGCCCAGACGTCGTCGCTCAAGCCGGTGGCCACGACGCTGCCGTTTACGGAATCGATCCGGAGCGCTACGTTGCTGGGAACCGCGACCGTGAAGTCGACGCGCACGTTAGCATCGGGATCGTGACCGGAGGGGTGCTGCCGGCGGCTCGTCCGGCTGGCACAATCCGCAGCTTGGTTGCCCGGATAGATCGGGCAAATCACGAGCCGGTCGCTCAAGCGCGTCGCCCGGATAACGACCGCAGCGGGATCGCCGCCCCGCGAGGTCGCATGCGCGTGGATCGTCACGATTTCCCCGTTCGCCGGCGTCGCCACAATCGATCCGAAGACGTTTTGAATTTCGACGTTCGTCCCGGGGGCAAGCGTTTCGCGCAGGTCGGTATCGTGCGTCCGTTCGGCTCCCATGGAGGCGGCCGCAAGCGCGAGGAGGGCCAGAAGAGCAGCGCCCGGCAGCGCGACCAGAGCTTTCACCCACGCATGGTAAGACACGCTCGCCGTTTTGTCAACTATGAAATTAAGAGTTAGGCCCCCAGGGCGGCAAAGGGACCCCTCGCTGCGCGCGCAATGCTCGGGCATGTCCCAGCTGAGTTATGCGAGCGGTCCGAGCGCCGAAGCGCTGCGCGGTGAGACGATCGGCGCCGCGTTCGACCGCATCGCGGCCGCGCACCCCGCAAACGATGCGGTCGTTTCGCTCCACCAGAGCCTTCGCATGACCTACCGCGAACTGCAGCGCGCAAGCGACGAATTCGCGCGCGGTTTGATCGGGCTCGGCGTCGGGCACGGCGACCGCGTCGGCATCTGGTCGACGAACAACATCGAGTGGGTGATCGCACAATTCGCGACCCCGAAGCTCGGCGCGATTCTGGTCAACATCAATCCGGCGTACCGGACCTCGGAAGTCGCTTACGCGCTGCGCCAGAGCGGGGTCAGCGTGCTGCTGACGCAGATCCGCCACAAGACGAGCGCCTACGTGCAGATGATCGCGGAGATCCGCGACGGTTTGCCCGACCTGCGCCACGTCGTGCTGATCGGCGAGGACGAACTCGACGCGCCGCTCGACGCGCTGCGCTGGCACGACGTCGTCAACCTCGCCGGCAAGAACGTGCCGGCGGAGAAACTCGCCGAGCGCCTCGCGGCGACGCAATTCGACGAACCGATCAACATTCAGTACACCTCGGGCACGACCGGTTTCCCCAAGGGCGCGACCCTCTCGCATCACAACATCCTCAACAACGGGTACTTCATCGGGGAAGGCTGCCGCTATACGGAGCGCGACCGGGTCTGCGTCCCGGTTCCGTTCTACCACTGCTTCGGCATGGTGCTGGGCAATCTCGCGATCGTCACCCACGGTGCGACGATCGTCATTCCGAGTGCCTCCTTCGAGCCGGCGCTCGCGCTCGACGCGGTGCAGAAGGAGCACTGCACCTCGCTCTACGGCGTCCCGACGATGTTCATCGCTGAGCTCGCGCTGCCGGATTTCAAAGCGTACGAGCTCGGCTCGCTGCGCACCGGGATCATGGCAGGTTCGCCGTGTCCCGTCGAAGTGATGAAGCGCGTGCAAACCGAGATGCACATGCCCGAGGTTACGATCTGCTACGGGATGACCGAGACCTCGCCCGTTTCGACCCAAACGGCGGTCGACGACCCGCTCGAGAAACGGACGGGCAGCGTCGGTCGCGTTCACCCGCACCTCGAGGTCAAAATCGTCGACGAAGAAGGGCGAATCGTGCCGCGCGATACCCCGGGCGAGCTCTGCACGCGCGGCTACAGCGTGATGCTCGGCTACTGGAACGATCCCGACAACACGGCGCGTTCGATCGACGCGGCCCGGTACATGCACACGGGCGACGTCGCAACGATGGACCCCGAGGGTTACCTCAATATCGCCGGCCGCATCAAGGACATGGTGATCCGCGNNGAGTTCTGCCGCGGCAAGATCGCGCACTACAAGGTGCCGCGCTACGTAAAATTCGTGACCGAGTTCCCGATGACGGTAACCGGCAAGGTCCAGAAGTTCAAAATGCGCGAGATCTCCACCGAAGAACTCGGTCTCGGCGCCGCCGGCAAGATCGTGACGGCCTGAAGGCGCGTTTCCGGCGTCTGGCCCGCAGACCGTGCCATCGGCGCCCCGGCGCGTGATAGAATCGCAGCATGACGATTCCGAGCGTCTCGTCCGTCGAAGAGTTGATCGTTGCGGGCGAGCTCGAACTCCAAAGCCTCGCTACGGCGATCCCCTTCGAAGAGTTGTACGCCGGGACGGAGCTTTAGCATCGCTTGAGCGAGAAGGCGCCCGTGCGGGCTCTGCTCTTTGACGTGTTCGGAACGCTCGTCGATTGGCGTAGGAGCATCGCGACGCAGCTCGAGGCGTTCGGGAGCGAGCGCAGGATCGCGTGCGATTGGTATGCGCTCGTGGATGCATGGCGAGGCGAGTACGTGCCGTCGATGGACCGGGTGCGGCGCGGCGAGCAGCCCTGGGCGAACCTCGATTCTTTGCACGCAGCGTCGTTCGACCGGCTGGCGGAGCGCTTCGCGCTGCCTTCCCTTTCGGCGATCGAACGTGACTGGATCGTCAAGCGCTGGCACGCACTCGAACCGTGGCCGGACGCTCCGGCCGCACTCGAGCGTCTGCACGAGCACTTCATCCTTGCCACGCTCTCGAACGGCAACGTCGCGCTGCTCGTCGACCTGGCGCGGCATGCGCGGTTACGCTTCGATGCGATCCTGTCCGCCGAACTCTTCAAGCACTACAAGCCCGACAGCGAGACCTATCTCGGAGCGGCGGCGCTCTTAGGCTGTCTGCCCGCAGAAACGATGCTCGTCGCCGCGCATGAAAGCGACTTGCGCGCAGCCGCGGCCGTTGGCCTGAGAACCGCATTCATCGCGCGGCCGGGCGAATACGGATCGCCGCCGGCCGAAGCCCCGGCATTGCCGGCCGAATTCGATGTTGCGGTGCGCGGCCTCGACGAGCTCGCGGAGCGGCTGGCGGGCTAGGCCTCTTCGGCAACCGGTGCGATGTCGCGCTGGAGATCGTCCGCAGACGCGACATAGACGCTGAGGATCGCGATGCTGACGATTCCTGCGCCAAGGGCGAACAGCGGTTCGTCGCCGATGAACGCGTCGTAGACGCCGTGCAGGACCGCGGGCACGGCGATGGCGAGGGCGAAAAATCCTAAGCGGCGTCTGGGGAAGTGGAAGCCGAACCAAATGAGGAACGCCGCGATCGCCGTCCACACGGCATGAAAGAATGGTGCCGAGGTGAGGCGCAACACGTTCGCCAGATAGTACGAACCGATGTCGCCCGTATTCTCGACCACTTGCACGTTCACGCCGGTTTGATACGTGACGCCCTCGTAGATTCCAAACGCGAGGCCCGAAATGAGTCCGTAAAAGACGAAGACGCGAAGCGGGGGCAAGGTCCGAAAGACGCGCCCAATGCCGAAGAGGGCAAGCGCCTTGGTCGCCTCTTCGAACACGCCGATGAAGAGCACCATCGAAGGAAGGGAGATCAGGAGGTTCGGCGAGGCGATAAGCGGGCCGCGAACCGCTTCAAGCCCGAGCCGCAGGATCGCGAGCAGAATCGGCATCGCGATCAACCCGGTGAAAAGATACGTGCCGACCGCGACCGGCAGCCGCACCCCTTCGGTTCGATAGATCGCGCCGAAGAAGCATGCCCACAGCAACGAGAAATAGATCGCCAGACCCCAGTATTGGTCGACCTCGGACGCCGAAAAAATCGTAAGCACGGCGAGCGGGAAGACTCCAGCCGCCGAAACGATCGCGATCACGCGCCAGGTCGCCGCCGGGACCTGCCGCAGCCGCCTGAATGGCGCGAACAAGAGCGGCCAAAGGGCCGCAATGTCGCCGCGCGTCTGAACGAGGATGCGCCGGCCCGGGCGGTCGCGCTTGGTTGGCGTCGTCATCGCAACGCCCGGGCGTTACTTCGTCGTAACCGGCGTGTAGTCGCTGCGCGCCGTGATCGTTTGCGAGGCGAAGATCGCGGCGGCTTTCGTGCTGTCGGGGTTCGAGCAGCTTTCGGCTGCGAAGTCGCCGCCCACGGCGGAGGCGATGTTGAAGAACTCGTTTTCGCTGCGGCGCTTCGATTTCGGGACGATCTCGCCGGCATAGGTCTGCTGCACGTTTTGATGGTCGCACGCACGCCAATAGCTCGGCGTCTTCTTGCCGGCGTCGAAGTGGTGGCCGGAGAACGCGTCGATCAACTTCGCGGTATCCGTCGTTCCGGCCGCCATCATGCGGTCGATCATCTGCTGGCCGGAGATGTACCCGAGATACTGGCGCCAGTTCGTCGGGTAGTCCTTGGCGAGCGGTTTGAGCTTGTTATAGAGCGCAAGCGTCGTCGGGCCGCCGGCCTCCGGGCCCCAGACATAGCCCCAAAGCGAACCCGTGATGTCGTCGACGGGCATTCCGATCGCGACCTCGTTGCCGCACAGGATCCCGCCGAAGGTCATCTTCTTGTTCAGCCCGAGACCGACGGCTGCTTTCGTCGCGTTTTGGGCGTCCGGCCCGTAGTTGCAGAAGACGAGGACGTCGGCGTCGGTGTTGCGCGCTTTGGTCATATATGACGAGTAGTCGGTTTGGCCGAGCGGATGACGGTCGGCCCCGGATTCCTGCCCCCCGGCGGCGAGGAGGATCTTCGCAAACCGGTCGTGCGCGTCGTTACCGAACGCGTAGTCGGCGACGATGAAGTACCACTTCTTGCCCTTTTTCAAGAGCGCGGGGCCGACGGCGTTGGCCAACATTGCATTCGAACAGGTCGTACGGAACGTCACCTTGTTGGCTTTGGGGCCGGTGATATTCGTGTCGTGCGTTCCGATTGCCATGAAGAAGACGCCGTTTTCCTCGCAGATTGCGGAGACGGCGAGCCCGACGCCGGACGACAGGCAGCCCATCAGCACGTCGACCTTCTCTTGTGAGATGAGACGCTTGGCCTCGTTCGAGCCGACGGCGGGCTGGTTCGTATCGTCGCCGCGAACGATCGTGAATTGGACGCGCGAATTCTTCTTGTTCGCCTCGTCGACCGCAAGCTGCAGACCGTCCTGCTGCGATTGCGACGCCGCCGCGTAGACGCCCGAAAAGCCGTCGATGTGCCCGAGCTTAATCGTCGCTCCGCCGGCGGCAGCGATCGTATCTCGCGGCGGGGCGAGCACGGATGCTCCCGCTACGCGCGTTTCGAGCAGCGGGTATCCGAGCGCGGCCGCACCGGCGATGCCGAGCGCGCCCGTGCGGCGCAAAAATTCGGAACGTGAAGGCGCGGCGCCGAGAGTATCGTCGTTCATCTTCTGCTCGTCTTTCTGTTGGTCGATCGGTGAGTTTGCGTGGAGCGCTAACCCGGTGCAATGTGCCGGGCGCCTTCAACCTAGCTTGGGGGAAAGGTCCGTGTTTGCCTGGTAGTCGGGGCAATCGGCAACACGTTGAAGATCGCGCTTCTCTTGCGGCTGCTCGCAGCCATCGACGAGGGGCGGCACAGCCTCGATGGTCTCAAGGCACGCGTGGACTCCGAGCACCCCCCGAGCACCCGAACGCTGCGTCGCTACCTTGCGACGTTGCTGGAAGCCGGCTTTCCCTGGCGGTACGATCGCAAGACCGGAGCCTACGTCTTCGAAGGCGGCTATTCGCTGCGCCGGCTCGAGCTTTCCGGAAACGAGCTGTTCGGTCTGCTCGCCATGCGCGACATCGCGACCTCGCTTGGGGGCAACATCGGCGCCTCGATGGACGAGATGGCCGAGAAGCTCACCCGCGTCGCGGGCCGGAGCACGACGCGAGCGGCCGGGAAGCCGGCCGTCCGCGTGCATCTTGCCGACGCCCACCTCGATGCCGAGCGGGGCGCCTATTTCGAGGTTCTCCAAAAGGCCCAGCGCGAGCGCCAAAGCGTCCGTTTCGCCTACGTGGACAAAGCGGGCAAGCGTTCGCAGCGCCATGTCGACGTGTACGGGTTTGTCGTTTCCGGCGGCCGCGTCTACGCCGTCGCGCACGACCGCAGTCGCGGCGCGCGGCGCGTCTTCGCGCTCGACAACGTCAGCGCGGTGAAAGTCTCGCCGCAGCGTTACGCGATTCCCGACGACTTCGATTTGGAAGGCTTTGCGGCGCGATCGGTCAGCGGGATCATGCACTCCGATATCGTTACGACGGTCACGGTGCGCTACTCGCCGGTCGTCGCTCGCGCGGCGCGCGCCGACCGCGTGGTGCGCGAGCGCACGATTCGGGATGCCCCGGACGGCAGCGTCGAGATCGACTACCTGGTCGAAGATCCGAGCGAGTTCGTTCGCTGGGCGCTCAAGTGGGGCGCCGAAGCTGAAGTCGTTGGGCCTCCCCAGGTGCGCGCTGCAGCCGCAGCCCTCGCGCGCGCCATCGTCGCGCGATACAAAGCCCGCTAGCGCGCAAAAGCACCGGAGGCTTCGTGATTTCTCACGAAGCCCCCGTGATGTGATATCTCTCGCGCGTTACGGCTCCCGCCGCGAAGCGGTGTACCGAAGCGTTTATGCGATCGTCGTCACATTCGACGCACTTCATTGCTGAAGTGAGCCGAGTGTAACGCAGCTTTTTTTTCGCCGCAAGCGGTCTGCGGCGTTACGCACAGCGAATCCACAAGAAATTGCAGTTATTCGCCGAATCCACCGGCCATTTGGCCGCCGTAGGTATTTCTTGGTGATGTTTCGCATTTTGCCGGTCGCGGGGCCCGTGCTGGCCGCCGTCATGCTCGGCGCCGCGTGTGCCGCTTGGGCCGAAGTCCCGACGGGCCAAACGATCGACGGCATCCGCTGCGATACGAGCGAAGGCGCGGTCTTTCACATCCATCAGCACGTCACGATCCTCGACCGCGGCGGAGCGATCCCGATACCGAGCGACGTCGGCCGGCCCGCGCTTGCCAACTGCCTGTACTGGATTCATACCCATACGCCGGACGGCATCATCCACGTCGAGTCCCCGCTGTTTCGCACGTTTACGCTCGGCAATTTCTTTGACATCTGGGGGCAGCCGTTGTCGCCGACGGCCGTCGGCCCGGTGCGCGTCAAGAAGGGCGCATTGCGCGTCTACGTCGACGGGAATAGATACGCGGGCGATCCGCGCAAGATCGAACTGACCTTGCACGCCGACATCGTGCTTGAGGCGGGTCCTCCCTACGTCGTCCCAACGCCGTTCACCGATTGGAACGGCAATTAAAATTCCGAAACGCCGTCAATCTAAGTAAGGACGAACGGCGCTCGCGAAACCCGCGAACTTCGCGTCGGTTTCGGGGCACGAAGGCAGCGCCGTATAGACGACGAGGACGAAGCGGGCGCCGCCCGGGAGCGTCAGGATTCCGCCGTCATGGGAAACCTGGCTCGTCTCGCCGGTTTTGTGCGCGAACTCGTCGCCGCCGCGAAGCCCGCGCGAGAGTTTGTCGTTCCAATGCTGCGCGCGCAGCGCATCGTAGATGCGGCCGGCTGCCGGCACCGCGGCGAGCGCGATCGCGCGCAGCAGCAGCGCGGCGTCCGCAGCCGGAAGCGCATTGCGCCCGGTTGCGGCCGGATCGTCGATCAATGGATCGCTGCCCGAGAGTTTTCGGCGCACCGCGGTCGCGCGGAGCCCAAACGGCGCGCAGGCCGGCGCGATCGTTTCGCGCCCGAGGACGTCGATCAAGACGTTCGTCGCGACATTGTCGCTGGCCGAGAGCATTGCCCGGAGCAGCTCCTCGAGGGTCGCCCGGTAGCCTTCGACCATCGGGGAGGGCGCGTCGTTCGCCGTCAGGTTGGCGGCCTCAACGAGAACCCGATCTTCCCAACCAAGGTCCCCGCCCGCGCAACGCGTGGCAAGCGCCACGGCGATGGGTAGCTTGATCATACTGGCCGGGTAGAGCGGCCGCTCCGGGGATACGCTTGCTTGCCATGCCGGCAAGCCTAGTGCTTCGAGAGCGATCGACGCGCCGGGCAGCCCGGACCGTGCCGCGAGAGCGTCGAGCTCCCTCGAGACGATCACAATTGCATGCAAGTGGGTACTTGCATCAGCCCGTGCCGTGTGATACCGTCAGCGTGCAAGTACTCACTTGGGTAGAAAGGCATCCTGTGCCGAGCTTCTCTGATGTCCAGTTCGCGGTCTCCAAACCGGTTTCGCCCGAGGCGCTCCAAGCGCTGCGGGTCGAGGTCGTCCAGGCACTTGAGGCCGGCGCCGGTACGATTGCGATCGACGTCGACGACGTCGGGGTGTTGGATTCGGTGCTGATTTCGGCCTTGATCTCGATCCTGCGGGAAGCGCGCGAGCGCGGAGCGTCCGTTTCGCTCGGCGCGAGCCGGAAGAGTATCCTCGACACCCTCCACATCACGGCGCTCGACAAGGTCTTCAAGGTCGTCTCGAGCGGCGAACCGCACAACGCACCGGTTCCACAACCGGTCCGCAGGACCGCGTGAACGCCGCCTTCGAGAGTGGGCCCAAGCCCGGCGTCGAGGATACGCGCGTGCGCATCCTCGCGGCAACCCGCGAACTCTACGCGACCCGGGGCAGCCGCGGCACGACCACGCGCGTCGTAGCCGATCGCGCCGGGGTGAACGAGGCGACGCTCTTCCGGCATTTCGGAACGAAGCAGCAGCTCCTGGACGCGATGCTCGATTACTATGCGGGCACCACGAATTTCGCGGAGATACTCGAGCGTGTGCGCAGCCTTGCGACGATCGAAGAGCAACTTCGCGAACTCGGTTACGCGGCCATCGACAACCTGCGGCGCAAAGAGGATCTGATCAAAGTCTCGATGGCCGAAGAGTTCACGAATCCCGAAGGGCACTCGTGCGCGTGGCGCGCGCCGACCGAGGCCCGCCGCCGGCTTACGGATTTCTTCGGAGAGAAGATCGCGACGGGTCAGCTGCGCGGCGATCCGAAGTGGCTTTCGCGCGCCTTTATGTCACTGTTTTTCTCATTCGTTATGGCGCGCGGCATTTGGGGCGACGAAGCCTCGGCTCGCGAGAAAGCCGTCGCCATCATGGTCGATATCTTCCTGAATGGAGCGGGAGCACGATAATGGCAAGCACAGCCCCCGGCGCGACCGTTCCGGGTCGAAGCCTACCGGTCGACAGTAACGGAAGCGACACCACCCGCAGCGGACCGAATCCCGCGATTCGCCTCGCGCTGATCGTCGTCGGCGGCATCGTGTTGCTGCTGGCGCTCGTCTACGGCATTAAATTCTTAATCTATGCAACCGCGCACGAAACGACCGACGATGCGGCGATCGATGCGGACGTCGTGCAAGTAACGAGCAAGATTTCAGAGCGGGTCGATCGGATCTACGTCGATACAAATCAATCGGTCAAGAAGGGCGAGCTCTTGGTGCAGCTCGACGACTCGACCGAACGCGACGCGTACAACCAAGCGCAAGCGTCCGTCGGCGCGCAGCAGGCGCAAGCGCAGGCCGCGGTGCAAAACGTCGCGCTCGCGCGCGAAACCCAGAACGCACAAAACCTCCAGAACGTCGGAAACATCGATCAGGCGAAAGCGGGAATCGCGGGCGCCTCCGCGCAGGCGCTCTCGGCCGACCAGCAGATTGCGGTCGAGCAAGCCGGCGTCGATGCCGCGCGCGCGCAACTGAAGGCATCGCAGGACGCGGTCCCGGGGGCGCTGCAGAACCTGCGCAAGGCGTCGGCCGACTTGAATCGGACGCAGTCGCTCGTGTCGACCGGCGACATCGCGCGCTCGCAGCTCGACAGCGACCGCGCCGCCTACGAGGCAGCCCGTTCGCAGTACTCACAAGCCCAGGCCCAAGTCGGCGCGGCGAGCGCGAATCTCGCGCAGGCAGAGCAAAAGCTTTCGGCGCAGCGATTTTCGACGCAGAGCACGCAGTCGCTGATCGTCGCGCAACAGGGCGAGCTCACGACGGCGCAGGGAAAACTCCAGGAGAGCGGGGCCCCGAGCAAGATTGCGACGCAGCAGGCGCAGGCGCGAGCGGCGCAAGCTCAGGTCACGTCCCTCCACGCCGCGCTCGAAACGGCGCTTGACAATCTTAGCTACACGCGGATCGTCGCGCCGATCGACGGCTACGTCGGACAGAAGAACGTGGAGATCGGTCAGACCGTTTCTCCGGGCGAGTCGCTGCTGACGCTCGTCCCGGCGAAGAACATCTACGTCACCGCGAACTACAAAGAGACGCAGATCGGGCACATGAAGGTCGGCCAGGAAGTCGACATCGCGGTCGATGCGTATAAGGGTGTTAACTTCATCGGCCACGTCGAGGATCTCTCACCGGCTTCGCAAAACACGTTCAGCCTCGTGCCGGCGCAAAATGCCACCGGGAACTTCGTGAAAGTCACCCAGCGGCTGCCGGTTCGCATCCTGTTCGACCGGGTCGAAGGCGGCAACCTGAGCGACTACGCTTTGCGCCCCGGGATGTCGGTCGAGACGTCGGTCAAAGTCAAGTAAGCCCGTGGCAAGCATAGCCGTTTCCCGGAACGGCGCAGGGCCCGCGACGGTCGCTCCGAGCGGCTACAGCCCGCGCAGCGTCGTCGAATACGGAACGCGGCGCACCCTGATCGTCCTCGCGCTGATCACCGCGACCTTGCTCGAGATCGTCGACGTCACGATCGTCAACGTCGCTCTTCCGAACATCCAGGGCAACTTCGGTGCGTCGCTCGATCAGGCGGCCTGGATCGGGACGGGCTACATCATCGCGAACGTCATCGTCATCCCGATCACGCCGTGGCTGCAGCGCCGCTTCGGCCGGCGCGAGTACTATGCGGCGTCGATTGCCATCTTCATCGTCGCTTCGATGATGTGCGGGCTCTCGGGAACGCTCGGTGAACTCGTCTTTTGGCGAATCGTTCAGGGCCTCGGCGGGGGCGGACTGATCTCGACGTCGCAGGCAATCCTGCGCGAGACGTTCCCGCAAGATAAGCAAGGTGCGGCCGCCGGCGTCTTTGCGATGGGCGTGATCGTCGGGCCGACGGTCGGACCGACGCTCGGCGGCATCATCACCGATCAACTTTCCTGGCGCTGGGCATTCTTCGTCAACCTGGTTCCCGGCCTGATCGCGCTTGCGATCGTGTTGACGATGCTCCGCAATCCCGAGAAACCCAAAAAGCTGCCGCTCGACTACGTCGGCTTGGGGCTGCTCGCCGTCGGTATCGGCTCGCTGCAGTACGTCCTCGACCAGGGACAGCAGAAAGACTGGTTCGACGATCAGTCGATCGTAATTTGCACGGTGCTTGCGGTCCTCGGGCTGATTGCATTCGTGGCGTGGGAACTGCGTTCGAAGATCCCGGTCGTGGACTTTAGCGTCTTGCGCTATCGTTCGGTTTCGATGGGCAGCCTCTTGGGCATGGTCCTCGGGATCAGTTTGTACGGAAGCGTCCTGATCTTGCCGCAGTACGTTCAAGGTGCGCTCGGGTGGACCGCGACGCTGTCGGGCGAGCTGCTCGTCTTCCGCGCCGGCGCCGTTATGCTCGTGACGCCGCTCGTAGCGAGTCTGGCGGCGCGCGGGAAAGTCGATCCGCGTTGGTTCGTCGCCAGCGGTTTCGTGTTGATCGGCATATCGAACTTCATGCTTGCGAACGTGACGACGCCGATTTCCGATTTCTGGACGTTCTTTTGGCCGCTCGCGCTCAGCGGCTTGGGCCTCGCGCAGATATTCGTTCCGCTCACCGTCTCGGTGCTCGGCGCCGTGCAGGGCCGCGACATCCCGAGCGCCTCGGCATTCTTCAACTTATCCCGCCAAATGGGTGGAAGCGTCGCGATCGCGCTGCTCGTCACGCTGCTCGCACGCTCGAACGCGACCCATCACACGGAGATCGGCTCGACGATCGCGTTGCACTACGGCGCCGTCTCGCAATTCGTTGCGAATAACGGCGGACAGCAGTCGCCCAAAGCCGCCATCGATCTCAATACCATCGTCACGCGACAAGCGGCGGTGGTTTCCTACGCCGACACCGCACGCTTGGTCGGGGTCATCTCGATTGGGCTCGCGCCGATCGCGTTCATCTTGAAACGGCCCAAGATTACCGGAATGGTCCCGGCCGCAGAATAAGGAGAAATCGTGGTATACCTCTTGGCGTTGGTGCTCGCTTCGCCGACACCCCAGTCGACCGTTGCTCCCGCCCCGATCGCAACCGCTAGCCCGAGCGTGATCGCGACGCCGCAAGACACGCGGTCGCTCGTCCTTCCGCCGGTTCCCGCGATCGAGCCGGCTTTCCGCGCTACGGATATTCCGCTGCCGCCCGGCGGCATCGCGGGCGTCGACGAGCCCTTCGTCGGAATCTCCGTCGACGACGCGGTCAGCATGGCGCTGCTGCGCAACACCGATCTTGCACTCTCACAATCGAACCGGCGCATCGCGGCATACCAAATCATCGCGGCGCGCGGCGCGTACGACGTCAAATTCCAGGTCCAGCCCGTCTACCAGGTGTCGCGGGAGGCGTCGGTCTCGTCCTTGCAGGCCGGCCCCGGCAACGGCCCGATCACGCAAGTTACGGCGGGCGCGCAAGCCGGCTTCTCGGGCAACACCACGACCGGCGGAACGTACCAGATTACTTCTTCGGCGAACCGCATCGACAACAACTTCCTCTACAACAGCTACAATCCGTATTACCAGACGGCGCTTGGTTTTCAGTACACGCAACCGCTCGCGCGCAACAACGGGCTCGACGAGAACCGCCGGCAGCTGGAAATCGCGCAGATCGGGCACGACCTTTCCACCGACAACGCGCTCCTGACCGCGTCGAATACGATCGACAACGTGCTCGGCGCCTACTACAATCTGGTGTCGGCCTGGAAGAACGTGGCGATTCAAGAGGACGCGCTGCGCCAAGCGAAGGCCCAAGAAGAATCGAACGCCCGGCTCGTCAAGCGCGGCGCCGCAGCCCCCGTCGACGTCGCGGAATCGGATACCCAGGTCCAAGAATTCCAGAACGACGTGTACTCCGCGATCGCAAACGTCGGCAGCTTGCAGAACCAGCTCAAGCAACTGCTGCTCGGTAATCCGGCTGACCCGCTTTGGACCGCCAATCTCGTTCCGACGTCGCCCGTCACGACGATCATCGTCGAACCGAAGACCGAAGATCTCGTTCTCGCCGCGCTCAAGAACCGCCCCGAAGTCGGGCAGCTGCGCGAAGACATCCGGGAAGAGAACGTGAACGTCGCGTACCAAAAAGGTCAAACGCGTCCGCAAATCGATCTGAACCTCGGCGTCACGGAGAACGGCTTCGCGGGTGCCCCTCAGACGCTGACCAACACGCCGCTTTTCAGCATCATCGGCGGGGAGATCGTCGACATCAACGAGCTTATCGCGCGCTCGAACGCGGCCACGCCGGGCGCGCCGCCGATCCTGCCGATCAATCCCTCGGCCCTGCTCGCCGGCCCGTCCGCCGGAACGATCGGCAAACTCGGCACCTCATTCGGCAGTGCTCTCAAGGGGACGTATCCCGAGTACACGCTTTCGGCGACGCTCTCGTTCCCGATCCGCAATCGAACCGCCGAGGGAAACTATCTCGCCGAACTCGAGCGCCGCAATGCGCTGCAGACGCAAGAGGTCGCGGTGATCGAGCGAATTGAAACCGAGGCGCGCAACGCCGTGCAGTCGTACCGCTCGGCCCGCTCGCGTCTCGTCGCGGCGACCGCAGCCCGCCGCGCCGCCGAGATCGTGGCGGCAAGCGAACTGCGCAAGTTCAAAGCCGGCGCGTCGACGACGTTCCTGGTTCTCCAACGCCAAGTGACGCTTGCCAACGAGCGCGGCAGCGAGCTGCAGGCGCAAACCGACTTGCAGCGTGCTCTGGTCGAACTCGACCGCGTCTCGGGCACGATCCTCCCGAACAACCACGTCGAGATCGACACCCTCGGGACCGCCCCCGAAGGCGCGACCCCGAACCTACTCGCAACCCCCGCACCGTTGCCGAGCCCGCATTAAATCATCCTGAACGAAGCGTCGAAGCCCTGTCACTCTGAGCGAAGCGCCGAAGGCGCGGAGTCGAAGAGCCGCCGCGATGCGACGTGGCGGCCCCTCGACAAGCTCGGGGTGACAAGGGCGGCGGCTTGAGTCAATCGGCGCTTGCTGAAGGGGCGTCGAGGTTACCGTTGCTGGGACACTCAATGTCCGTTCTACGGGCCTTGCACAAGCCAGTGTCGCTGCGGGCAGTCAATCGAAACTAGGCGGTCGCGGCGTCGCTTTCGGGGAGGCCGTACTCCTTAAGCCACAACTCGAAGGCCTTTGCCGTCAGCGGATGGCTGATGCCGAAGCCTTGCGCGAATTCGGCTCCGAGGCGCGTGATCGCGGCGTAAGCGATGTTGTCCTCGACGCCCTCGACGACCACGTCGACGCCGAGGCGATGGGCGAGCTCGATCGTCGAGGAGACGATCGCGGCGTCGTCGGGGTCGGTCGCCATCCCGATGACGAACTGCTTGTCGATTTTGAGTTCGTCGACCGGAAACTGTTTGAGGTGCGAGAGCGACGAATAGCCGGTGCCGAAATCGTCGATCGAGATGCGAATGCCGAGCCGCGAGAGCTCGCGCAGTGACTCGGCGGAGCGTTCGGCCTCGGTCGTGACCGTGGTTTCCGTCAGCTCGAGACACAGCTGGCGCGGATCGATCCCGTACAGTGCGAGTAAACGCGAGATCGATTCGGAGAGTCGGCCGTCGCGCAGGTCTTGCGCCGAGAGGTTGACGGCCATGCGCAGCGGCGTACCGTTGCGGTTCCAGCGTTTGAGCTGACGGATCGCCATCCGCAGGACCCAGTCCGTAAGCCGGTCCATCATCCCGATCTCTTCGGCGATCGGCAAGAACAAGTCGGGGTAGAGCAGGCCGCGCTCGGGGTGCTGCCAGCGCACGAGCGCTTCGACGCCGTTGACGGCGCCCGTCGCCACGTTGATCTGCGGCTGAAAGTGCAGGACGAGTTCGTCGTTTTCGATCGCGGCGGGTAAGGCGGAGGCCATTGTAAGCCGGTCGAGCGCGCGATCGTCATCGTTGCGGGTAAAGATCGCTATCCCGCTGCGCCGGCGTTTGGCCGAGCACATCGCGACGTCGGCTTGGCGCAAGAGCGCTGCAGCCGTCGACTCGCGTTCCGCAAGCGCGATGCCGACGCTCGCCGCGATCGCGATCGCTTGCCCGCGGACCTGGTAGGGCCGGCCGAGCGCCGCGACGAGGCGTTCGGCGACGATGGTCGCGTCATCGACGTCGCCGCCGGAGAGGACGACGGCAAATTCGTCGCCGCCCAAGCGCGCGGCGAAATCCGAATCGCGGACCTGATGGCGCAGGCGGTTTGCGACGTCGCACAGGAGCTCGTCGCCGCAATGATGTCCGAGGGCGTCGTTGACGTCCTTGAAGCGGTCGAGATCGATAACGAGGAGCGCGACCCGCATCGTTTCGCGCGTCGCGCGCGTGAGCGCCTCGTCGAGGCGGGCCCCGAGCAGGCTGCGGTTCGGCAACCCGGTCAGGCTGTCGTGCGAGGCTTGGTTGGCGAGCTGCGCCTCGGCCCAGCGCCGTTCCGAGATGTCGCGGGCGTTGAGGACGAGCCCGCGGACTGCCGGGTCGCCGAGCGCGTTGGTCGCGGTGACGTCGAGGACGTGCGAGGTGCCGTCGGCGTGGTCGGCGTCGAGCTCGAAGCGCTGGACGGCGGTGCCGGCGGCGCTCGCGCGGTCGAGTGCCGCCGCGAGCAGCATCGTTCCCCGGCCGTCGATCACCCGGTGGTAGCCGCTTCCGAGCAGCGTGCTCGGGTCGTGCCCCAGCAGCGTTTCGAACGACGGGCTCGCATAGCGGGCCGCGCCGCGCCGGTCGACAACCATGATGAGGTCGCTCGCATTGTGCGTCAGCGCGCTAAAATGGCGCTCGCGCATGACCTCGGTCGTACGAACGTGGCCGATCGCCATGCCGACGACCACCTCCATGCCGATGATGCTGAAATCGAGGGGCTCGGAGAAACCGGCGAGCAGGGCCGCGACCGCCGCGGCGCCCGCGATCCCGCCCGCAACGCCGAAACGAAAGGCCGCGGAGGCGACGAGCAGGAGCGAACACGGCAGGAAGGCCATTGCGGCGCCGGCGGAGATCGCCGGAAAGGCGTGGCGCGCTACGAGGTCGGCGAGCATGGCAACGGCGCACAACGTAACCAGGACGTTGCGCATGCGGTCCGTCCAGTGTACGTCTGGGACGCCCATATAAAGAGGTGGTCGGTGCGCGGCCTAGGGTCCTGAAGTGACCGACGTTCCGGAAACGGCTCTTTACCCCGGCTTTACCGGCAATTTCGCTGCGGCTGCCCGGTCGACGAGCCAGGTGAGGCCGCCGTCCTGCGGGTTGACGATCTGGATCGGATAGGTGCGCGGCTCGTAGGACCCGCCCAGCACGGCAGAAAGCGCATCTGCTTTGGTGGGACCGGCCGTCGCGATATCGACCTCGCGAGCGGCGTTAATCATCCGCGGGGTCAGGGTGATCCGGTACGTGCCGAACTTTTCGACGAACGGGGCGCGCACGAGCAGTTCGTCGCCGGTCAGCGGGTCGGTCCCGGGAAAGAGCGACGCGGTATGTCCATCGGGGCCCATCCCGAGCATAACGAGATCGAACCGGGGCGGCGCATGCGGCCCGGGTAGTTCCGCCAACAGGAGCTCGGCGTACGCGCGCGCGGCCGTAGGCGGCTCGTCCTCGCCGTGCATGCGAAACACGTGATCTTCGGGTATCCCGAGCGCCTCCAAGAACGCGGTCTTCGCCATCTTGTAGTTCGACTCGTCGCTCTGGGGCGGCACGCAGCGTTCGTCGCCGAAGAAGAAGCGCACGCGCTCCCATGCGACCGAGTCGCGGTACGCAGGCGATGCGAGCAGCGCGTACGCCGCTTTCGGCGTCGATCCGCCCGCAAGCGCGACGAAGAACCGCCCGCGGGCTTCGATTGAGGTGCGCGCGTGTTCGGCGAACCGACCGGCAACGGTGCGCGCGAGTTCGGCTTCGTCTTCGACAACGACGATTTCGGGCAACATTCGCCTCAACCCAGCAGCTCGCGGACGGTCAGCAGCGAGATCTCGAAAATTTGATCGCGCGCGTTCTCGAGGATAGCGCGTTCGATGAGCGACGTGTTTCCGATGTTCTGGAGAGGCACCAGGCGCACGGGCTTTGCTCGCGCGCCCGCGACCGAGAGCGCGACGACCCGTTCGTCGGCATCGCATAGCTCGGCGCGATAGGTCGAATCGCCCGCACGCAGCACGACGCTGCGGACGCGTCGCTGATCGCCCTTGGTGATGTTCGTGAACGGGATCAAGTGGCCGCGCCGGTCGCGAAACGCATCGCGCTCCGCGATCTCCCACGAGAGCCGGCTGCCGAGCCAGCCCGCGAGGTACAGCGCCTCGGCGTCCGAGCCGCTTTCGATCTCCAGCCCGTCGATCGAAAACAAATCCTCCCGTAGCGCGGGGTCGTCGAAGAACTGCGCGATCATGTCCTGCCAGGGCATGAGGCGCATGAAGGCGAGGTCGTGCAGCGTCACGTTCGGGAAGCGCGAGAGAAATTCTCCAAGTTCGCGGATCGTCTCCTCGCCGCGCGCCTTGCCCGACGAGTCGACGAGCACCGTGGCGGCGTTGGTCGCGAGTCCCGAGAACGTGCGGCTCTGCAGCAGCCGCGCCCCACTCCACCACAGCACCGTCTCGATGTCCGGAATGGAAAGCTCCTGCACGAGGCTGATGATCGAGCCGTGATCGAGCGCCGACACGCCGATGTGAACGCGCTCGTTGACGATCGTCGCGCCGCCGTTCTCGCGCGTCGCCGTCGAAACTTCGACGCCGCTCGCTTCTCTCGTCGAGTCGAGCACGATCAACCGCGAGGGGTGCTTTTGCGCAACGAGCTGGGCGCGCACCAGCACCCAAACGCGATGCAACGGGTCGTCGACGAAGACCACGAAGTTCATCGTCGCAACCCGTGCGCTGTCGTCCGCGCCGCGGCTTTGCTGGCGCGACCTCTTCAACTGCGCAAGGATCGCTGGGATATCGGTCGGCGACTCGATGTGAAGCGACATTAGATGCGCCTCCATTCGCGACCGTCGGCGACCAGCAGCGCGTCGGCGCTCTGCGGCCCTTGGCTGCCGGCGAGGTAATTCGGGAAATCGACGGTCGCCGTCGTCAACCAGCGGTCGAGGATCGGCATGACGGCCATCCAAGCCTGTTCGACGGCGTCCCAGCGCGTGAACAGGGTCGCATCCCCGCGCATGGCATCGGCGATCAGCCGCTCGTACGCCGGCGCCGAGACGACGCCGAAACCCGTCCCGTAGTTGAAATCCATCGTCACGCCGCGAATGTGCATCTTCGGCCCGGGAACCTTTGCGTTGAACCGAATCGAGACGCCCTCGTCGGGTTGGATCTTCATAACGAGTGTGTTCGTTTCGATCTGGTCGCCCGCTTCGCCGAAAATGCGATGGGGTATCCCGCGAAACTTCACCGCGATCTCCGAATGCTTGCGGGCCAACCGCTTGCCGCTGCGCAGGTAGAAGGGAACGTCGGCCCAACGCCAGTTGTCGATAAAGAACTTCGTGCACGCATAGGTCTCCGTGATCGAGTTCGGATCGACGCTCTCTTCCTCGCGATATCCGGGGACGGGCTTGCCGTCGACCAGGCCAGGGCCGTACTGTCCGCGCGCCGTGAAACGGCCGACTTGATCTACCGAGATCGGGCGCAGCGCGGAAAGTACTTTGAATTTCTCGTCGCGGATGTGGTCTGCGTGGGGCGAGATCGGCGGCTCCATCGCGACCAGCGCGAGCAAGTTGATGACGTGATTCTGAATCATGTCGCGCAGCGCCCCGGCGTGATCGTAGTATCCCCCACGGCCTTCCACGCCGACGGTCTCGGCCGCGGTGATCTGCACGCAGTCAACGTAGAGCCGGTTCCAGATCGGCTCGAACATCACGTTTGCGAAACGCAGCGCCATGATGTCCTGCACCGGCTCCTTGCCCAGGTAGTGGTCGATGCGATAGACTTGCTTCTCTTCGAAGACTTTGTTGACTTCCGCCTGAAGCGCGCGTGCCGAATCGAGATCCGTTCCGAACGGCTTCTCGACGACGATTCGCGTCCATCCCTTCGCCTGGTCCTTCGGCCCGAGGCCGACCGCGGCCAGCATCTGGATCACTTTCGGGAATACGCCGGGCGGCGTTGCCAAATAGTAGAGCCGGTTGCCCGCCGTCCCGAGCTTTTCGTCGTTCTCCTCGAGCTGGCGCTTGAGTTCTTTGAACTCCTCCGGATCGTCGAACGACCCTTGGATGTAATGCAGGCGGTTGGCGAAGTCGGTCCAGAGCGGCTCTTTCGTCGGCCCGCTGCGCGAGAACTCGTCGATCGCTTCCTTCATCTCCTCGCGAAAATCGTAGTGCGATTTCTCCGAGCGCGAGAAGCCGATAATCCCAAAATTCGTGGGCAGCACGTCGTTGAGCCGCAAGTTGTACATCGCCGGCATCAGCATGCGCTTCGTAAGGTCGCCGCTCGCGCCGAAAAACACGACATTGAGCGGATCGGTAATCCGGTTCGAATCGAGCCCCGCGCGAAGCGGATTCACCGCCGCACCGTCAGCCCGTCCGCGGGTCGTTACTTCCGCGGCCACTACCCCTTCGCTCCTACCGCCGGCTTGTCGTGTTGGACTGCATGCCCCCCAAACTCGTTGCGCAGCGCCGCAATCACCTTGGCGCTAAACGACTCCTGTTGCCGCGAAATATACCGCGAGATCAGCGACATCGTGATGATCGGGGCCGGAACGTTCTCCGCGATCGCTGCCTCGACGGTCCATCGCCCCTCTCCCGAGTCTTCAACGTAGCCCCGGATGTCCGCAAGTCGCGGATCGCCCCGAAACGCGATCTCCGCCAGCTCCAAGAGCCACGAGCGCACGACCGACCCGTGCAGCCACAGCTCCGCGAGCTGATGCAGGTCGTATCCGAACTCCGACTTCTCGAGAATCTCGAACCCCTCGCCGTACGCCGCGAGCAACCCGTATTCGATGCCGTTGTGCACCATCTTCGAGAAGTGCCCCGCGCCCGATTTCCCGACGTAGGCATATCCATCCGCCGGCGCGAGCGACAAGAAAATCGGTTCGACTTTCTTCACCGCCGCCTCGTCGCCGCCGACCATCAGGCAGTAGCCGTTCTTGAGCCCCCAAATGCCGCCCGACGTACCTGCATCGATGAAATCGATGCCCTTCTCTTTGGCCAGCTTGCAACGCGCCTGCGAATCGCGAAAATTCGAGTTCCCCCCATCGATGATGATGTCGCCCGGATGCAGCAACCCGAGCAGGTCCTGGATCGTGACGTCCGTCGCCGTCCCCGACGGCACCATGATCCACACCGCCCGCGGCGGCTCGAGCTTCGAAACCAAATCCGCTAGCGAAAACGAGGGTATCGCCCCGTCACCCGCCGAGTGCTGGATTGCATCCGCGCTGCGATCGTAAACGACGACCTCGTGCCTATCGAGCACCAGCCGCGTCGTCATATTCGCGCCCATGCGCCCCAGCCCGACCATACCAATTTTCATGATTATTCCTTACTGAGTGCACATGCCCTGACGGGACACGCAGAAGTGGATGAAATTCCCCTACTGTCACCCTGAGCGTAGGGCCGCAGGCCCGAAGTCGAAGGGCCGACGGAGCACGGCCAGATCCCGGCTGCGCCCCTCGACAAGCTCGGGACAGGCTTTCGACAAGCTCAGCGTGACAAAGCGATGCTGAGCCGGGGAAACCATAGCCGCTAAGCTTTCGCTGCCACGGCATCGTCGATGGCGGTCGCGAGGCTATCCAGCGCGAGTTGAACCGGTACGGTGAAGTGCAACCGCGCACCGCGCCGGTTGCGTTTATCGAGCGATTCGAAATCGCCGAGTGCCTGGGCGCGCAACAAGGTTCCGAACGTCGTCATCCCCGGGATCGGGAGGTCCTCCGCCGGAGCCGTGTCTTTCGTTAGTTGAAGGAAGACGCCCGTGTTCGGGCCGCCCTTGTGAAGCTGCCCCGTCGAATGTAAGAAGCGCGGCCCAAAACCGACGGTCGTCGCGACTTTCAACGTGTCGCGGACTTTGAGGCGGATCTCGCGGAGCCGTTCTTCGTTGTCGGCGTCGCGCTCGACGTACGCCGTGAACGCAACGTAGTCGCCGGGCCGAACCTGCGCCAAAATCGCCGTGACCGCCGAGTCAAAATCGCCGCCGAGTTCGACGTCTTTCGAACCCGAGAGCGGGATGATGCGCGCGACGTCGGTGGTCTGCTTCGCAGCCGGTTCGCTGAACTTGCCGCTCTGCTTGTACTCGGCGAGCAGCCGTTTCGTGTTGTCCTTGGACTCTTGAACGTTGGGCTGGTCGAACGCGTCGATGCCCAGGATCGTGCCGGCCGTCGCCGTTGCGATCTCCCAGAGCGCGAACTGTTCGCCGATGTCGAGGCGGTCCGACATGCGTAAGTGGATGACCGGGTGACCCGCTTCGGCCAGCATGTGAAGGCGCGTCTCGATCGCGCCGCCGTCTAAGCCGTCTTCGCGGCCTTCGTCGGGCGGCAGCCCCGCACCGACATAGACGAAGACCCGGTCGTTGCCGTACTCGTGCGGCATGCCGAGCGTCTCGCCCTCGATCGGAATGATGCCGGTTCCGTTCTTGCCGGTCGACTCGGCGATCAGCTGTTCGGCCCACGTACCGAATGCCGCGACCTCGGGCTGGCAGACGATCGTTAGTTTATCGCGACCCGCCTTTGCAAGCGTCCCGATCGCGGCACCGAAGCGGACGCCGTTCGCCTCTTGCACTTTGCTCGTGCGGTCGTTGGAATGCAGCGCGCCGAGGCCGCGGTCGAGGATCGTCTTGACGTCGTAGCCCGCGAGCGCTGCCGGCACCATGCCGAAGAAGGAGAGCGCGGAGTAGCGGCCGCCGATGTCGGGGTCGTTCTCGAAGATGCGCAGGAAGCCGGCTTCCTTCGCCTCGGCGCCGAGCTGGGTTCCAGGATCGGTAATGGCGATGAAGTGCGCTCCGGCGTTTGCCGCGCCGACCGTCTTCACGACGCGGTCGAAGAAGTAGCGGAAGAACGCTTCGGGTTCGGTCGTTGTACCGCTCTTGCTCGAAACGATAAAGAGCGCGTGGGCGATGTCGAGCGATCCGTCGAGCGCACGGATCTGGGCGGGATCGCTCGAATCCAGCACGTGGAGTTGCGGAAAGCCCTCGACTCGGCCGAAGGTTTCGCGCAACACGTCGGGCGCGAGGGAGCTGCCGCCCATGCCGAGGACGACAACGTGCGAGAAGTGCTTGGCGTTTTCGGCTGCGAAAGTGGTGAGTTCGGCCGATTGTTCGAACACGGTGCGGGGGAAGTCGAGCCAGCCCAGCGCGTGTTTGATGATTTCGGCGTGGTGCGGATCGGCCGACCAGGGGGCGGGATCGTGCTTCCAAAGCTTCGCGAGGAAATCGTCCTGCGCGAGCTTTTTCAGCGCCGCCTCCGGGCCGGCCTCAGTTTTTCCCAGGCCGATTGCAACCCGTTCGCTGTCGCCGGCAAGTTGCTGCTGCTTTTTAGCGATCGCCGCGAGCATCGCGTTGTAGGAATCGGCAAACGATTTCACGCCCTCGAGCTGCAGCTTCTGCGTGACGTCGAAAAGCGAGATCTGCGCCTTCGAGAGCGCCTCGATCGTCGCATGTGCGTCGTCGAGATCCTCTTCGATCGTATCCGGGCGGATCTTTCCGTGGTCGAGGAGCGCGTCGAGCGTCGCCGGCGGGACCGTATTCACCGTGTTTCTGCCGACGAGGTTCTCGACGTACATCAGGTCGGAGTACGCGGGGTTCTTCGTGCCCGTGCTCGCCCACAACGGGCGCTGGGCGCGCGCCCCTTTGGCTTTGAGCTTTTCGAAGCGCTCGGATTCGAAGATCTTCTTGTAGCGCTGATACGTCAGCTTCAGGTTCGCGATGCCGGTCTTGCCGAGCAAGCTCTTAAGCTGCGCCTGACCTTTGGCGATGCGCTCGTCGAGAAGCTTGTCGACCGCCGTGTCGATCCGGCTGACGAAGACGCTCGCAACCGAGGCGATGCCGGCGAGTGGGGCGCCCGAGGCGGCGCGCTTTTCGAGCCCGGCGATGTAGGCGTTTGCGACGTCGTCGTAGGTCTCGAGCGAGAACATAAGGGTGACGTTGACGCTTATGCCGGCGGCGATCGTCTCGGTGATTGCGGGGAGGCCCTCGGGCGTTGACGGGATCTTGATCAGGACGTTTGGACGATCGACGAGTTTCCACAGTCGAGCCGCGGCATCAATCGTGCCTTGCGTGTCGTTGGCGAGCAGCGGCGAAACCTCGAGACTTACGAAGCCGTCGCCCCCCCCGGTCGTATCGAACAGGTTGCGGAACTCGTCGCAGGCGTGACGGATGTCATCGATGGCGAGCGCTTCGAAGAGCTTGTTGGGATCGTGTTCGGAGCCGATCAGGCTCGCGAGCTGCTCGTCGTAGTCGTTGCCGCTCCCGATCGCTTTTTCGAAGATCGTCGGGTTTGAGGTCATTCCGCGCAAGCCGATCCCGATCAGGCGTTTGAGTTCGCCCGATTTGAACATGCTGCGACGGATGTTATCGAGCCAAATGCTTTGGCCCGCGTCGATCAGTTGCTGGAGTTGGGTACCCACGGTGTGTTGGAGCTCCTTTACGTTTTAGCGAGCAGGCCGGAAGCGGTCTTAGCGACGTCCTCGGGCGTGAAGTGGAAGGCTTTTGCGATCGCGGCAGCCGGTGCTGACGCGCCGAAGTGATCGATTCCGATCGCGATGCCGCGCGGGCCGACGAACCGGTGCCAGCCGAAGGTCGAAGCCGCTTCGATCGAGACCCGTGCCTCGACGGTGGGCGGCAGCACGCTGTCGCGGTAGCCCTCGGGCTGCTGGAGAAACAGCTCGAACGAGGGCATCGAGACGACGCGGGTCGCCGTTCCCTGCGCCTCGAGGAGCTTGCACGCGTCGAGGGCGAGCGAGACTTCCGAGCCGGTCGCGATGAGGATGAGTTCGGGTTCGTCATCCTGCGCCTCGTGCAGCACGTATGCGCCGCGCGCGACGGCCGCATCGCGGACCCCGAGGAACGGCACTTTTTGACGGGTCAGCACGATTGCCGTCGGGCCTTCGTGCGCGACTGCGAACTTCCACGCTTCGAGCGTTTCGAGGGCGTCGGCCGGACGGATCGTCGTGAGGTTCGGCGTTGCGCGCAGGCTCGCGAGCTGTTCGATCGGTTGGTGGGTCGGGCCGTCTTCGCCCAGGAACACGGAGTCGTGGGTGTAGACGAAGATTTCGCGGGTGTTGTTGAGCGCGGCCAGGCGCACGGCGGGCTTCATGTAGTCGAGGAAGTTGAAGAAGGTCGCCGTGAACGGAAGCAGGGCGCCATGTGCGGCGATGCCGTTCGCGACGGCGCCCATCGCGTGCTCGCGCACGCCGAAGTGGATGTTGCGTCCTTCGTAGTTGCCGGGCTGAAAGTCGCCGAAGCCCTTGAGGTACGTCTTGGTCGACGGATCGAGATCGGCCGAACCGCCGACGAGCTCGGGAAGCGCCTCGGCGACCGCGTTCATCACCGTCCCGCCCGCATCGCGGGTCGCGACGTTACCGTTCTCGGCGTTGAAGATCGGCCACGGCAGCGCCGGCGGCACCGCTCCGTCGCGGATGCGCTCGAACTCGGCCGCGAGTTCGGGATTGGCGCCCTTCCAAGCGCCGTAGGTCGCATTCCAGGCATCTTGCGCCGGCGCGCCTTTCTTGCCGAGCTCGCGCCACCACGCGAGCACGTCGTCCGGGACGAAGAAGTCGGGCTCGGTTGGCCAGCCGAGCGCTTCTTTTGTTTTCTTGACGTTATCGGCGCCCAGCGGTTCGCCGTGCGCGCCGAACGTGCCGGCTTTCGGCGAGCCGTACCCGATGATCGTGTGCACGGCGATGAACGACGGTCGCGGATCCTCTCGGGCGGCGATCAGCGCCGCATCGATTGCGTTGACGTCGTTGCCGTCGTCGGAGGTGACGTTCTGTACGTGCCAGCCATAGGCCGCATACCGGGCGCAGACGTCTTCGGTGAACGTTACGTCGGTCGGCGCGGCGAGCGAGATCTTGTTGTCGTCGTAGAGCAAAATCAGTTTGCCGAGGCCCAAGTGTCCCGCAAGCGACGAGGCCTCACCCGAAACGCCTTCCATAAGATCGCCGTCGCCGGCAAGGCAATAGGTATAGTGATCGACGATTTTCTGCTGCCGGTTGTAGGTAGCTGCGAGATGCGCCTCGGCGATCGCAAGCCCGACCGCGTTACCGACGCCCTGCCCGAGCGGACCCGTCGTGACCTCGATGCCGGGTGTGTGGTGCAACTCGGGATGGCCGGGCGTCTTGCTGCCGAACTGCCGGAAGTTCTTCAGATCGTCGAGCGTGAGCGGATAGCCGGTGAGGTAGAGCAGCGCATAGATCAGCATCGAGCCGTGGCCCGCGCTGAGCACGAATCGATCCCGATCGAACCAGGCCGAATCGGCCGCGCTGAACTTCAGATGGCGGCTGAAGAGCGTGTAGCCCATCGCGGCCGCCCCAAGCGGCAACCCCGGGTGCCCGGAATTCGCCTTCTGGACCGCATCGATCGCAAGGAACCGGATTGCGTCGATGCGTTGCTCGTCATCGTGGGTATTCGGCACCGGGACCTCCAGCGTCTTACGGGGGCGAGGTGTTTTCGCCACGTCGTTCCGCTTTCCCCGAAATCGGGCCCGCGAGGCGCGCAGGTCCGCACCCGGCAAACGAACAAGCGCCGCCAATGCCGAACGCAAAGCCGGCGCCTCGTGCGTTGGGATTCGGTTTTGCAGCGATCCTCGCCGGGGCGCCCATTTGTGCCGCACACGGCGATGCGGCCGCGCAAGCGGACCCCGGTATCCACAAGATCGCGCACATCGTGATCGTCATGCAAGAGAATCGCTCGTTCGATTCCTACTTCGGCACGTACCCGGGCGCCGACGGGATCGCGATGCAAGGTGGTCAGCCCGTCGCCTGCGTCCCCGACCCCAAGGGCGGATGCGTGCGTCCGTATCACGACACGAACGACGTCAACCGCGGCGGTCCGCACGGTCACCGGCATGCCCTCGCCGACATTGACGGCGGCAAGATGGACGGCTTCCTCTTCGAGGCCGAGGCGGCGCGCGCGAACTGCGAGCAGAGCGACAATCCGCGCTGCGGCGGCGGCGACGTCATGGGCTACCACGACGGCAGCGAGATCGCCAACTACTGGCGTTACGCGCACGACTACGTCTTGCAAGATCACCTGTTCGAGCCCAACTCGTCGTGGAGTTTGCCCGCGCACCTGTACCTTGTCTCCGAATGGTCGGCGAAGTGCGCGAGGCTCGGCGATCCGATGAGCTGTCGCGACGAGGTTCAGAGCCCGGACAACCCACCCGGCTTCGGCCCTGGCCGCCTCGACGGTGCTCGGCCCGATTATGCCTGGACCGACCTGACGTATTTGTTGCACAAAGCCGGCGTCTCATGGCGTTACTACGTCATGGGCGGCGACGAGCCCGACTGTCGCGACGATGGTGCGGATTGCGCGCCGCGCCGGCAGCGGGCGCGAACGCCGGGCATTTGGAATCCGCTACCGTTTTTCGACACCGTCAAGCAAGATGGAGAACTCCGCAACGTCACCGATCTGGGGAACTTTTACGCCGACGCGAAGAACGGCACGCTGCCGAGCGTCGCCTGGCTTACGCCGGCGAATCGATACAGCGAACACCCCCCGGCGGCGGTGAGCGCCGGCCAAGCCTACGTGACCGGCGTGATCAACGCGATTGCGCGGGGTCCCGATTGGCCGAGCACGGCGATCTTCGTTTCGTGGGACGATTGGGGCGGTTTCTACGACCACGTCGCGCCACCGCAGGTCGATGCCGACGGTTACGGCTTGCGCGTGCCGGGACTCCTGATTAGTCCCTACGCGCGGCGCGGCTACATCGACCACCAAACGCTCAGCTTCGACGCCTACGTGAAATTCATCGAAGACGATTTCCTTAGCAGCGCACGTCTCGACCCCGCACGCGACGGCCGCCCCGATCCCCGGCCCGGCGTGCGCGAAAACGTGCCTGCGCTCGGCGATCTGCGCAACGACTTCAACTTCGCGCAAGCGCCGAGGGCGCCTGAGATCTTGCCCGGCGGACAAATTATCCGGTAACGAAACGGCGCGAACCGTGAGGAGGGCAAGGCGCTACAAGTGGGCGCAGGCCTCCCGCTGTTGCGCGTTCTCGGTCGCGTTGCGGACCGCGACCACGTAGTCCTGGGACGTCAGTGCGGTGATCGGGAGCGAGACGATCGTTCGCGACGGCTGGCCGGTGCCGGCCGGATTGAGCGCGATGCTGTTGCCGGCACCGAAGGCCTGGCAATCGCTGCCGGGGTGCAGTTCCAGCGCGTGCTTGCGCACCATGTTTCCGAAGACGGTCACGGTCACGATCGTCTTAGGCCCTTGCGGGTGCAGCGTCACTTTGCCGGTCCAGGCGGGGTCCAGCAGCTCGTTCATCGGTACGGTGTAGTCGCCGTTCGGCAACTTCACGAGCCGCATCGCATGATGCGCCGGGCTCGCCGGTGGATGAGCGGCACCCGCCGCAGCGGCGCAAGCGCACAACACAGCGGTGAGAGCGAGTAATTTTTTTGGCCCCGGCGCCGTCCGATTGCATGCGCGCATCACAAGCCGTTTCGGAGATGCCAAGGATATTCCGGCTAGCGGCCCCTACAACGCCGACATGGACCCGAATCGCCTCCGCGAGCAGATCGAAGCGTTACACGCCGACCCGAGCGGCGTGCGCGGTGAAGCAGGCAACGCAATCGACGAAGTCATCAGGGCACTTGACGTCGGGGCGCTGCGGGTATGCGAACCGATCGACGGCCGGTGGGTGACCCATGCCTGGCTGAAGCAGGCGATTCTCCTGTACTTCGCTCGTTACGATAGCGTGCGCGTCGGCGAGACGCTGCCCGAGGATCCGTTGTGGGCGCGGGGCGCGCCGCCGACGTACTTCGACAAGCTCCCGACCAAACACAATTATAAGGAACTCGGGGCGCGCTGCGTGCCGCCCGGGACGGCACGCTTCGGTTCGTTCCTGGGGCGGGGAACGATCCTGATGCCGGGCTACGTCAATATCGGCGCGTATGTCGACGAAGGCTCGATGGTCGATACCTGGGCGACGGTCGGTTCTTGCGCGCAGATCGGAAAAAACGTCCATCTTTCGGGCGGGGTCGGGATCGGCGGTGTGCTCGAGCCGCCGCAGGCGCAGCCGGTCGTCATCGAGGACGGCGCGTTCGTCGGGTCCCGCTGCATCGTCGTCGAAGGGGTCTTCGTGGGCAGCGAGGCGGTCTTGGGTGCGGGGGTCGTGCTGACGGCGAGTACGCCGATCGTCGACGTGCGCGGCGCGGCCCCGGTCACGACGAAAGGGCGCATCGAGCCGCGCTCGGTCGTCATCCCGGGCACGATTCCCAAAAGCTTTCCAGCGGGAATCTATCAGGTGCCGTGCGCGCTCGTGATCGGCGAACGCACCGCCGCGACCGATCGGAAGACGTCGCTCGAAAGCGCGATCCGCGATTTCGGGATATCGGTATGAATCCGTCGATCGCGGCGACCGGCGGCTCGATCATCCGCGCGCTCCACGGTAAGCGCCGGCCGACATCGATCAACCTCGGTCTTGGGGAACCGACCCTGATGCCGGACGTCGCACACTTCGAACGCGCGACCGCGTGGGTCGCCGAGCACGGCTGCCGCTACTCCACGAACATCGGCGATGCCGAACTGCGCGCCGCGATCGCAGCCCACTACGGCTATCCTGGTCTCGACCACGCCGACAACGTTTGCATCACCACGGGCTCGCAAGAGGCCGTCTACGTGGCACTGCGCACGCTGCTCGATCCGGCGTGCGACGAGGTCCTCGTCGTCGAGCCCGCGTTTCCGGTGTATGCGAAAATCGCGCAGGTCGAAGGGATCCCGTGCCGGCGCCTCGCCCTCGACCCGTCCGGGCCGGGCGCCTTCGACCCCGATCGCATCTTGGAAGCCGTCGGCCCGCAAACCCGGATGATCGTCATCGGCTCGCCAAGCAATCCGACGGGGCGCGTCATCCCGAAGGCCGCGACCAAGAAAATTGCGGACGGCCTGCTCGAGCGCGGCGGCCCGCCCGTCTACGTGATGCACGACGAGATCTATCGGGAACTCATCTACACGGACGACGCCGGCGAGTTCGGGAAGGTCTATCCGTACACGGTCGCCGTGAATTCGCTCTCGAAATCGAACGCGCTGACCGGTTTACGGCTGGGCTGGATTATCGCTCCGCTCGACGTGATGCCGCACCTCGTAAAGTTTCACGGCTGGGTGACCTCGTGCGCGAGCACGTTCGCGCAGCGCGTCGCCCTCGAGATCTTCGCCGCGAATCAACTCGGGATCGCGCGTCCGTGGTACGCCGCGCAGCGCGACGGGGCGCTTGCCGTCGCGCGCGAGATCGGACTTGATTTTATCGAGCCGGAGGGTGCGTTCTACCTGTGCGTTCGCGTCGGCGCAAGCGACACGCTCGCATTCGCCGAGCAACTCCTGCTCGACCGCGACGTCGTCGCCATCCCCGCCCATATCTTTTCGCCGATCCTGGCCGGCTGGCTGCGCACGAGCTTCGTGTGCCCGCTCGCCGACCTCCGCGAAGGCCTCGAACGCATCGCCGCCGAGGCCCTAGAAAAAGGCACGCTGCCCGACCGCGCCTGAATTGCGCGCGTTGTCACGAGCTTGTCGAAGCGCCGACTCGTGTCACGAGCTTGTCGAAGCGCCGACTCATGTCACGCTGAGCTTGTCGANNCTTGTCGAAAGCCTGTCCCGAGCTTGTCGAGGGGCGCCGCCGGGATCCGGCCCTGCTCCGCCGGCCGTTCGACTGCGCGCCTGCGCCTGTCCTGGGCTTGCGAAGGGGCGCTCCGCTCACGGTGACAAGTTTTCATCCGCTTCCGTGTGCCCCATGGGCCATGTACAACTCACGGTGACAACGTTAATAAAGGGTTGGGCGAGTTTCGCGACGACGTCAGTTATTTGTGTCGACTTCGGCATTTTTGGAACGTAGGAGAGAATCATGGCTGAGAGCGTCTACAAGGTCATCGAATTGGTCGGAACGAGCACCGAATCGTGGGAGCAGGCGGCTGCGGCGGCGGTCGGGCGCGCATCCAAGAGCCTGAGAGACCTTCGCGTAGCTGAAGTCGTTGAGCTCGATATGCAAATCAGCGATGGCAAGGTCGAAGCATATCGGGCCAAGGTTAAGGTTTCGTTCAAGTACGAAGGGAAAGAGTAGCGAGCGCCGCTAGCCGTCGACGATCAGTGAACGACGGCGACGCGCACGTCGCCGTGGCGTCGTTCGACGTCGAGCGCCAGCTCGTCGCCGTGGCGGCGCAGATGAACGTCGACCGATGCGTCGCCCAGGCGCAGGCGCTCGATTCGCAGTTCGTCGATGAACGCCGGCAAGGTCGGGTGCTCGAAGCGAATCTCGCGGGCTTCGACGTGAAATCCAATGCCCAGGCTTGCGCCGAGCATCGCGAACGGCGCGGCGCTCGCCCACGCCTGCGGCGAACAGGCGACCGGGTACAACGTGGGCGCGTTTTGACGGCGGCGTTCGAAGCCGCAAAACAGCTCGGGTAAGCGGCGCAATTCCATGTAACCCGCCGAAGCGAGCATCGCTTCGAAGAGTTTGTTGACGAGCGGCTTGAAGCCGTAGCGCGCGAGGCCCATCGCGATCAGCGCGTTATCGTGCGGCCACACCGAGCCGTCGTGATACGACATCGGGTTGTAGCGCGCGGCCCCGGTCGCGACCGTGCGAATCCCCCAGCCCGAGAACGAGGCGCCGCCTAGCAGGACGCGGGCGACCCGCGCCGCGTGCTCGCCGCTTGCGATGCCGGCGAACAACGCGTGGCCGGCGTTGGAAGCGACCACCCGGCACTGCTCCTTGCGAGCGTCGAGGGCCAGCGCGTACGTGCCGAGTTCCTCGCACCAAAATGCCGCTTCGAACCGCTCGTGTAAGGTTGCGGCGGCCTCCAGCAGCGCGCGACCCGTCTCCGGTTCGCCGAGCGCGCCGGCGAGTTCGGCGGCGGCGCACTTCGCGGCGAAGACGTAGGCCTGCACCTCACACAGGGCGATCGGCGCTTGCGCTAAGCGGCCGTCGGCGTGGAAAATCGCGTCGTGCGAATCTTTCCAACCCTGGTTATCCAAGCCGCTTTCGGTTTTTCTCGCGTATTCGACGAACCCGTCTCCGTCGAGATCGCCATAGCGATCGATCCATGCGAGCGCGGCCTTACAGTTCGGCCAAAGTTTGCGAACGAACTCGAGGTCGGCCGTGCGTTGGTAGTAGGCGCCGAGCAGCACGACAAAGAGCGGCGTGGCGTCGACGCTGCCGTAGTAGCGCGCGAACGGTACCTCGTGCAAGCGCGCCATCTCGCCCGCCCGCATCTCGTGGACGATCTTGCCGGGCTCGGCATCATTGGACGGATCGCACGCCGTGGCTTGCGTCGCGGCCAGAAACTTAAGGACGCCGCGCGCGACCGTCGGATCGATCCACAACGTGAAGAGTGCCGTGATGATCCCGTCGCGTCCGAAGGGGGTTGCAAACCACGGGATACCGGCATACGGGTACGTGCCGAACGCGGTCTTGGTTGCCAGCATCGAGAGGTCGGACTGCGCGCGAGCGACGATCGTATCGAAGGTGGCATTCGAACTTGCGATCGTGGCTGCGGTCGTGGCGAGCCCGGCGAGCGCGCGGCGTGCCGCCCGCATGCACGTATAAAACCGCAGGGCATGCCATGGCTCGTCCGCGACGTCGCGCCGCCCCGCACGCGAAAAGATGCGAACGGACGCCCGCGGTTCGAGGGTCAATTCGAAGACGGCGGAGGTTCGCTCCAAACGCGCCGGCGGCGGATCGAACGCGATCGCGACCGCGGTGCCCATGCCGTCGAGCGCCGTGTAGTCGAAGGCGACGGACGATTCGGAATCGCGCCTGCCATCGATCGACCCGCGGCGAGCGCGCGTCTCGCCGCGGACTTCAAAAATGTCGGCGAAATCCGCGTCGAAGGCGAAATCGAGCGTCAGGCGATGCGTCCGATCGTCGTAATTCCGCAGGAGGATGCGTTCGTACATCGCACCCTCCCAAACGAATTTCAGGCGACGGCAATGGATCAGCTCGCGAGCGAGTACGAGTTGGTCGCCGCGATAGAGATCGACGTTGGTAAGGTCCGCGTTAAAACCGGCGTTATCGTCCGCATTAGCGCTCAACAGCAGCGGGCGCTCCCCGTCGAGGCGGAGTTCGAAGCGCGAAACGATCCGCGTATCCTCGAGATAAAGCCCGTCGGGTGAGTCGCGTCCGGCGGTGATGTCGCCGCGCCGATCGAAGACTGCAAACGTCTTCCCGTGCTTGAGCGTGTGCGCGCGACGTTCTTGAAACGAGGCGTGCGCCGGGACGTGCAGCTGCAGCTGCGCGTCGTCGCTGCGGGGGAGCGCTTCAGGCAACAACGTTCGCGTCGTCGCGCGCCGCCGGCGGCCGGCGGGCAGCTTCGTAAAGCCGCAGGTAGTCGTCGGCCATGCGGGCCGACGTGAAGCGCGCTTCGAAGCGCCGCCGGACCGTCGCTCGATCGAGCCGGTCGACGGCGCGCACCGCCGCGATCGCCTCGTCGAGCGAGTCGACGATGAACCCGGTGACGCCGTGCTCGACGATCTCGGGAACCGAACCGTTGCGCCACGCGATGACGGGCGTGCCGCAGGCCATCGCTTCGATCATCACCAGGCCAAACGGTTCGGGCCAGTCGATCGGAAACAGCAACGCGCGCGCGTCGCCGAGAAACCCCGTCTTCTCGCGTTCGCCGATTTCGCCAACCATCGTGACGAGCGAATCGTTCAGAAGCGGCGCGACCGACTCGTCGTAATACGCCCGGTCGTTGCGATCGACTTTCGCCGCGATTTTGAGCGGCTCGCCCGCACTGCGCGCGATTGCGACCGCGCGCTCGATGCCCTTCTCGACGCAGATCCGGCCGAGGAAGGCGAGATATCCGCCGCGCCCCGTGCCGGGCTTGTGGAGGTCGGCCGGGATGCCGTTGTGCACCGTCGCGATCCAATTCGCACGCGGAAACGGTTTGCGTTGCGCTTCCGAAATCGACACCATTCCCATCTCGGGGAATTCTCGAAAGATCGGCCGCAAGTTCGGGAGATCGAGCCGGCCGTGTTGCGTGGTGAGCACGCGACCGGCCAGCGGCAGCATGGCCGGAAAGTGCGCGTGGTCGAGGTGAAAGTGCAGAATGTCGAACTCACGCGCGCGGCGCGCGATCCGTCCGACCAGCACGGTCGTATAGGCAACGGCATCGTGGCTACCGGGCGTTAGCCGGAGCGCACGTTCGCACGGAGCGTCGAGCTTGGCAAGCGTTCGCGAGTCACCGCTGGCAAACAGCGTCACATCGTGTCCGCGCCGAACGAGCTCGTCGGTGAGGGAAGCGACGACGCGTTCGGTTCCGCCATACAATCGTGGGGGACAGCTTTCGGTTAGAGGCGCGATCTGAGCGATCTTCATGCGCGGTGGTCGGGCGGCTGCATAATTATTGAGGATTCCCACGGCGCTCAAAAGTCAAAGCAAGGAAGAATCTTTCACGCCGGACCGGTAGCTTTTACGTAACGGGTTGCTTGCTTTCTCAAGCCTATTTGGCCTGCTCCGAATGGCTCGGGCGGCAGCAAGAGGAAGCGGGCCGCAGGAGATCGCGGAATGATTTCAGGGCAGACGGGGATTTTTGCGCTGGGCGATGCGGCCCACGGTTTCTTCGAGTTTGCACTACGCGAGGGCGCCGCCGGCGCCGACCTGATTCGAGCGGTCGCCAACGTTCGCGTCCCGCACACGACGGTCGGGGGTGCGAACGCGGTCGTCGGATTTCGTCCCGAATTGTGGCGTTCGTCTGCGCCGATTCCGGCCGACGTGCACGGCTTCAACGAGCCCGTCTCCGGTCGCGATGGGTTTACGATGCCCGCGACTCAGGCCGACGCTTTCGTTTGGTTCGCCGCGGCCGATTACGATTGGGTTTTTGACCTCGGCATCGCGACGGTGACGAAGCTGGCACCGCTCGCCACGCTCGCACGCGAGAACAGCGGTTGGTCCTACCGTCACAATCGCGACCTCACCGGCTTCGAGGACGGAACCGAAAACCCGACGCTCTACGAAGCGCCGGGGATCACCTTGATTGAAAACGGGTCGCCCGGCGCGGGCGGCAGCATTCTGTTGTTCCAACAGTGGCGGCACGACACACGTTCGTGGGTTGCACTCGGCGACGCCCGCCAAGAACAGGTCATCGGCCGAACCAAGCCGGACAGCATCGAGTTTCCCGAGGCAACGATGCCGGCCGACTCCCACGTGTCGCGCACGACGCTTGAAATCGGCGGGGTCGAACTGGACATCTTCCGGCGCAACGTTCCGTACGGTAACGTGTCCGACCATGGGACGCTGTTCATCGGCTTTGCCGCGGAGCAACGGCGGCTTCACGATATGCTGATTCAAATGGCCGGCGCTGACGGCGGCCCACGCGACGCGCTAACGCGCTACACCACGCCGTTAACCGGCGCTTACTATTTCTGCCCGTCGGTAAATGCGCTAGCCGCGTTCGTCACGGATACCGGCTAAGGCGATGCGTGCTCGAACTACGCTTCGTATTGAGCGAGTTCGTCGTGCAGACGAACAAAGTGGCCCAGAAGCACGCGCAACTGGGCGGCCGGGAGGCTTGCCGTCAATGTCCGCGCGACGTCGGCGACCGCTAACGCACCGGGTTCTTGGCCGGATCGCCCGACGCCGCCCGCATCGCGGAAGCCGGCAGCGTCGACATCAAAGGTGATCGTGACTGCCGGTTCCGCACCGCCGCGGAGCTGCTCCGTGAATTCGATCGTGCCCAACAGGTCGGTCATGCTCATCCGGTTGGTCCTCCCAGCTCCCGCGAGTTACGGCAGTCCTCGTGACATTTTATGTCCCAAGACGGCGGAGCTTTCGGCGCTCGCTCGTCGCTCCCCCGGCGCGTTTTGTCGCCGCGCCGCGCACGATCGATAGCGTCAGGATGCCGCACAGCCCGAGCGCGAGCGCGAGCGCGCGCGCAAGCGCGAGCCCCGGTGCAGCGTAACCGAGAATCGCGATGAGCGCGATCCAGACCGCGACGCCTGCAGCGAGCACCGGATCGTCGACGAAAAGGCCGGCCAGCTTGCGCAGGATCGTTCGGAACCACGTCATGCGCTGACGCTCCCTGCATGAGAGCTGCTGCGCTTCCGGCACAGACCGATGCCGATCGCGGAGGCGGCGAGATAGGCGGCGCCGATCCCGAAGGCGCTAAGATCGTCCCCCGGCCACGCGACGCCAAGGCCCTCGCCGAGCCAAAGGGTTCCTAGCGATGAGAGCATCAACCCGACGACGAATTTGAGCGCGTTCGCGGGCACGCGGGCCAGCGGCTTATGCAGGACGAGCGCGAGCGCAACGATGATCAGCCCGGCGATGCCCGCGCCGATCGCCGCAACCGCGAGGTTCCGCGACGATGCTCCGACCGCGATGACGATGAAGACGATTTCGAGGCCTTCGAGGACGACGCCGTTGAAGGCCGTAAGCGCGCCCGCGCCATCGAGCGAAGCCGGCGTCGCTCCGCCGCTCAGTTGCGAGGCCGTACGCGCGAACCGGCCGGCCTCGTCGCCCATCGGGATTACGCCCGCATAGCGTAGCGCAGCCTTGCGCAGCCAGCGCAGTCCGAAGAAGACGAGCAGCGCTCCGAGGACAATCTTCAGCGCGTCGAGCGGTGCGTATGCAAGCGCCGGCCCGAACGCCGCGACCAAGAGCGCGAGCAGCACGATGCCGGCCGCGGTCCCGGCGAGCGCGGAGCGCCAGCCGCGCGTCGCCCCGACCGCGAGCACGATCGTAAGCATCTCCACGAATTCGACGAGCGACGCGATAAACGACGGAAGCGCGACGGCAACGAGCGCACCGGTCATCATTCGGCCGAAGCTTGCACTTTCGATGCGTCTTTTGCGGGGCCGATCCAGACGGTTTGGATGTTGACGAACTCGTGGATGCCGAAGGACGAAAGTTCGCGGCCGTAGCCGCTGCGTTTCACGCCGCCGAAGGGGAGGCGGGGATCGGAGGCGGTCATGCCGTTGATGAAGACGCCGCCGGTTTCGAGACGTGCGGCGACGTGCTGGGCGCGTTCGATGTCGCCGGACCAGAGATTGCCCCCGAGACCGTAGTTCGAATCGTTTGCGAGCGCGATTGCGTCCTCGAGGCCGCGGGCACGAACGATGGCGGCCGCCGGGCCGAAGGTTTCTTCCGTAAACATCGGCATCGTGTCGTCGACGTCGGCGACGATCGTGGCGTCGTAGTAGAAGCCGTCGCGCGACGGCCCCGAGCCGCCCAGGCAGAGTTTCGCGCCGCGCGCGACCGAATCGTTGACTTGCTTTGCAAGCGCGTCGCGAAGATCGCCGCGCGCGACCGGGCCGAGCGTCGTTTTGCGGTCGAGCGGGTCGCCGAGAACCAACTCCTTCGTGCGGGCGATGAACGCTTCCGAAAAGGACTCGTAAACCGGCGCCTCGACGATGAAGCGCTTGGCCGCGATGCAGCTTTGCCCGTTATTCTGAAAACGTGCGCGGACGGCCATCTTCGCGGCGGCCTCGACGTCGGCGTCGCCGAGCACGATGAACGCATCGGAGCCGCCAAGCTCCAACACCGTCTTCTTAAGGTTCTTGCCCGCAACGGCCGCAACGGCGCTCCCGGCGCCTTCGCTTCCGGTCAATGTCACCGCGGTGACGCGGGGGTCGGCGACAATCTTTTCCATGTCGCGGCTCGCGACGACCAGCGTCGCGAAGACACCCGCAGGGAGGCCGGCCTCGACGAAGAGTTTCTCGATCGCAAGCGCGCAGCCGGTAACGTTGCTCGCGTGCTTGAGCACGACGACATTACCGGCAGCGAGCGCAGGCGCGGCCGCACGAAAGAGCTGCCAATACGGGAAATTCCATGGCATGATCGCGAGCAGCACGCCGAGCGGACGGAACCCGACGTAACTCTTGGTCGCATTTGTCGCGACGATCTCGTCGGCGAGGTACGCGGCCCCGTGCTCCGCGTAGTGGTCGCATCCGAGCGCGCACTTCTCGACCTCCGCCTCCGCCTCGACGATCGTCTTGCCCATTTCGCGGGTCGCAAGCCGTGCGAGTTCTCCCTTGCGCTCGCGAAGCGTTCGCGCCAAGGCGCGCAGCGCATTCGCACGCTCGTCGTGCGAGGTCGCACGCCAGCCGCGAAACCCCTCGCGCGCGCGCGAGAGCCGCGCATCGACCTCGGACCAGTCGTGTTCGGCGTAGGTTTCGAGCGTTCGGCCGGTCGACGGATCGACGGTCGAGATCTTGTGGGGTGAGGCGATCGTTGAACTCACGGCTGAGGTCCTTCGTAAACTTCGACGAGTGAATCGGGACGGAGGTAGGTCTGGGCGGCGCGTTCGAGGGTCGCGCCGTCGAGTTCGCCATAACATTTAGGGAGCGTGGCTTCGTAGTCGAGCGGCAAACCGTCCAGGCCAAGCTTCTGTACCCGCGCGGCGACGACTTGCGTCGATTCCTCAGAGACAAATCCGCCCGCGACGATTTTCGTGCGCGCGCGCTCTAACTCGAACGGGCCGACCGGGTCGTCCTGCAGGCGCCGGAGTTCCCCGCGCAGCCCGGCAACCGCCTGCGCGATCTTCTTGGGTTCGGCCGTCAGGTGGAACTCGAAGCTCCCGCGATAGCGGTCGGACTCGAGGTTGCTCGAAACGCCGAGCGCAACGCCCTGCCGGACCTGCAAGTCGTTGACGAGACGCGTGTCGAACCCGCCGCCCGCGCCGAGTATTTCACTCAGCGCGTCGAGCGCACAGTAATCCGCACTCCGGCGCGCGACGGCCGGCGCGCCGAGCCGGCCTTCGGCGAGCCGGCGGTTCGCGACGACGTAGCGCACGGCGGGCCGGACGATCGGAATCGTGCCCGGATTCAGATTCGGCGTGGCCCCGTCGTTCCTCCAAGTGCCGAACGCCGCGAGCATCTTCGCCTGCAGATCGTGCGGCTCGAGATCGCCGACGATCGTTACGAGCGTGAGATCCGGCCGGACGTAGGTACGCGCGTACGCGCGCAAATCGGCAATCGTGATGCGCTCGACGGATGCCTGGGTCGGCTCGCGCAACGAAGGATCGTTTGGGCCGAAGAGCAAGCGATCGAAGTCAGCCTCGGCGCGGTAATCCGGATCCTCGTCGCGTTGCCCGATCGCCGCGAGCGTCTGCTTGCGCACGTACGCGACGTCGACCGGGCGGAATGCCGGATGCTGCAACGCGTCGGCGAGCAGGTCGATGAGGCGGCCTGCGTCCTGCGCGCGTCCGTGCGCATCGAAGCTGAGCCCGACATCCATGCTCGCGCCGAGATCGTCGAGAATGTTGCGGCGTTCGCGCGACCCGATCGCCTGCGTGCCGTCATCGAGCAGGGTCGAAACCATCGCACCCAGCCCCTCCTTGCCCGGTGGATCGAAACGCTCGGACGTTTGCGCCGTCCCCTCGATGAACACGGTTGGATTCGCGTTCGCCTCCTGCACGAGCACGCGCAGGCCGTTTGGGAGCACGAACGAGAGCGGCTCGACGCGCGGCTCGAGTGCGACCGGCGTTGCCATCAGGTCGCGCACGAAGCGCGCTTCGAAGATCCGGCCTTCGGGCGCGCGCCGGCTGAAATCGTCCGTAACGCTCGTTACCGGCGGCCCCGGCGTTTCAACCGTCTTACCTTTCGCCGGTGACAGCACGCCCGTGACCGCCGGCGCACCGAAAAATTTGCGGACCGCGAGCGACACTTGCGCGGGCGTCGCTCCGGCGACGCGCTCGTCGTCGAGCGCCGGGCTCGGCGCGCCTTCGACCGCGGTTGCGTAGCCGACGCGATCGCCGAAGCCCGAGATCGAATCGCGCGCGTAGATGCCGCGCCGCGAGATCGCGATCTTCGCGACGCGGACGAGGTCGTCCGGGAAACCCGAATCCTGCGCCGCCTTCATGACGTCGACGAACGCACCGCTCACGAGCGCGCTCGAGTGGCCCGGCGCCGGCACGAGGAACACGTGATATAAACCGGTCCCGATGTTCTGATCGAGCTGCGTCGAGTATCCCAAGGTGTAGCCGCTCGTCACGAGCGCCTTGTAGAAATCCGAGCGGCGATTGTTGACGATCGCGTCGACGATTTGGTACGCGGCGCTATCGGGGTCGAGCGATCCCGGCGCCGGAAACGCCAAGTCGACGACCTCGTACGGAAAGTCTCCCGCGACCTCGACGTGCTTGCCGGATGCGTAGAATGGTGTCACCGCCGTCCGGCCCGGGAGATCGCTCTTGGGAATCGCGCCGAAGACCGCGCGCGCGAGGTGCAAGACGTCGCCGCTTTGGATGTCACCGCTAACGACGAGCGTCGCGTTGTTCGGCTGGTACCAGTCCTGATAATACGAACGCAGGTCGCCGCTTTGAGCGCGCGCGACGTCGGCCCGTTCGCCGAGTGGCGAGAGCGCACAAACGGGAGCGCGCGTCGCAGCCCGGCAGACCTCGCGATAGAGACGCGTGAGCGGCTGGCTCGTGTCGGCCTGCTCCTCGCCGAGCAGCGCGCGCTTCTCGCGGGCCCAATCGGGATCGGTGATGGCCAGGTGCTGCATGCGGTCGGCCTCGATCCGAAGCGCGACTTCGAGTTTGTCGGCCGGTAAGACGAGGCGATAGACGGTGTAGTCGTTCGCCGTCGTGACGCTCGACTTGGCGCCGAGATGTGCGACGACGTCGTCGAGCCCGGCCGATGAAAGCGACGGTGTTCCGGCATACATCATGTGCGCGAGGGCGTGAGCGAGGCCCGTCTTCCCGGGCCGCTCGTCGCTCGCACCGAAGCGATACCAGAGCGCGGTCGCAACGACCGGCGCGGCGTGATCCTCGACGACGACGACGCGCATCGCATTGTCGAGCGTTTCCGAAGCGATCGTTACCGGTGACGCATCGGTTTGCGCGCGCAATGGCCCGGAGGGGGCCAGCGACGCGCAATACGCCAGCGCCACGCAGAGGACCGGGAGCTTCAAGCCGGCGGTTCGATGCCGAGCGCCGCTTCGGCGACGCGGTTCAGCACGCTGCGGGGCACGAGGCCGATCAATTCGGTGCGGGCTACGCCGACCCCGGCTTGCGCGGCGAGCGTGCGCACGAGCCCGACGACGCGATGCAGCGGCGTCGCCGAGAGATCGGTGAGATTGCACGATACCTGCACCCGCCCGTCAGCCTGCGCGATCCCAAGCGCGCGCAAGGTCCGCAAACCGCCGCCGCGTTCGCGAATCGTGCGCGCGATCGCTCGCGCGACGCCGATATCGTCGCTGGCGAGGACGACGTTGAACGCGACGAGCGGCCCGCGCGCGCCGACCGCAATCGCACCCGCGCTCGGATGCGCCGCGACGTCCCCGATGTCGGGTGGTCCACCGCGATGCCCACGCTCGACGAGTCCTTCGAACTCGCCGGCACGAACGTCGGCGAGCAAACGGCGCCGCTCGTTCTGCGCCGCGCTGCCGTACAGGACCGACGGGACGCCAAGTTCCGCCCAGATCTCGCGCGCGGTCGCGGTCGCAAGCGCAACGGCATCGGTCATCGTCGCGGCTTCGAACGGGATGAAGGGCAGCACGTCGAGCGCGCCGATGCGCGGATGGGCGCCTTTATGCGTCCGCAAATTGATGCGTTCGGTCGTTACCCGCGCCAAAGCCAGCGCCGCAGCCCGCACGCGGTCGCCCGTGCCGAAGAACGTGAAGACGCTGCGATGGTGGGCGGGGTCCTGCGTGCGGTGCGCGAGCACGACGCCCGCGCCCTCGATCGCTCGCGCACATGCATCAAGCACCGCCGCATCGCGACCTTCGGAGACATTGGGGACGCATTCGAAGATACGCTCAGCCAAGGGTTGCTGCGATCGCGCCCGCGACGTCGCGCACGACGATCAGGTTTTCGCCCTCGGAGCGGCCCGGCGCCGGCGGCGCGACGATCGTCGTGTATCCGAGTTTGCGCGCCTCGCCGATGCGCCGGGCGCGCTGCGAGACGGCGCGCACCTCACCCGAGAGCCCGAGCTCGCCGAACGCGACCGTCCCCGCGGGCAGCGCCACGCCGCGGTGCGCCGACGCGATCGCAAGCGCAATCCCAAGATCTGCGGCCGGCTCGTCGATGCGCAAGCCGCCCGCGACCGATGCATAGACGTCGGAGGTCCCCAGATGCAGGCCCGCGCGCCGCTCGAGAACGGCCAAGATCATCGCAAGCCGAGCGCGGTCGAGATTGGCCGCGAGCCGCTGCGGCGTGCCGTAACTCGTCTCACCGACGAGCGCCTGAATTTCGACGAGCACCGGCCGCGAGCCGACGATGCTCGCGACGACGCACGAGCCGCTGCGGCTCGTCGCCGGACCCGCACCGAGGAAAAGTTCCGAAGGGTTGCCGACCTCGTGCAGGCCGCCCTCGTCCATGCGGAACACGCAGATCTCGTCGGCGCTCCCGAAGCGGTTCTTGTGCGCGCGGACGATGCGGTATTCGGAGCCGTTCTCGCCTTCGAAGTAGAGCACGGTATCGACGAGATGTTCGAGCAGCCGGGGGCCCGCGATCGCGCCGTCTTTGGTCACGTGGCCGACGATGAACGTCGCGCAGTGGGTGCGCTTGGCGAAGTCCATGAGGGCGATCGCGCACTCGCGCACCTGGGCGACGCTGCCGGCACTCGATTCGACTTCCGGGAGCGCCATCGTTTGAATCGAGTCGACGACGAGCGCGCGCGGTGTGACCCCGGCGAGTGCGTCCAGCACGGTGCGCAGGTTCGTTTCGGCAAACAAGAGCAAGTCGTCGCTTGCGCCCAACCGCTCCGCGCGCAACTTGGTCTGGGCCGCGGATTCTTCACCGCAAATGTACACGACCGGTCCGCTCTCGGACGCGAGGCCCGCTGCGAGCTGCAGCAAGAGCGTCGACTTCCCCGCGCCGGGCGGTCCCCCGACCAACACCAGGCTCCCGGGCACGATTCCCCCACCGAGCAGCACGTCGAATTCGCCGATCCCGCTCGGGATCCGCGTAACGGGGCCGCTCGAGACATCGCCGAGCCGAACCGGCCCGCTCCGATCGCCCGGTGCGGTCCGCGACGAGCCGATGGTCGCGCTTTTGCTCTTGGTCGAGACGGCCGGGGCCTCGACGAACGTGTTCCACGCCTCGCACGCGGGGCAGCGGCCAAGCCAGCGCATCGACTCGTGGCCGCACCCCGAACAGAAGAACGCCGTCCGGATCTTGGCTACGGCACGAACAACCCGGCACCGACGTATTCGGCGAGATGCGTCTGACTGCCCGGAGCCGCAGCGCCGGCCTTGACGCCATCGCCGATGACGCCGAGGTCGATGAAGGCTTGATGGTTGTCCCAGGGCGCGTACATGACGCCGGTTTGATAGCGGATCACGTGGTACGTGAACGTGTAGACGATCGTCTGATTGGTCGTGCGATTGAAGACCGTGAACTTCCCCTCGAGATCCGGATAGTAGTAGAGCGAAGCGTAGTAGGCAAAGGTCTTCTCGAAATCGGGAAGCTTCTCGAAGCCCACGCCCACGCCGTTGACGACCGGGTAGTTGAGGGCCGCGCTCTTGCCGAGATAATCGACGGCGATGTAAATCCGGGGCCATGCGACGCGGAAGCCGATGCGGCCGTCGGTGTCGGTGTCGGCGAGATTGCGCGCCGGCCGGTAGGTTTGCCCCGTGTGGCCGATGTTCGTGATGCAGCCGGTGACGACGGCGCAGTCACCCGGCGGTCCCGCGAAGTGGGTGTAGGCCCAATTAGTAATTTGGGCTTCGAACATGAACGGCAGATTGTCGACGTAGAACTCCGTGCCGGAACGCACGGTAAAAGATGGACGGCCGGACTTGCCCGAAGTGGCCTCGTTATAAATGGTAGGCGCGATCAGATAATCGCCGATGACGAAGCTTTCACGCTGCGCGCCGAACGGCTTCGAGAGGGCGGGACCCGGACTCGCTGCCGGCGCGGCGACGAGGGCAGACGCAGCCGGAGCGGGCGACGGGGTCGCTTGCGCCCAAACGATCTGCGGCGTTACGGCCAAGGTGAGCGCAAAAGCCAGCGAAGCCATTGCGGTACGAAGTCGATCCACGAACACAAGCCTCCGGCCGTCTGTGTCAGGTAGGCAATTGCTGCGGTCTACGCCACGGAGCGCCCATTCTCCTGAAGACGGGCCGGCGCTGCGGCGCGGGACCCCCGATAAGCTCCCCGCAGGGCGCGGCCCTCGAGGCGCGAACGGCGGGTTCCGGCATGAGCGGCTTCGCGCACGTGGCGATCGACGGGCCCGCGGGAAGCGGAAAGACGACGGTCGCGCGAGCGCTCGCGCGGCGCACGGGCACGCTCTATCTCGATACGGGGGCGATGTACCGTGCGGTCGCGCTGCTCGTGCTGCGCGCTGGGGCGGACGCCGCGAGCGAAGCGGCCGTCGTCGCGCTCGCGCGCGCGCGCCCGGTACGAGTCGAACTCGATCAGTCGTCGCCGCTCGGCTTTCGCATCTCTGCCGGCGACCAGCAGCTGGGTGACGAGCTGTATCAGAACGACGTCAGCCGGCTCGCCTCGGTCATCGCCGCTCACCCGGGCGTTCGCGAGCTTATGGTCGAGCGCCAGCGCGCGATTGCGCGCTCGGGGCCGATCGTCATGGCCGGCCGCGACATCGGTACGGTCGTGCTTCCCGACGCGCCGGTCAAGGTTTTCCTCACCGCCTCACTCGCCGAACGGGTCGCTCGGCGTCGTGCCGATCTCGCGGAGCGCGGGACCGCCGTCGACACAGCGGCGCTTTGCGCCGAGCTCGAAGAGCGCGACCGGCTCGACGCAAGCCGCGCGGTCGCACCGCTTCGCCCGGCGCCCGATGCCCATACGATCGACTCGAGCGGGCTGACGGTCGCCGAGGTCGTCGAGCGCATCGTCGCCCTGATGGAAGCCGGCGCCGCGACGTGATCCCGTGGTTTTACAGCGTTTCCCGGATTGTCGTGCGCGCGATCCTGCAGCTTTGGAACGGCTTGCGCGTCATCGACGCGCAGAACGTGCCGCCCCAAGGTCCGGTCATCCTGGCCTGCAACCACATCGCGTACCTCGACCCGCCGGCGCTGGGCTGCGGGCTTCCGCGCCCGGTCCTCTACATGGCGAAAACCGAGCTGTTCCGGATTCCGGTCTTCGGAGCTCTGATCCGGGCCCTCGGTGCCTTTCCGATCGACCGGTCGCGCGGCGACGTCGGGGCGATTAAGCAAGCGGCCGCGCTCTTGCGCGGCGGCGCCGTCCTGGGTATCTTCCCGGAAGGGACGCGCAACAAGGACGGCAAGGGCAAGCCGCAACTGGGCATCGCGCTCCTTGCCTCCCGCACCGGGGCCACGGTCGTTCCGGCCTACGTGTCGGGAACGTCGCAGGCAAAGCACCGCGCAAAGGTTACTGTCGTCTATGGCGAGCCGATACGATTTGAGCCGGGCCGGCAAGCGAGACGCGAGGACTTGGCGAAGTGGACAGACGAGCTCATGGGCCGGATTTTCGCGCTGCGGGAGAAGATCGTTGGTAATTAGGAAGGCAAAGACGCAAGGGTTCTGCTTCGGCGTTGCCATCACGCTCAAGAAAGCCGAAGAGACCGTCGCGGCCCGGGGCAGCGGGAACGTCACGACCTTGGGTCACATCGTCCACAACCCGCAGATGGTGCAGTCGCTCGAGGACAAGGGCTTGGTCAACGCCCAGTCCGTAGACGACGTCGAGGCGGGGACGCTGTTCGTCCGCGCCCACGGCCTGCCGGTTGAAGTCTTCGAGAAGGCAAACGCCAAGGGCCTGACGATCGTCGATGCCACTTGCCCGATGGTGACGAAGATTCACGTCCAGGCCGAAAAACTGCGAGCCGACGGCTATAAGATCGTCGTCGTCGGGGATCCGAACCACCCTGAGGTCAAGGGAACGCTCTCGCACGTCCCGGGCGCCTGGTGCATTCAGTCGCCGGACGACATCGACGCGCTGCCGCGCGCGAGCCGGGTCGGCGTCGTCGTGCAATCGACGTGGTCGGGCCACGGCTTTACCGAGATCGTTCGCAAACTCAGTTCGAAATACTATGAGGTTCGCGCGGTCAACACGATCTGCACCGACACGCATAACCGTCAGTCCGAAGCGGAAGAACTCGCGGAGCAGGTCGAAGTGATGGTCGTGGTCGGCGGGAAGGCGTCCGCGAACACCAAGCACCTCGCCGATCTTGCGGCGACGAAGGGTGCGCGCTCCTATCACATCGAGGGCCCAAGCGAACTCGAGCCGCAGTGGTTTGAGGGCGTGCAAGTAGCGGGTCTCATGTCGGGCGCATCGACGCCGGGGTGGCTCGTCGACCAGGTCGAAGCCCGTATGGAGGCCATCAGCCGTCGAGTTAGTTAGCGTCATCGAGGCGCACCTGGCACGAACGCTCGAACGTCACCGCGGGCCGTCTCCGATCTATGAGATGATCCGCTACCACTTCGGCTACGACGCACCGGGAGCGATGAAGTCGGGGAAGCGCCTGCGTCCACAGTTGCTCCTGCGAACCGCCCTCGCCGAGGGCGGCCGGCTTGAATGCGCGCTCGACGCGGCCGTCGCGATCGAGATCCTCCATAACTACTCGCTCGTGCACGACGACATCGAAGACGGCGACGAGTTGCGCCACGGCCAGACGACGATTTGGGCGCGTTATGGGGTCGCACAGGGAATTAATGCGGGTGATGCGCTCTGCGCGATCAGTTACTTGACGCTGCTCCACGAGGAAGCCGTCGTGCCTCCCAACCGCGTCGTCGAGATGCTCGGCGTGCTGCACGAAGCGAACCTCTTGATGTGCGAAGGCCAAAGCCTCGACATCAGCTTCGAAACGAGTCCGACCGTCGAGATGGCCGAATACCTCGAGATGATCGCCGGAAAGACGGGTGCCTTGTTCGCCGCGTCGTGCGAACTCGGGGCGCTGGCAGCCGGAGCAGAACCGGCGCGCGCGCGCGCCTACTCGAGTCTCGGGCGCGCGTACGGACTCGCGTTTCAGATTCGCGACGACGTGC
>PMHP01000098.1:0-20070 GCA_003158195.1 Vulcanimicrobiota bacterium | reverse complement strand
CCCACGATCGCGCCCTCGACGATGCCGACCGGATCGCCGGCCTTGCCTCGATCGACGTCAACCGTTCGATCCGCGATTTCCTCGCCCAAGGAGCCCGCCGCGTTGCGTAGCGCCGTCCGGCCGAAGGCAACGACGCCGAAACCCGCGGACGAACTGCAACGCGTGTTCTGGCCGCGGATCTCCGCGACCAACTTGGCGCTTGCGGGACTCTTTTTGCTCGGCTTCCTCGTGCGGTTGCTGTTGATTAACGCCGACGGTTTCCGCAACGACGTCTCGACCTTCGAGAGCTGGTCGCTCACCTTGGCCGAACATCCGCTGCGCGACTTCTTCGCGAAAGCCGGGTTCGCCGATTATCCGCCCGGCTATTTTTTCGTCCTGTGGATCGTCGGGCATCTCTACAAGCTGCTCGTCCCGAGCGATCCCACGTACGGGATTCTGAAGATCTTCGTCAAGATGCCCGGCATCATCATGGACCTTGTCGATGCGGGCCTGATCTACGCGATCGTGCGGCGCTTTGCACCGGTCGCGTGGGCCTTCGCCGCGGCCGCATTGTTCACGTTCAACCCGGCGACGATCTTCATTTCGGCGTACTGGGGCCAGGTCGATTCGGTCGCCGGCGGGATCGCGCTGCTCTCGCTCCTCTTGATGATCGACTCCGACGGCCGCACGGGCCGCGCGGCGAGCCTGTCGATTATCGGGGCGTGGCTGCTGCTTGCGTATTCGATTCTGATCAAGCCCCCGGCGATCGTACTCGTCCCGCTCTACTTCGCGTATATTTTCGCAAGCGACGACCGGGAGGTTCGCGTGCGCCGGGCGATCGCGACGTGGGGCGGGGTCCTCGGTGGGCTCGTGCTCGCGTATCTCGCCGCATTCTGTTTCGTTCCGAGCGCCAACCCGATCACGCTGGCAAGCTGGCTCGTCGGCCGGTATGCGTACGCCTCGGGTGTCTACGCGTACAACTCGGTCAACGCGTTCAACCTGTACGTTATCGGTCCGGGGACCCATTTTTGGAACTCGGACAGCATCCCGATTCCGAATATCAGTGGCGTGGGTTTACCGATGTACGTCTGGGGAATCGGGCTCGCCGTCGCCGCGACGCTGCTCGTAATCTCGCGTTACGTGCAGCGCCGCGACGCCATCGCGCTCCTGGAAGCGGCGATGATCCTCTCGCTTGGGTACTTCGTGCTCTCGACGCGGATGCACGAACGCTACATCTTCAACGCGGTGCTGCTCGCGACCCCACTGATCTTTTATCGCAAGCGCTACCTCTACGCCGCGATCGCGCTGTCGCTCACGCTGCTCGCCAATCTCTTCTACTCGCTCGACTACCTCTACGTCATGGACGCCCGGGTAGCGGGCGTCGATCCGACCGACCTCATGCCGCTGATCAGCCGGCCGGCGGCGCTGCTCAACGTCGTAACGTTCTTCTATCTCGGCTACGTGTATCTCGGCTCGGGCGAAGATGCGCTGGAAGGATTCGACCTCGGCGCCGCGCTTGGGCGGGTCGGCACGCAGGTTCGCGAGTGGTTCTCACCGGTCGAGGGCACGGCGTGGATGACCTTGCGCGATTGGCAGATCGCGGGCTTCCTTACCGTCTCGTCGTTCGTCCTGACCTTCGTCGACTACGCCTGGCCGAGCGAAAAGATCTTCGACGAGATCTACTACGCACGCGCGGGTGAAGAATATCTGGGGCACAAGGAGATCTTCGAGTTTACGCACCCGCCGCTGACCAAACTCTGGATCACCCTCTCGATGATCCTCTTCGGCGGTCTTCATGGCGCGGGCGACACGTCGACCGGCTGGCGCTTCCTGAATCTCGTGATGGGCGCGCTGATGGTGCTCGTCCTTTACTGTTTCGCAAAGCGGCTGCTCGGATCGACCGTGTGGGCGACCGTGGCCGCTTCGCTGCTCCTCTTCGACGGCTTCCATTACGTGCAGTCGCGGATCGCTACGCCGGAAATCACGGTCGCGTTCTTCTCGCTGCTGACCTTGTATGCGTTCTATCGCTTCTGGCTCGCAAGCCAGGTGCGAGTCGCCCCGCACCTTACGAATGTGAAACTCCAACCTCAAGCCGTGGCGTTTGGGATCGGGCTCGTCATTGCCGGTGCCTTTAGCAGCTTCGCCGCTTGGAATCAGGATTTCACCGCCCACGCCGTCGCGTTCGCGTACGTGGCGTGCGCGGCGTATCTCGTTGCGCGGTTGCTCGTACCGCGCTATCTGGGCGTACCGGCATCGACCTCGTACGCGGAGGGCTCGCGCGTCCACGACGGCGCGCTGCACACGCTCGACGGCGGACGCGTGCCGCTCGGTAACGGGGCGATCGTGGCCGGTGAGTCGACCGAGGTCGAGAAAAGCGCCCTCGTGTTCGCCGGGGAAGGCGTGCGAATCGAGTACGCCCGCACCGGGCACGCCCGCTATGCGACCAACGGCGGGGGCGAAGCAACCTTCGAACCGGATGGGACGATGCGAACCGGCGGCGTGACGATCGACGGTAACCGCGACGGAATGCTCTGGCTTTGGATCTTGGCCCTGTGTTGCGGCGCCCTTGCGGCCAGCAAATGGAACGGCTTGTTCGATTTCTTCGTGATCTTCGGCATTGCGCTCGGGGTGGTCGTCCAGGGAATCTGGGCCCCGCTGCAGCGCGCCATCGGAAAGACGGACGTGGTAGCGGTTCCGGCGACCTGGGGCAATCCGTTCGGCTTCTCGTACGACATCCTGATCGCGGCGATCATGTTCGTCAGCGCGACGATCTACACGCTGTGTTACATTCCGTATTTCTCGCTCGGCCACAATCTGAGCGATTTGATCGGGCTGCAGCAGCAAATGTTCGGCTACCACTACGATCTTAAGGCGACGCACCCGTACGGCTCGAAGTGGTGGCAGTGGCCGCTTATCGGACGTCCGATCTCCTACTACTATCACGATTGGCGCGTCGGGGCGGCGACGCAGGATCCAAATGCGTGCTGCGTCGCGGAGATCATCGCGCTGCCCAATCCGGCGGTGTGGTGGCTCGGCCTCGTCTCCGTACCGATGATCGCCTGGTTCGCTTTTCGCGAGCGCAACAAGGGCTACGCGCTGCTCGTGACGGCGTACCTCCTGCAGTGGTTACCGTGGATGACGTCCCCACGCGTCGCGTTCGAGTATCACTTTTTCCCGAACCTTGCAATCATCTGCTTGGCCGATACCGTTTTGCTGCAGCGCGCGTGGCAGTACGGAAAGACTCTCTCGGGCGGTTTTCCCATCTTCGGGATGAAGGTGACCTGGCCGCAGCTGGCCGCCGCGGCGTACGTTGTGCTCGTCGTCGGGTTGTTCGTGTTCTTCTATCCGGTGCTCGCCGGACTGCACGTGCCGTGGTACGTTTGGGACGCACGCATGTGGCACTGGATAATGGGCAACGCATGGATATAGTGTCCCATCGCTACGCCGACTGAGGTTCCACCATGTCCGGTCATTCGAAATGGCACAACATCAAACTCAAGAAGGGCAAGGTCGACGCGCAGCGCGGCGCGCTGTTCACCAAACTCTCCAAAGAGATCATCCTTGCGACGAAGGGCGGTTCGGCCGATCCTGAGGCCAACTATCGGCTCAAGATGGCCGTCGAGAAAGCCCGTGAAAACAACATGCCCCAGGACAACATCAAACGCGCGATCGCGCGCGCGAGCGGCGCGGACGGCGCCAAGGAGATCGAAGAAATCCGTTACGAGGGGTACGGCCCGGCGGGCGTCGCGGTCGTCGTCGACGCGGCCACCGACAACCGCAACCGTACGGCCTCGGAATTGCGCTTTCTGTTCAGCCGACACGGCGGAACCCTCGGGGAGACGGGCTCGGTCGCGTGGATGTTCGATCCGCGCGGGATCGTCGAGGTTGAAAACGCGGCGCTCGGCGAGGACGAGCTGACCGAAGCGGCGCTGGTCGATGGGGTCGTCGACGTCCGCTACGACGACGGCAGCCTCGAGGGCCGTTCGATCGTCTCGACGGAACCCGGTGCGCTCGCCTCCGTGCGCGACGCACTCGTAGCCAAGCGCCTCCACGTGACGTCGATGGTTCTGGGGGTCGAGCCCAAGGGGGCGGTCTCCCCGAGCGGTGACGATCTGCGCAGCGTTGTCGCGTTCCTCGACGCCCTCGAAGAGCACGAAGACGTTCAACGGGTGTTCTCAAACGCCGAACTCGACGTCGCACAGCTCGAAGCGCTCGCGTGATCCGCGCGCGCCGACCGCGATGACCGGCGAAGCAGCCTCGCCGGTTGTTCGGCCGCGCCGGCGTCCGTGGTTCGCACGCCAAGACTGGTTTTTCGCGGTGGCGCTCGCCCTGTTCGTCGGGACGTCGGTCTGGTTCGAGCGCGCCATCGCCGATTTTCTTGCGCCGTCGGCGAAGACGGTCACCACGCCGACGTTGATCGGCGAGACGGTCGGCGACGCGATCGCAACGAGTGCGCGCATGCATCTGCGAGCGACCGTCGTTCAGCACACGCCGAGCGACCAGTTCCCCCGGGACATCGTGATGCGCCAAGATCCCGCCGCCGGCACGCAGGTGCGCGAAGGGCGGCAGATCTCGATCGTCGTGTCGACGGGCGTGCAGATCTTCCCGATGCCGGATCTGCGCTACGAGTCGCTGCGCGAGGTCGGACTCGACCTCTCGCACTTCAAGCTGACACTCGGCAAGGTCAAGGTCGTCGCGAGCGACGAGGTGCCGGCGAACCGCGTCGTCACGCAAGATCCGCCTCCGCTCGCATCGGTGCGCGTGGGCTCACTCGTTGACGTCGAGGTCTCCAAGGGTGGCCCCGCGTCGATGCGGGCCCCCAGTTTCGTCGGTATGACCGTCGACGAAGCGCGCCAGGCGGCAGTCGACGCGCACGTGCACCTCGGCCAGCTCGTGTGGACGCCCTTTGGCCGCTACGGGCCGCCTCGCGGCGAGGTCGTGCGCCAAGCCCCCGGCCCTGACACACCGATCGATCCCTCGCAGCTCATTTCGCTCCAAATCAGCGCCGGTCCGCGTGAGTCCGGCTACCTGATCCGTCAAGTCCATGCGACCGCGACCGTCCCCGAGGATGCCGGCGGCGACACCGACCGGACCCCGATCGTCCGCGTCCAGGTGCGCGACGAAACGGGTACGTGGAACGTCTATAACGCCTTCGCCCAGCCCAAACAGAAACTTGATTTCAACCTGACCGTGGTCGGTACGGCCGAGCTCGACGTTTTCGTCAACAACGAACTGCTCGATTCGACGAGCCTCGGGGTCGAACCGAGCTTCCAGGAGAAGCAACAGATGGGCCCGCTGCCGCCGGGCTCGAAGCCGCCTCCGAAGCCCACGGAGCCCGCCCCGATCCCAAAGGAACCGCTGCCATGAAAATCGCGCCGTCGCTGCTCTCCGCCGACTTCAGCAAGATCGCGGGCGAGATCGCGCTCGTCGAGGGGGCCGGCGCCAACTACCTCCACCTCGACGTCATGGACGGCCGGTTCGTGCCCAACATCACCTGGGGCCCGAAAATCATCGGCGACTTGCGCAAGCTCTCGCCGCTTGTTTTCGACACGCACTTGATGATCGTGGAACCGGAAAAGTACGTCGAGGACTTTCGCAAGGCGGGCTGCGACATCATCACGTTTCACCTCGAAGCCACGGTTCACGCGCAGCGGCTGCTGACGCACGTGAAGTCGCTCGGCGCCAAGGCCGGCATTTCGATCTGCCCGCAGACCCCGGTCGGGATGCTCGAGGACCTGATCGAAGACATCGACCTGATCCTCATCATGAGCGTCAATCCGGGCTTCGGCGGCCAGGCCTACATTCCGAACTCGATCAAAAAAGTGCGCGAGGCGCGCGAGCTGATCGATGCGTACAACCCCGCCTGCGAACTCGAGATCGACGGCGGTATCGGGCGCAAGAACATCGCCGAGGTCGTCGCCGCGGGCGTCGACGTCTGCGTGGCGGGCAACGCGATCTTCGGCGCGGCGGATCCGGCTGCGGAACTGCAGGCGTTGCGCGCGCTCGCCGAACCGGCGACCGCCGGGGCGCGCTGATTGGGGGCCATCGGGGGGCACGCCGCCCCGATCTTGGGGGCCATCGGGGGGCACGCCGCCCCGATCTTAGGAACGCGCCGCTGACGGAGGACGAGCTGGTTGCCGCGCTGCGCGCGGTCTGCGAAGCGCCGCACGCACCCGCGCCCGCTGCGCGCCGCATCGCGCTCGGTATCGGCGACGACGCCGCGGCCTGGCAACCGTCGCGGTCGCATCTCTCGGTCATTACGACGGACGCGCTGGTCGACGGCGTTCACTTTCTCTCCGCGTCGATGGAGCCGCGCGCGATCGGCCACCGCGCGATGGCCGCGAACCTCTCCGACGTCGCCGCGATGGGGGCGCGCCCGGTGCTCGCGACCGTCGTCCTCGGCGTCGCGCAAGCCACGAGCGAGGCATGGATTCTCGAGGTCTACCGCGGCATGTCCGCGCTTGCGGCGCAGCACGGCGCGCGCATCGTCGGCGGGGACATCGTGCGTTCGCCCGTGGCGACGCTTTCGCTGACGGTCGTCGGCGAGGTTTCGCGCACGCGCCTCAAGCGCCGCAGCGGCGGCCGGCCCGGTGACGTGCTTGCCGTCACGGGTCCGCTCGGCGCGAGCCGCGCAGGCCTCGAGCTGACGTTACGCGCGCACGACGTCGTCGCGTCCGTGCGGGCCGCAGCACTCGCTGCATTTGCGACCCCGATGCCGCGGATCCGCGAAGGGCGCTGGCTCGCCGCTTCGACGAACGTTCACGCAATGATGGACTGTTCCGACGGGCTCTCGACCGACCTCGGCCGGCTTGCGCGCGCGAGCGGCTGCGGCGCGGAGCTCGACGCCATCCCCGTCGCCGACGCTGCGGCCGTCGTTGCGCGAGCCGCCGGCGACGACCCGCGCGCCTATGCGCTCGACGGCGGCGAAGATTTCGAATTGATCGTCGCGCTCGCACCCCGCGCGTTCCGTCATCTCGCGCGCGCGTATGCAAGACATTTCGGCGCCGAACTCCACGCGATCGGACGTCTCACGGCGGAGCCGGGCTTACGCCTTATCGACGCCGGCGCATCACGCGAACTCGTCACTGCAGGCTGGGATCATCTTCGCGTCGACTCGCCGGCGTAAAGTCGTGCGAGCAGTTCGGCCATCGTATTCGTGCTATCGACCATCAGATCGGTTTCCGAGACCAGAGCTCGATTGCGCGGACTCTCTTCGTCGCCGAGCCGCTCTGCGAGCTCGAGCTGCAAATCGCGCAGCGGCGGCAGGGGCGCGGGCGGGCGCCGTTCGCGCAGGGCCTGGGCGATGGCCGCGAGCGCGGTGTCGAACGCGCCCGCAAGTTCGCGCACGTTGCTTTCGGCCGCGACATCGCGCTCGGGGGTGCGGGCCCGTAAGCTCAGAAGCGCCAGGCCGAAACGGCGTGAAGCGGCGAGCAGCCCGAGGGCGGCGCGCACGGTCAAGGCTCTCGGGCCGACCGGCTCGTTCAGCATCCGGTCGACCGATGCTTCCGCGTTCGAACGCGCGCGCCACGTAGCGAGCTGCGCGTTGTCGAGCGCTCGGTCATCGCGCTCGGCCCGGTTGATGAAGGCGCCGAGGACGAGCACGCAATAGCGCCGCAGCGCTTCGACCAGGTCGGCCAGACGAATCGGCACCATGTCGCGCTCCCACGTCGGCCAAAAAGCATAGGCGCCGAGCGCGAGCGCGCCGCCTATGACGGTTGCTTCGATGCGATCGATCAGGGCCGTGTGTTCGGGCAGCCCGCCGAAGGCGAGCAAAAAGACGACCCAGCCGGTGATGGCCGCCGTGTAGAAGGCATAGTTGATGTTGAAAATCATGAATGCGAAGGTTGCGAACGCGAGCGCGAGCAGCACGTGTGCCCGCGCGCCCGGGTGGAGCAGCGCGACGACCAGCGACGCGACGATCGATCCCGCGAACGTCCCGATGAGTCGCGCGACCCCGCGCGTAAACGTCGTCGTGAAGTCGGGGCGCAGCACGATCACCGCGGTCAGCGCGATCCAGTAGCCGCGCTGCAGCGGGAGCACGTGCGCGAGCACGGTCGCGACGGCGAGCACCAAGGCGAGCCGGAGGCCGTGCTGCGCGAACGCGGAGTGCGGCGAACAATTCGCGCGCAGCGTCTGCAACGCGTCCAGCGCGCGCGACGGCAGCGAAGGCGCATCGAAGCGCACGGGTTCCGCGGCGTCGTCGTCCGCGGGGAACTCGGCCGCGCGCCACGCCGCGCGCAGCTGCCCGAGCAGGGCGCGCGCGTCGTCCACCACGTGGGGCGGGACCGCGTGCTCGACGCGCGTCATCCGCGCCTCGAGCGTCTCCCACGAATCGTCCCAATCGTCGGGAGCCTTTCCGCCCTCAAGCGCTTCGGCGATGCGGCGCAAGATCGGGCTCGTCGCTTCGCCGAACGCAACCAGCGCCTGCGCTGCCCGCGTGTCGCCGTTTCGTTCGAGGACGTAGCGATGGGAGGCGAGCGCCGCGAGCGACGCGCGGATGCGTTCGGCTTCGGCGAGCAACGATTCGAAGGTCGCGATCTCGCCGCGCCGGGCGAACGGCTTGGGATCGGCGAGCCGCTCGCGCAGCGCTTCGAACGCCTGCGTGCTCGGCGAGCGGAGGTTTGCGTAAGGAAAATCACCCGCATAGCCGGCGAGCGCGCGGTATGCGGCGGCCAAGACCTTCCGTTCGGCCGAGAAACCGGAAATTGGCCAGACGACCACGAGGAGCAACGTCTGCAGAGCGCCGCCGGCAAAGACCATCCCGCCCACAACTGCCGCCTGTGCCGGCGCGTCGTGAAACTGACTGAAGATCGCAAGCGCGATCAGGGTTTGCAGCCCGACGATCGTCGCAGCTTGGCCGAGCGATGCGAGGATTCCGGCGCCGAACGCCCAGAGCATCGCAAGTGCGGTGCTCGCGATGACGTTACTCCCAAGCGTAGCCGCGCTAAACGCCGCGAGCGCCATCCCGGTACAGGTCAACAGCATTATCGCGGCTTTCGTGCGATAGACGCCCTGCCGCGATGCGAATCCGGTGTTGAATGCGCCGATCGCCGCCGCGACGGCAAGCAGTGAATGATCGAAGGCGATCGATCCCAAAAGCGGGATGGCCACGCCGGCGGCGCAGCGGATGCCGAAGCCGACCTCGATGCCCCCGGGATTCATCCGCGTCGCCTCGCGCACGATTCCGCGCACGACGTTCAGCGCCGCGCTACGTTGACCGGCGGCTTTCAACGCGGCGCCACGATGATCGCGCCCCGATCCCGCTCGAGCGCAAATCCGCAGTCCTCGGCCTCGTCGCGGCCCGGTCCTCCATCGGGGACGACGAGCAGGAGGAGTGCGTGTTCGGCTTTCGCCTGCGCGCACGGTCGTGAGGATGCCGCGCTGACGCGGGCGTTCGGAACGATCGCCGCAACCACGCTCGGAGCGATGCGCCAAGCGACGATGGCGGATGGATCGTGCCCGGCGAGCCACCGGAAAACGAGCGTGCCGTGCGCGTGGTCCGCGCGTTCGGCGAGTTCGGCGGGACTCGGGTTCGTGCAGCCGCTACAAGCGGCCGCGCAGAGAAACGCGAGCCGCAGGGTGGCGGCTCGAGCGCGGTTTAGACGGCGCGCTTCACCCGGCGCGACCGCAGGCACTGCGTGCAAACTTTGAGCGTCATGTGACGGCCGGCTTCGTCGACCTTGACCGGCTGCAGGTTCGGCAACCAGCGGCGCTTGGTCTTGTTCATGGCGTGACTGACGTTGTTGCCCGCCATCGGACCCTTCCCGCACACATCGCAACGCTTGGCCATCTCGAAACCTCAACGATCCTCTCCGCCTCCGCGGGCGGCAAACAACCCGAGGAGTGTATCACGGGTGTACCCCCGTGGCAAATCAATTAAAGGGGGCTCCTGGGCCGGTTTGGACGGAAGGGACGGACTAGGCGGCAAATACGCTTGAAGATCGGGGCGGCGTGCCCCCCGATGGCCCCCAGGGCCGCCGCCGGGCGGCGCTTTGATGATTTGGAGCTTTTTTGGACGGTAGCATTCCGCGTATCGCGGTCGACGCGATGGGCGGAGACCACGCCCCGGAGGAGATCGTCGCGGGCGCGGTCCTCGCCGCAAACGAGGGGCTCGGTCACATGCTCGTCGTCGGCGACGAGGCCCGCATCGCGTCGCTGCTAGGCGCGGATCCGGGCGAGCGGATCGAGATCGTTCATGCCCCGGGCGCCATCGCGATGGACGCGAACCCGTCGCAGGCGCTGCGGAAAGCCGGCGAGACCTCACTCGGCGTCGCAATCGACCTCGTGCGCGACGGCCGCGCCGACGCGGTCGTTTCGGCGGGCAACAGCGGCGCGTTCCTCGCGATCGCGCTCGTGCGCCTGCGTCCGATCGAGGGGGTCGCGCGGCCGGCGATCGCGGTCGTGTATCCGGCCAAGAACGGACCGGTCGTCGTCCTCGATAGCGGTGCGAACGTCGATTGCCGCCCCGAGTGGCTCGCTCAATTCGGCTTTATGGGCGCCGCCTACGCACGCGCCGTGCTCGGCATCGAGCATCCGAAGGTCGGAATCATCTCGGTCGGTGAGGAGCGCGTCAAGGGCAACGCGCAGGCGATCGAAGCNNAACGTCGCCGACGTCTGCGTGACCGACGGCTTCGTCGGCAACGTAATGCTCAAGCTCGCCGAAGGCGCAGCGACGTTGATCGGCGACATCGTCGTCGGGGAGATCAAGCGCGGCGGCCCGCTCACTAAGATCGGTGCGCTGCTCGTGCGCCCAGCGCTGCGGCAAGTGCGGGAGAAGCTCAGCTACGACAGCTACGGCGGCGCCCCGCTGCTCGGGTTGCGCGGAAACTGCATCGTCGCGCACGGGCGCGCGAACCGGGTCGCGGTGCGCAGCGCGATTCGGGCCGCGGTCGCCGAAGTGCGCGAAGACGTGGTCGGGAAGATCGGCGAGCTGATCGATTCGAGCGAACTGCGAGAAGCGAAGGAAGCGTAGGTTGCCGCCGCAAGGCGGGTTGTACGTCCACCTGCCGTTCTGTCCGTATATCTGCCCGTATTGCGATTTCGCGAAGTGGCCGCTGCATCGCTCGCGCGCCGAACGCTACCTGGGCGCGCTCGAGGCCGAGATCGCGCACGCGCCCGATTTTGCGGCGCGGACGTTGTTTCTGGGGGGCGGAACGCCCAATACCCTCGAGAACGCGCAGATCGCACGGGTGGTCGAGCGCGCGCGTTCCCGCTTCGCGCCCGGCGGTTTCGACGAAACGACGATCGAACTCAATCCCGACCGCGACCTGTGCGCCGCAGCCGCCTTCGAGGCGTATCGGGCATGCGGCATCGGGCGGTTTTCGTTCGGCGTTCAATCGTTCGTGCCCGAAGAACTGGCGACTCTCGGCCGCCGGCACTCGCCGGACGAGGTGCGCGAAGCCGTGCATCGTGCGCGTGAGGCGGGGATTACGAACGTGTCGCTCGACCTGATTTTTGGGACGCCGGGCCAAACGCCGGCGTCGTGGTTGCGTTCGCTCGAAGCGGCGCTCGCGCTCGAACCGGATCACGTCTCGACCTACGGTCTGACGGTCGAGGACGGCACCCCGTTCGCCGACTGGTTCGCCCGAAGCCCGGGCGATTTTAGCGCAAACGACCTCGAAGCCGAACTCTATGGCCTCGCAATCGACGTGCTGACGGCGGCGGGATTCGAGCACTACGAAATCAGCAATTTCGCGCGGCCGAAAAAACGCTGCCTGCACAACGCAAACTACTGGGCCAACGGAGAGTACTTGGGTTTGGGCGTCGGGGCGGCGTCCTTTCTGGGGGGCGTGCGCAGCGTGCACGCGCGCGAACTCGAGGCGTATAGCGCCGCGGCGCTTGGCGGCGCGGCCATTCCGGGCGAGGACGAGTGCCTCGAGGGTCCGGCGCGGGTAGGCGAGGCGGCGATGCTCGCGCTGCGCACCGCGGAGGGGGTAGATGTCGCCGCGTTTGCGGAACGGTATCGCGTTGACTTCCATACCTTCTACCGGCCGGTCATCGAAGAGATGCAGGCGTTGGGCGCGCTTGACGTGACCCCGGCGCGCGTGCGCTTGACCCGGCGCGGACGCTTCGTCGCAAACGACGTCTGCGGTGCCTTCGTGACGTTCGCAGGCTGACATGACGACGACGATGCTGCGCGTCCTCTTCATGGCGCTCTTTGCGATCGCGGGGTTCCTGCTCGGGCGCGAGGCGTATCTACACTTGATCTCATTGCACGTGGCCAACCAAGCCTGGCTGATCGGCCTGACGATCGGAGTTCCAACGGCCGGCGCGGTCGTTGGGGTTTTCCTTGGCCCGCTTGCGCAGTCGATCTTCGAAGTTGAATTGGACGAAGTCGAGCGAGCGATCGAGCGCCTCGCGCCAAGTGAAATCCTCGGCGGCGTCATCGGCCTCATCGCGGGGCTCGTCGTCGCCTTCCTCATCAAGAGCGTGCTCTTTGAATTCATCGCGGGCGCGAGCGTGGCCGGAGGCTACGTCGCAACCGTCGGCTACATCATCGTCAGCGTTTTCGCCGCGTTTCTCGGCGCGCGCGTTGGGTCAAAGCAACGGATTACGGCCGTTGCGGGCCTCGGCGGGCAGCGCGCACCCGCGGTTCCGCCGAAGCTCATCGACACCTCGGTCATCGTCGACGGACGGATTCTCGAGATCGTCGAGAGCGGTTTTCTCGAGGGCCCGCTCGTCCTGCCGCGTTTCGTTTTGCGCGAGCTGCAACTGATTGCCGACTCGATCGATGCGCTCAAGCGGACCCGGGGCCGGCGCGGCTTGGAGGTGCTCGCAAAGCTCCAAGAGGTGACGACGCTCGAGATCGTCGATCAAGACTATGCCGACTTGACCGGCGTCGACGCCAAGCTCGTGCGCATGGCGCGCGAGCGCGGCGCGAAGCTCGTCACCAACGATTACAACCTCAATCGAGTCGCGCAAGTCGAAGGGGTCACCGTTCTCAACATCAACGAGCTCGCGGGTGCGGTAAAGCCCGTCGTTCTCCCGGGCGAGGAGCTGCACGTCACGATCGTTCGTGACGGCAAGGAACCGCACCAGGGCGTCGGCTACCTCGACGACGGAACGATGATCGTCGTCGAGAACGCGCGCCGTTTGATCGGCGAAGACACCGACGTGCAGGTGACGAGCGTCCTGCAGACGGTCGCCGGCCGCATGATCTTCGCCAAGATCAAGCACAAGCAACAGGTTTCGACACAATGAAATTGTGTGGGGGCCCCACGCGCTTTGCGTGTGGGGGGCGGGTAGCCGAAGGCGGACCGCCTTTTCAACGTTTTGGGGTCCCCGCGGCGCGGAGCGTCGTGGGGTGAGATTTGCGGCGATCGTTGTCGCGGCGGGGCGCGGGGTGCGCTTCGGGCAACCGAAGCAACTGATCGACGTTGCGGGGCGGCCGCTTGTCGCGTGGTCGCTCGCGACGTTCGGAACGATGGTCGAGCTCGAGGATCTCGTCATCGCGACCGAGCCCGAGCATCTCGAGACGATGGCGGCGCTCGCCGCCGAATATGCGCCGCGATTAGCGGCGATTGTCGTGCGCGGCGGTGCGACCCGCCAGCAGAGCGTGCGCAACGCCCTCGGCGCCGTTCCGGCTCGCTGCGATGCGGCCTTCATTCACGACGGCGCGCGGCCGCTCGTGCGCGCCGGCGACGTGCGCATCGCGATGCGGCTGACCGGCCCCGGGGCGGGTGCGGCGATCGCCGCGCGGGCCGTCGATACGATCAAGGTTGTCCCCGCCGGCGGAATTACGATCGCGCGGACGCTCGACCGCGAAGAACTCTGGGCCGCGCAGACCCCGCAGTTCGGTACGCTCGCCGATCTGCGCCGCGCGCACGATACCGCGTGCGCGACCGGCTTCGAAGCGACCGACGACGCGATGCTGCTCGAGCGGATCGGGGTGAGCGTCAACGTCGTCGAGGCCAGCGCCGAGAATTTCAAAGTCACGCGCCCAAGCGATCGCGTGCTCGCGGAAACGATCCTTCTGGACCGCGCGAAATCCGACGGCCACGCAGCGATCGGGCACCGGTGAGCTTTCGGGCGGGTCACGGCTTCGACGCGCACCGCCTCGTCGCGGGGCGCCCGTTCGTGCTCGGCGGGGTCACGATCCCAAGCGAGCGCGGCCCGCTCGGCCACTCCGACGCCGACGTGCTCGCGCACGCGCTGTCCGACGCGATCTTGGGGGCCTGCGCGCTCGGCGATCTTGGGCGGCACTTCCCCGACACCGATGCGCGCTGGAAGGACGCGGATTCGATGCGCCTTTTGGAGGCGTGCGCCGAGATGGCGCGTCGAGCGGGCTACGAGCTCGGCAACGTCGATGCGACCGTCGTCGTCGAGGCGCCGCGGCTCGCGCCGCACCTCGATGCGGTCCGCGGACGGCTCGCCGAGGTCCTGCGCATCGAAATCGACGCCGTCAGTGTCAAAGCGAAGACGAGCGAAGGGATGGGCTACACGGGCGACGGAACCGGCATCGCCGCCTACGCCGTGGCTACCCTCGTTCGCAATCCCACATGACGCATTACGATCCGACCGTTCCACCGTTCAGTACGCGCGCCGCTCCGGGGCTGCCGCTTGCGGAGCGCTGTGCTGCGATTGCGGAGGCGATGCAGCGGGCCGGGCTGCTCGAGACGCCTGCGCCGCCCGCTGCGCTGCGTTGGATCGAGACCTTCGTCGAAGCGTTCGGCGAGCGGCTCGAGATCGCGGGCGACGCCCTGCCGTTCGTGCGCGAGCTGCGCGCCGAGGCCGTCATGATTCCCGCGCTCCAGCTCGAGAAGCTCCGCAACCGCCAGGTCCTGTTCTTTCTCGATACGGTCAGCCAGTACGTCGACGATCAAGCCGAGCTGCGCGGGCTTGCGCTCGACCACGACATCGTCGAGATCTCGAGTGAATTCGGCTTAGCCCCGGACGACGCGCGCTGGGCCGTGCGCATGGCGCTGACCGCTCGCGCCGACGGTCCGCCGCTCGAGCTGCTCTTCCCGCTGCTCGGTCACGACCGGATCATGATGCGCATCGGCGCCGTGAATTCGCACCTCTTGCACGGCCGCGGTTTGGAGCCGATCAAATTCGGGCCGGACGGCGAACCGTTCCAACCGATCACGGGGCACATGAAAAGCTGATGGAGATCTGGCGCGACATCGTCGAGGATCTTCGGGTNNATTCCGCTCTTACCGCGCCTGCTCTCGAACATCGTGCGGTTCCTCACCGGGATCGAGATTCACCCGGCCGCGCAGATCGGGCGACGCTTCTTCATCGATCACGGGATGGGGGTGCTCATCGGAGAGACGGCCGTAGTCGGCGACGACGTCACGCTCTACAAGGGTGTCACGCTCGGCGGCACGAGTCTCGGCAAGGGCAAGCGACATCCGACGCTCGGCAATAACGTCGTCGTCGGTACGAACGCTTCGATCCTGGGCGCGATCACGGTCGGCGACGGCGCGCGCATCGGCGCGGGTTCGGTCGTCGTTCGCGACGTTGCGCCGGATACGACCGTGGTCGGCGTACCCGCGCGCGTCGTGCTGCAAAGCGGGAAGCCGCTCACATCGGCGGCCTCGCAGACGCTGGTCGACATGCCCGATCCGACGGGGGCGATCATCCAGCAGCTCGCCGAACGCATCGAGCTGCTCGAGAAGAAGCTCGCGGAAATCGGTTTGCCGACGCAACCGGCGCGCGCTCCGGCGGTAAACTCCGCGATCTTCGACGATGTCTCTCCGTCTATATAATTCGCGTACGCGGACGATCGAACCGTTCGCTCCGCTTGAGGGGAACACCGTGCGCGTCTACGTGTGCGGTCTGACGCCCTCGGCGCAAGCGCACCTCGGCCACGCTCGCTCGTTCATGTTCTTCGACGTGCTGCGCCGCTACTTCGTGCATCTTGGCTACCGGGTTGATTTCGTGCGCAACGTAACCGACATCGACGACCGCAGTATCGCGGAAGGACGAGAACGCGACGTGCCGTGGCACGTCGTCGTCGACGAGTATTTTGCAACCTTCAAGCGGTCGATGGACCGCTTGCACGTTATCGACCCCGATCGCGAGCCGCGCGCGACCCAGTACATCGCGGAGATTCTTGCGATGATCGAAGCGCTTATCGAAAAAGAACACGCGTACGTGGTCGGCGACGGTGTGTATTTCTCGGTCCCCTCGTTCCCGCGCTACGGCGCGCTTTCCGGCCGGAATACCGATGAGCTGCTGATCGGCGCGCGGATCGCCCCGGGCGAGGAGAAGCGCGATCCGCTCGACTTTGCGCTCTGGAAATTCGCCAAACCCGGCGAGCCCGCGTGGCCCTCGCCATGGGGCGATGGACGACCCGGCTGGCATATCGAGTGCTCGGCGATGTGCCACGCCCTGCTCGGCGAGCCGTTCGACATCCACGGCGGCGGCTACGACTTGATCTTCCCGCACCATGAGAACGAGATCGCGCAAACCGAGTCGCTGGTCCCGCCCCCGATGGCGAACGTCTGGATGCACGGCGGGCTCTTGCAATTCGACGGGAAGAAGATGTCGAAATCGCTCGGCAATTTCGAGCCGCTGTACGACGTGCTCGATCGGAACGATCCGCAAGCGATTCGGCTGCTCTTCCTCCAGACGGGGTACCGCAAGCCGATGAATCTCATGGAAGAGTCGCTCGCGGGAGCGACGACGGGCTTGCGGCGATTGCAAAGTGCCTACGATGCATTGCGCAAGGCACCGACCGTCCCGCACGATGAAGGCGCCGAGCGCGCGGCGCTCGAGCCGTTCGAAATGCGCTTCTTTGCCGCGCTCGACGACGACATGAACACCTCGGGCGCGGTCTCGGTGCTGTTCGATCTTGCCGCCGAGTCGGAGTCGCTTGCCGCCGCCGGCGCGGCGAGTCACGCCGCCGCGTTTCTACACCAAGCGATGAGCCTGCTCGGCATCTCGCCGGCAGAGCGAACCGTGCACGAGCGATCGCTGACGCAGGACACGCGGACGATCGGTAGCCTCGCGTATACGATCCGGCGCAGCGGAGCCGAGCATCTGGGCGGTGACGCGCTCGAGCGGTTGCGCCGCCTCCTCGGCGAGATTATCCCGCCGCATGCAATCGCGGCGCCGGATGCGATCGATGCGATCGTCGAAGCGCGGATCAAGGCGAAATCGGAGAAGGATTTCGCGCTCGCCGACCGGCTGCGCCACGCGCTGTCGGAAGCCGGCGTCACGCTCTCCGACTCGAAGGACGGTACCACGTGGACCGTCGACGACTAGGCTCGGGCCGGCCCAAGCGCAAGCCGCAACTCGACCTCGACGACGTCATCTACGGCGTACACGCCGTCGAGGAAGCACTGACCGCGGGTGAAGCGCTGCGCCGCCTCTACGTCGGCGACGAGCGCAAGCGCGATCCGGCACTGCGCCGCCTGCTCGACGACGCACGCACCGCGAGCATCCCGATCCGATTCGAGAGCCGCACGTTCTTCTCGCAGTTTCCGTATCGCGCGCACCAAAGTGTCGTGGCTTTCGGCGCGCCCTTCGACTACGTGACGCTCGATGAGGCGATCGCGAAGCGCGATCCGGGCAAGGGACTCTTCGTCGTGCTCGATCACATCACCGATCCGCACAATGCCGGCGCGATCATTCGCTCGGCCGAGTGCGCCGGCGCGAATGCGGTCGTGCTGCCGGAGCGGCGCGCGGCCGGGGTTAACGCGACGGTTCGCAAAGCCTCGGCCGGCGCGACGGCGCATCTGCCGATCGCCCGCGTCGCAAACGTCGCGGGCGCGCTGCGCACGCTGAAAAAAGCCGGTGTCTGGATCGCGGGAGCGGCGGCCGCGCCCGATGCCGTCGATTACACGAAGGCGGATTTGCGCGGCGACGTCGCGCTCGTGATCGGCGCCGAAGGCGACGGAATATCGCCGGTCGTGCGCAAGGAATGCGACTACGTCGTTCGCATCCCGATGTTCGGGACGCTCGGATCGCTGAACGCATCGGTGGCCGCCGGCGTGTTGCTGTTCGAGGTGCGGCGCCAGCGCGGCGCGGAGGGGTGAGCGCATGACGCGGCGGCTGGCCACGGCCTTTCTCGGCTCGTTGCTGCTCGTGGCCTACAGCGCGCCTGTACGGGCGCAAGTGCAGACGATCGAGATCGGGCTCGATCTTCCGCTCTCGGGAATCGACGGTGCGAGTGCAATCCCGGTTCGCAACGCCGTATTGCTCGCAATCGAGGAGGCCAACCGGCGCGGACTTCCCGGCGGGGTGCATCTTGCGCTCGAGGATCTCGACGATACGGTGCAGGGCAAGCACGACCCGGCGCAGGGCGCGCAAAACATGAAGGCGTTTGTCGCCGATCCGGCGGTGCTCGTCGCGATCGGCCCGATGAATTCGAACGTCGCAAAAGCACAAATCCCGATCGGCAACGCGGCGGGTCTAGCGCAGATCACGATGGCGGCGACGGCTATCGAGCTGACCCACCCGCCCGACGCCGTCAAGCTGCGGCCGTACAACCCCAATCGCCCGGCATTCTTTCGCGTCTGCGCGTCGGACGATCGCCAGGGCGCCGCCGCGGCGCGCTTCGCGCGCGATGCAGGCTTGCGCCGGGCGTTTGTGATCGATGACAACGAGTCGTACGGCAAGGGTCTGGCCGACGTCTTCGCCCGGGCGTTCGCGGCCGACGGCGGGAGCGTGCTCGGGCGCGAGCACCTCACCCCGTTCGCGCTTGATTTTGGGCCGCTGCTCACGAAGGTCAAAGCGACCGGCCCCGACGCGATCTTTTTCGGCGGGATCGTTAGTACCGGCGGCGCGGTGCTGCGCAAGCAAATGGCCGATGCCGGACTCGGCGGCGTGCCCTATTTCGGGGGCGACGGCCTCGAGAGCCCGGAGTACCAGCCGCTCGCCGGGCCGGCTGCCGAGGGCACCTACTTCACCTTGATCGCGCCGGACGTCGGGCATCTGCCGGCCGCCCGCGCCTTCGCGGCCGCTTACCGCGCCCGCTTCGGCAGCCCGCCGGGCAGCTACAGCCCGGGCGGTTACGCGGCGGCGGTGGTTGCGATCGACGCCGTCCGCGGGGCGCTTCGGGCTCACCCGGACCGGCTTCCCACGCGCGACGAGGTTCTGGCGCGGGTGGCCGCCACGAACGGCCTCGTCACGCCGATCGGCCGGATTGCGTTCGACCCGAGTGGGGATCTCCGGCAGCCCGTCATCAGCCTGTACCGGATCCACGGCGGGCGGGTCGAGTTCGTGCGCCAGGCCGGCGGCTGAAGCCCCGGATTTGTCCTTGACGGGTTAGCAGGACCCTCCTATACTTAATCGGATGCGGACGGCTCGACGGGCTACGGCTCGCGATTTCGGCCGCGTCGCGCCCTAAAGGGAGTACGTACATGGGGCTGGCGCAAACCGCGCCCGAGGGGCTCGACTACCACGAGCGAGCCGACGAGGACCTTGTCTCTGCAGCTAAGGCGGGGGACAACCTGGCGATGGAATTCTTGCTCAACAAGTACAAGAATTTTGTCCGGATCAAAGCGAAGAGTTATTTTTTGATCGGTGCCGACCGCGAAGACATCATTCAGGAAGGCATGATCGGTCTGTACAAGGCCGTCCGTGACTTCAAAGCTGATAAGCTTTCGAGCTTCCGGGCCTTTGCCGAACTCTGTATCACGCGTCAGATCATCACCGCGATCAAGACGGCGACCCGTCAGAAGCACATCCCGCTCAATCAGTACATCTCGCTGAACAAGCCGATCTACGACGAGGACAGCGAGCGGACGCTGCTCGANNGAAGTCTCCGAGGACATCAAGGAGCGCATCCAAGAGAACCTCTCGGATCTCGAGTCGCAGGTGCTGCTTTCGTACCTCGAGGGCAAGAGCTACCAGGAAATGGCCCGCGACCTCAACCGTCACGTAAAGTCGATCGACAACGCCCTGCAACGCGTCAAACGCAAAATCGAAAAGAACCTCGCGGAAATCGAACTGCCGTAGTAGCGTCGCGATAAGCGATCACGCAAGACGGCGCCTTTTGGCGCCGTCTTCATTTCATGTAGCGGGCGTGCCACATGCAACATGTCACCCCGAGTCCGTCGACGGGTCACACTCTGCTTGGCGCTAGGGCGTCAGGTCATGCGCACGCCAGGCGTGTCACTTCACCGGGATCGCATCGCCTCCGCG
>PMHP01000080.1 GCA_003158195.1 Vulcanimicrobiota bacterium | reverse complement strand
GGCTGCGATTGAGCCCAAGGGCAATGGCCTTCATCGTGCCGCCGCGCGCGATCAGGCGCAGCATCTGCATCTCCGTTTTCGTCAACGTCCCGAAGGCTGCGGCGCAGCCCGTGCCCCCGACCGGCAGCGCCGCAAACAAATCGGCATAACCGCCTAGACCCTGTTCGCGCACTTTCACAAGATCGCCCTCGAGTGCGTCACGCTCCACGACGCCCTGCGCGATGCGATTGATCGTGCGCGCCGCCTGCGCGAGGCACGTGACGGCTGGGATGGGTTTCGGATCGCTTTTCTCGAGGTCCGACAATATCTTCGTCGTGGCGCGCGAGCGTAGCGAAAGCGCATGAGCGACGGCGAGCAGAACTCGGCCGATGTTCATGAACGTGGCGTAAAAGTCGGGCGTCGCGCTCGTCCCCAGTTCGGCAAGCGCCGATGTGGCGCGATCGTTTGCATCCAGAGCTGCATCGCGGTCCCCGGCAGCCGCATGGTAAACCGCGCAGTACGGCAAAAGCAGGGCCTGTTCGAGCGCCCGCTCCTTACCTTCCGGCGTTCGTAAGCCGCTTTCCGTTTCACGGCGTGCCGCCTCGAAGTCGCCGCTCCACGCAAAGCGCATCGCTCGCGCAAACGCTCGCTCGACTTCGGAATCGGGATGGGCTTGTGGCCTGCGCTCGAAGGCGGCCTCGTCTTCGGCGATTCGCGCGGCGTCGCCACGCATCGGCGCGAGAAGCAGCGACGTTTGAAGAACGTGGTTTACGGCATCGAGATCGCCTTCACGTCTGGCATGGATAAGCGCTTGTGCGAGGAAGCGCGCGGCGCCATTCCAGTCCCCTTCATTTATTGCATCCCAACACAAGAAGTCAGCACATCGAGCGACGAGATGGCTGTTACCCGATTGCTCGGCGGCTTTAATCGCCTCGCTTGTTCGATTGCGCGCTTCCGCCGGTCGATTTGCGAAATGTGAAACGAGGCCGGCTGCAAAGACGATATCGGCGCGCACCTCGGGCGCTGCGAGGACCGTCGCGGCGAGGCTCTCGGTGGCAAGTCGCTGCGCCTCACTCAATTCGCGCCGCATCCCGAGAAGAACGGCCAAGCGGGAAAGCAATCGCGCGCGCGACGCGGGGTCGTGTATTTCGTCTGCATCGAGTTCGGACAGCGCGGAGAAGGCAGCCTCGTAGCGACGCCGGCGCTGTAATGTGGCCGCCAACGACATCGTGAGTTCGGCACGTTGATCGACCGTGCCGGCCAAGTCGATCGCGGCCCGATAGAGGCTGTCGGACTCGTCCCACGCGATGCGTAATTCGCGCGTTCGAGCGAGGAGGCCGAGCAGGACGGAATCGCTGCGGAGCTCGGCTTGGGGAAGGGAGAGAATCGCCTCCTCGATCGCGTCGACCATCCCCCCCAGCGTCGGCCGCGAAGAGTGGTCCCGCAACAGACGAACGACACCCGCACGGTCCCCGGCCGCAACGCGCAAGCGCAAGGCCAAATCCGCGCGATCGGCCTCGAGGAGTGCGGCGGATGCAAGTTGGGCGCAGCGGTACGTCGCCGCCCCCTGCAAACGCAAGCGGTGCTCTAAGAACTCGCGGAAGAGGTCGTGGTAGCAAAAGGTCGACGCACTCCGCGGAACGATGAACGCGGCATTGCGCCGCAAGCGCGCGTACGTGGCATGGGGCTCCTCCCAGCCGGCCGCCGCCAGCAGCTCGAGATCGACCACCGGCAAGAGCGCCGTCCCGAGCAAGAATTGCTGCTCGACCGGCGAGAGTGCACCGAACGCTTGATCGGCGAGATAGGCGTAGAGTTTCTCACGCGTTTCGAGGACGATGCGCCCGGGTTCGGTCCCACGTGCCGCGGCGCGAAGCGCAAAAATGAACGCGGCGGGCCAGCCCGACGTGAAGGTCAGCAAGTCCTCAAGCTGGCCGAGACTCAGCGGAAGGTCGCATGCTTGCGCGATCGCCGCGGCTTCATCCGAGCGAATGCTCAAATCGCTTTCGCCCACGGGGTCATCGGCGCGGCCATACGCGAGCCAGGTCGCAAGCGGTAAATCGAAAGCGCTTCGGCTGAGCAATATCCAGCGCAGCCCCACGGGGGACCGCTCGACGACCGCTACGATGAAGTCCCGCACGCTTGGTTCTCCGAGAACAAGGTGCAGGTCGTCGACGACAACGGATATCGAGCAATCGTCAAGCCCGGCCGCGAACCACGCCGCTAGTGCGACCGGCGTCTGCGTCTCGGCGGCTGCGGCCTGGTACGCCGCGAGCAAGCCGCGCTCGAGCCCCGGAGCCGTCTGCGACAACGCACGCGCCAAGCCCCACGCGAAACTCAGAAGCTTAGCATGCTCGTCGCGCACGGTGAACCACACGCTCGCTACGTCTTTCTGTAACAGGTATTGCGACGCGGCAACCGACTTTCCGTACCCCGCGGGCGCCACGACCAGGCCGATGGGCCGCCGCGTGACCCGCGCAAGCAGCTCCATAACCCGTGGGCGGGGGATCGGCTCGAACATTGCGTGCTGCGAAATCACGGCGCAAGGGCCTCGTCAGATGATGCCGTGATCGCGCGCGAGCGCGACGGCCTCGCTACGGCTCTTGCAGCCGAGCTTTCGTAAGATCGCGCGAATGTGCGTTTCGACCGTGTCGGGGCTGCGATTGACCTGAACGGCGATGGCTTTCATCGTTCCGCCGCGTGCGATCAGGCGCAGCATATGCATCTCCGCTTTGGTCAACGTGCCGAATGCGGCGGCGCTGCGGGTCACACCGATGGGTAACGCGGCGAGCAAGTCGGCATATCCGTCGAGGCCCGCAGCGCGCACCTTCATGAGGTCCCGATCGAGTTCGGCACGCTCGGCGACTCCCTGCGCGACGCGATTGAAGGTGTGTGCCGCTTGCGCCAGGGACGCAACTGCCGGGATGACCTTATCGGTTTCCTTGAGCTGCGACAATATCTCGGTTGCGGCGCGCGAGCGTAGCGAAACCGCATGAGCGACTGCGACCAAAACTCGACCGATATTCATAAGCGTTACGTAGCTTCTGGGCGTACCGCTCGCGCTGAATTCGGTCAGGAACGCTGTCGCGCGATCGATCGAGCGCAAGGCCGCGTCTCGGTCTCCGGCAGCCGCATGATACAACGCCGCATGCGGCAGGTCGAAGATCATCTCGAAGTGCGGCCTCCCTGACAGCGTTCGCAAACCGGCCTCCACTTCGTCGCATGCCGCTTGAAAGTCGCCGGTCCGTGCGTGAAGCATCGCGCGCGCAAACGATCGCACACTTTCGGCATCCGGATACGCCGCATAAGAGCGTCCAATGGTGGCCTCGAGCGCGTCGATGGCCGCGTAGTCTCCCCGCATGCGTCCAAGGGCGAGCGCCGTTTGCAGGGTATGGTTGACGGCGCCGAGGTCGCCTTCCCGCTTGGCGTGGACGAGCATGTGGGCGAGAAGGCGAGCGGCACCCTCCCAATCGCCATCGTTTATTGCGTAAAGAGACAAGGAGTGACAACATCGAGCAATGAGATAGCTGTTCCCGGATTGTTCGGCGGCCTTTAAGGCTTCGGCTACCCTAAACGGCGCCTCGGCAGATCGATGCGAGAAGTGCGCCACCATAGCGGCGTAATAAAGGACCTCGGCGCGCAGGTCGGGGTCTCCGAGGATCGTGGACTCTAGGCTCTCGGTTGCGAGACGTTGCGCCTCTTCGAACTCGCCGCGCATCGCCCGGAGCATGGCTAAACGCGAAAGCAACCGTATCCGTGTCGCGGAGTTCTCGATTTCGTTCGCATCAAGGGCCCGCAGCGCTGCGAACTCGGCGTCGTAGCCGCGCCGGATAAAGAGCGAGCGCGCATAGGGCAACGTGAGCATGGCGCGTTGATCGGTTGTTTCGGCTAAGTCGATCGCAGTTCGGTACAACGCGTCCGATTCGTCATACGCGCCTCGGTGCACGCGAACGCGCGCGAGCAGTCCGAGTAACGCCGGTTCGCTGCGCAGTTTCTCTTTCGGAAGTGAGAGAAGCGCCTCGTCGATCGCGTCGACCATGCCGTGGAGCGTTGGACTCGAAGCCTGCACGCGCAACATGCGAACGACCCCCGCCCGATCTTTGGCCGCGGCCCGAAGGCGGAGCGCCGAGTCCCGCCGATCGGACGCTTCCAGAAGCGCCGCCGAAGCGAGTTGCGTAAGGCGGTATTTTGCCGCGCCCGCCAAGCGCAAGCGATGCTGCAAGAAGTCACGGAACAGATCGTGATAGTGAAAGGTCGTCGCGCTCTGGGGCACGATGAACCCGGCGCTGCGGCGCAGCCGCTCGTACGTCACTTCGGGTTCGTCCCAGCCGGCTGCCGCCAGTTGCTCGAGGTCCACGACGGGCAGGAGCGCGGTTCCGAGCAAGAACTGCTGCTCGCTCGGCGAGAGCTCTGCGAATGCCTGATCGGCAAGATAGGCGTAGAGCTTTTCGCGCGTCTCGAGGGCGATTTGTCCGAGCTCGGCTCCCCGAGCGCCGGCGCGCAGTGCGAAGATGAACGCCGCCGGCCAGCCCGCCGTTAGCCCCAACAACTCCTCGAGATGACCGGGACGCAACGCGACGTCGAATGCCCGGGCAATCGCTGCCGCTTCATCCGGACGGATGCACAAATCACCTTCGAGAACCGGCTCGTCGGCGTGGCCGTACGCGAGCCACGTCGTGAGCGGCAGATCGAGCGCACTACGACTGAGTAGTATCCAGCGCACGCTCGTGGGGGCTCGCTCGATCAGCGCCAGGATAAAGCTTCGGACGCTAAGTTCTTCTAGAACGAGGTGCAGGTCGTCGACGACGACGGTGCGCGAGAAATCATCGAGTTGGGCTGCGAACCAGGCTGCCAGGGCGCGTGGCGGATCGGTCTCGGTGGCTGCACTTTCGTACGCGCCGAGCAAGCCGCGTTCGAGCCCCGGGATGACTTGCGACAAAGCCCGCGCCAGGCCCCAAGCGAAGCTGAGCGGTTTTGTATGCTCGTCGCGTACGACGAACCAAACAGCTGGTAGTTTCGCTTGCAACAGATATTGCGATACCGCAACCGATTTACCGTATCCGGCAGACGCAACGACGAGGCCAATGCGGCGCCGCATGACACGTTCGAGCAACTCCATAACCCGGGGCCGGACCACCGGCTCGAACGTTTCCTGCTGCAAAATCACGGTGCTAGGGCCTCGTCAGATGATGCCGTGATCGCGCGCGAGCGCCACGGCCTCGCTGCGACTCTTGCAGCCGAGTTTTCGCAAGATCGCGCGAATGTGCGTTTCGACGGTGTCGGGGCTGCGGTTCAGTTGAACGGCGACGGCTTTCATCGTTCCGCCGCGGGCGATCAGGCGCAGCATCTGCATCTCCGTCTTGGTCAACGTGCCGAATGCGACGGCGTTGCCCGAAATCTGGACCGGAAGTGCCGCGAGCAAGTTCGCGTAGCCGCCGAGGCCGTGCTCGCGCACGTTAGCGATATCCCGATCCAGCACGGCGCGTTCGGCAGCGCCCTGAACGATGCGATTGAGCGTACGTGCTGCCCGAGCGAGGCTCTGGACTGCCGCGATCGGCTTTGGGTCGCGTTGCGCGAGTTCACCGAGGATATCGCTTGCGGCGCGCGAGCGTAGCGAGAGCGCGTGCGCGAGGGCGAGCAGGACGCGAGCGATGTTGATAAGCGTCAGCGTTGCGTGCGCTTCCGCCGATCCACGCCGGTTGCGCTCGTTCAGAAGCGTCGTGACCGTCGTCGCACGATCGATAGCTTCCAGAGCCCCGTCACGGTCTCCGGCCGCCGCATAGTAAACTGCCAGATGCGCCAAATCGAAGATGCCTTCGACCTCGTCAACGTCACCGAGTTGTTTGAGAGCGCTCTCTGCTTCGCGAGCCGCCGATCGAAACTCGCCGCTCCAAGCAGAGCGCATCGCGCGCGCAAACAGTCGCGCGGTATCTAAACGCACTGCGTCAACATCGCGGCCAAGCGCGGCCTCGGCGCCGGCCATCATGGCGGCGTCGCCGCGCATGGCTGCAAGGGCGAGCGTGGCTTCCAGGGCATAGTTTACGTCGGCGAGATCACCCTCACGCTTGGCGTGCGCGAGCATGCGAGCGAGAAGGTCCGTCGCGCTGCCCCAGTCGCCGTCATTCAATGCAAACATGAACAAGGCGTGAGAGCAACGAACGGCGAGCTGGCTGTTACCGGATTGCTCTGCGGCTCGTAGTGCCTCGGCCGTACGCGTGCGCTCCTCCAGCGGGCGATGCGACCAATGCGATACGCGGGCCGCGCAATAGACGACAAACGCGCGCAAGCCGAGGTCTGCGAGGACCGTCGCTGCGAGCGTTTCGGTTGCGAGTCGTTGCGCTTCCTCGAATTCGCCGCGCATCGCTCGATAGACGCCCAATTGGGAACGTAGGCGCATGCGGACCTCGAGATCGTGGATGTCGCTTGCATCGACATCATTAACCGCGGCGAACGCACCATCGTAGTCGCATCGCACCTGGAGCGAATCGGCGTAGGAAAGGACGAGTCTGGCACGTTGATCCGCCGTCTTCGCCAACTCGATCGCGGCCCGGTACAAGGCATCCGACTCCTCGTAAGCGCCGCGCAGCGCACGCGTTCTCGCGAAAAGTCCGAGCAGAATCGCGTCTTCACGGAGCAGTTCTTGGGGAAGCGAAAGCAGTGCCTCCTCGATCGCGTCGACCATGCCGTTGAGCGGCGGCCGGGATGCCTGCTCGCGCAACATGCGGGCGACCCCCGCGCGGTCCCCCGCCGCAACCCGCAAGCGTAGCGCCAAGTCCGCGCGATCCGCGGATTCCAAAAGGGCCGCCGATGCGAGCTGGGTATGCCGATAGGCCCGTCGCCCATTCAAGCGCAAGCGATGCTCCAAGAAATCGCGAAAGAGGTCGTGGTAGTGGAAGGTCGTCGCGCTCTCGGGCACGATGAAGCCGGCGTGGCGACGTAAGCGCGCGTATGTCACGGCGGGCTCGTCCCAGCCGGATTGGGCCAGCAACTCCAGATCGACCACCGGTAAGAGCGCCGTCCCGATTAAGAACTGCTGCTCGCTCGCGGAAAGCGCACCAAATGCCTCATCGGCGAGGTATGCGTAGAGCTTCTCGCGGGTCTCGAGAGCGATGCGACCCAGCTCCGCTCCGCGGGCCGCAGCGCGGAGCGCGAAGATAAAGGCAGCGGGCCAACCCGCCGTCAAGTCCAACAACTCCTCGAGCTGCTCGGCGCCGAGCGCCACGCCGCACGCCCGGGCGATCGCTGCGGCCTCGCTCGACCGGATGCGCAAGTCCTCCTCGCCCGCGGGCTCATCGGCGTGGCCGTAAGCTAACCAGGTCGCGAGCGGCAGATCGAGCGCGCTGCGACTCACCAATATCCAGCGCACGCTCGCGGGGGCTCGTTCGATGAGGGAGACGATGAAGTCCCGTACGCTCTGTTCTTCGAGGATCAGATGTACGTCGTCGATGACGACGGTTCGCGAGCAGCCCTCGAGCTGGGCCGCGAACCATGCCGCCAGGGCGCGCGCCGTAGTGGTTTCAGCGGCCGCGCTCTCATATGCGGCGAGCAGACCGCGTTCGAGTGCTGGAACGTCTTGCGACAACGCGCGGGCCAGGCCCCAGGCGAAGCTGAGTGGTTTCGTGTGCTCGTTGCGCACGACGAACCAAACGCCCGGCAGCTCCGCTTCAAGGAGGTACTGCGATACCGCAACCGATTTCCCGTAGCCGGCGGGCGCCACGATCAAGCCGATGCGGCGTCGCGTGACGCGCGCGAGCAGCTCCATCAGCCGAGGCCGGGGGATCGGCTCGAACGTTTCGTGGTGCGAGATGAGCACGCTAGAGCTCCCAAGAGCCGGCGTCGCCACGGGTCAGTGCGCCGGGGTCTCCGCATTGGCCGCCGAAGCCCCGGTCCCCCGTCGGAAAGGGCGGCTAGAGTTAGAGAATGCCGTGATCGCGTGCGAGCGCGAGCGCCTCGCTGCGGCTTTTACAGCCAAGTTTTCGCAGGATCGCGCGAACGTGCGTCTCGACCGTGTCGGGGCTGCGGGCGAGCTCGACGGCAATCGCTTTCGTCGTTCCGCCGCGCGCGATCAGCCGCAGCATCTGCATCTCCGCTTTAGTCAAGGTGCCGAAGGCCGCCGCGCTGCGCGCGATCCCGACGGGCAGCACCGCAAACAAATCCGCGTAGCCCCCGAGGCCCACGTCACGGACCTTGCCGAGATCCCGATCGAGCGCCTCGCGCCCGGTAACGCCCCCGGCGACGCGATTGAAGGTGCGAGCCGCTCGCGCGAGCGTGGCGACAGCCGGGATGCTGTTCCGGTCGCTCCGCTCGAGATGCGAGAGGATTTCGTTCGCGGCGCGCGAGCGGAGCAAAAGCGCATGAGTGACGGCGAGGACGACGTGACTGATATTCAGGAGCGTCGCGTCGGTCGCATGCGTGCCCGTGGCGCTAAACTCGGCGAGAAACGCCGTCGCGCGATCGAGCGCGGCTAGAGCTGCGCCGCGGTCGCCGGCGGCCGCATGGTAAAGCGCCGCGTGCGGCAACGATAGGATCGGATCGCGCTGGCTCATCCCTTCCGTCGACTGGATGCCGCTCTCTGCTTCGCGGCGCGCCGTTTGGAAATCGCCGCTCCAGGCCGCAAGCATCGCACGCGCAAACGATCGCGCATTTTCAGCGTCCGGATAGGTTTCAGACCCGCCTCCGAGCGCCGCATCGGCTTCGGCGATGCCCGCAGCGTCACCGCGCATGGGTGCGAGATTGAGCGCGATTTGCACCGAGAAGTTGACGAGTCCGAGATCACCTTCACGCCGGGCATGGACGAGCACGCGTTTGTGGAGGCGCGCGGCGCCGTCCCAGTCGCCGTCGTTCATCGCAACGACGCTCAGGAAGTGGCAACATCGAGCGATGATGTAGCTGTTCGCGGATTCCTCAGCCGCTACGAGCGCCTCGGTTACGCGGGCGCGTGCCTCATCAAAGCGATTCGAGTAGTGCGATACGAGGCACGCGTTATAAAGGACTTGCGCGCGCAGTTCGGGATCGCCGGCGACGGTCCGGGCGAGGGTCTCGTCGGCAAGCCGTTGCGCCTCATCGAATTCGCGGCGGATCGCTCGAAGAACCCCCAAATGGGCGAGCAGGCGGACGCGGCCGGTGAGATCCTCAACGTCGTTTGGGTCGAGATCGCGCAGAACGGCAAACGCATCGTCGAACCGTCCCCGGTTGTGCAGTGAGGTGGCAAAGGACATGCGAAGTTTCGCGCGTTCGTCGGACGTTTTGGAGATTTCGATCGCGGCCCGGTAGAGCGTTTCGGACTCTGCAAAGGCACTGCGCAAGTTGCGCGCCCGAGCAAGCAGTCCGAGCAGGACCGGGTCGGAGCGAAGGGTTGCCGGCGGAAGCCAGAGGAGCGCGTCCTCGATCGCGTCGACCATTCCGTCCAGCGTCAGGCTGGAGGCCTGATCGCGCAGCATCCGTACGACGCCCGCGCGGTCCTTCGCCGCCCGGCGGAGGCGCAAGGCCAAGTCCGCGCGGCCGGCTTTCTCCAAGAGCGCCGCCGAAGCGAGTTGCGCGCGCTCGTATGCCGCAGGCCCCAAAAGACGCAAGCGGTGTTGCAAGAAATCCGCAAACAGACCGTGGTAGTGAAAGGTCGTTGCACTGTCGGGAACGATGAAGCTGGCGTGGCGGCGCAAGCGGGTGTACGTCGCCCCGGGTGCGTCCCATCCGGCTGCCGCCAGCAACTTCAGATCCACCACGGGCAGAAGCGCCGTTGCGAGTAAGAACTGCTGTTCGCTCGAGGAAAGCGCGCCGAATGCTTGGTCGGCGAGATACGCATAGAGCTTCTCGCGCGTTTCGACGGCGATGCGTCCGAGGTCGGTTCCGTGCGCAGCGGCGCGCAGCGCAAAGATGAATGCGGCGGGCCAGCCCGCCGTTAAACGCAACAATTGCTCGACGTGCTCGGCACCGAGGGCGACGTCGCATGCCCGGGCGATCGCGGCCGCTTCGTCCGAACGGATGCGTAAGTCGTCTTCGCTTACCGCTTCGCCGGCGTGACCGTCCGCAATCCACGTCGCCAGGGGCAGATCGAGCGCACTGCGACCCAATAAAAACCAGCGTACGCGGGACGGCGCGCGTTCGATCAGCGCGGCGATGAACTCCCGCACGTCCGGTTCTTCCAAGATCACGTGCACGTCGTCGACCACGATCGTACGGCGGCAGTCGTCGAGCTGGGCCGCAAACCACGCTGCCAGGGCTCTTGGCCGCTCGGCTTCGGTGGAAATGTTTTGATACGCCCCGAGAAGCCCGCGCTCGAGCCCGGGGACCTCCGGGGCGAGCGCGTTCGCAAGGCCGCCCGCGAATCCCAGCAACTTCTTGTGCTCGTCGCGCACGACGAACCAAACGTTCGGCACCTCCGCGTCCGCCAGATAGTGGGTCACCGCGACCGACTTGCCGTAACCGGCGGGTGCCAACACCAAACCGATGCGCCGGCGCGCCGCGCGCGCGAGCAAGTCATTAACCCGCGGCCGGGAAACAGGCTCGAACGTGTCGTGCCGGACGATCACGGTCCCCGGCGCCGAATGCCTCGGCACGGCCGCGCGCTCACGAGGCGAGCTCGTCGTGGAGAATGTCCGTAATGAACATTCGGCCCGGTTGGTGCGTGATTGCGAACGGCACCCGGCTCGCCACGACGACGGCCTGCGGGGTCACGCCGCAGCCCCAGAAGACAGGGACGTCGCCCGCCTGCAAGTCCGGGCTGTCTCCGTACTCGGGCGTTCCGAGGTCGTGGATGCCGAGCGCTTCGGGATCGCCCCACGAGAACGGCTCTCCATGGGCGACCCGATACGGCCGCGTGACGTTGCGTACGCTCTCGATTGCGTCACGCGGATACGGGCGCATCGAGACGACCATCGTGCCGTGCAGGCGGCCCGCGGTTGCGAGCGGGACGCGCGTGCGGTACATCGGAACGTTGCGTCCCAGGAGATAGTGTCGCGGTGCGAGGCCCCTCCGTGCGAGCGCGGTCTCAAACGTGAACGAGCACCCGATCAGAAACGCGACGAGTTCATCGTTCCAGAGCGATGCAACCTCGTGTGGGGCCGCAACCGGCACGCCGTCGCGCCAGACGCGATAGGCGCCGAGATCGGCGCGCAGGTCGGCACCCGGCGCGCACTTCGGCGTGAACGCACCCGGCGCGAGTTGCTCGAGGACCGGGCACGGCACCGGATTGCGCGCGCAAAGATCGGCGAACTCTTGCGCCCAGCTCGCCGGCACGACGCAGAGGTTGGCTTGCACGCGATCCGGCGCAAAGCGCTGGGTCGGACCCGAGATCGTTCCGGCGCGAATAGCTGCGCGAACGGCATGCGGCGTCATGGCGCGGGCGCGATACCGTCCCGAACGTCGCGCGCGCGCGCGTCGCGATCGCGCTGCGCGGGCGGGCCAAACCCGCCGCCCCCGGCGGTGCGAACGATGATCGCGTCGCCGGCCTCGAGTGCGACGGTTGTTTTCGCCGGAAGTTCCGTCAAGTCGCCCTCCGAAACCAGGTAGTGCCCGCCGGTTGCGCCGTCGTCGCCGCCTTCGACGCCCTTCGGACGTACCGAATGCCGTTCGGCCAGCAGCGATGCCGTCGCGCGCCCTTCGCGCAATGCGAACGCGCGCACGAGCCCACTTCCGCCACGGAAGCGCCCATCACCGCTACTGCCTTCGGCAAACTCATAGGCGCAGATCACGAGCGGCATCGCGCGTTCGATCGCCTCGATCGGCGTATTGAGCGTGTTGGTCATGTGGACGTGAATCCCGTCGATGCCGTCGGCGTCGGGACGCGCTCCCATCCCACACCCGTTGGTTTCGTAGAACGCCCACGAGCGGCCCTGCGCATCGAGCCCGCCGATCATGACGTTGTTCATCGAGCCGCCGCTCTGGGCCGGCAGCCGCCCGGGAGCGAGGCGGGCGAGCGCGCCGAGCACGAGGTCTGCGTTGCGCATCGAGGTCTCGACGTTTCCGCCGCTGACGGCGGCCGGGCGGCGCGGGTTGAGCAACGTTCCCTCCGGCACGCGGATCTCGACCGGACGGAACGAACCCGCGTTCATCGGAATGCGCGGATCGGTCGTCGCGCGAATCGCATAGTACGCGCCCGAGAGCGTCACGCCGTACACCGCATTGAGCGGCGATTCGACCTGCGCGCAGGTTCCGGTGTAATCGAGGCTCAGCGTTTCGCCCGACTTGACGAGGCGAACGCGCAGAACGATCGACGGCTCGCCGTTCTCGTCCTCCATCACGTCCTCGTGATCGACGGCGCCGTCGGGCAACTCGCGCAGCGCCGCGCGCGTGCGCCGCTCGCCGTCGTCGAGCGCCTTGGCCAGCGATCCTTCGACGACCGCACGACCGTAGCGCCGCACCAGTTCGAGAAAGCGGCGCTCGCCGACGACGTTACCCGCGACTTGCGCGCGCAGGTCGCCCGCGCGGGCGTCGGGCGTGCGCGAATTTGCGCGCAACAATTCGACCGTGTCGTCGACGATCCGGTCGCCGCGAACGAGCACGAGCGGCGGCAGGACCGCGCCCTCGGCGAACAGATCGCGCGCGTCGGGCGGCATCGAACCGGGAACCGCACCGCCGACGTCGGTGTGATGCGCTTTGTTCGCCGAATAACCCAGGAGCGCACCCGAGTCGTCGTAGATCGCGCGGATCACGGTAACGTCGTTGAGGTGCGTCCCGGAGAGGTAGGGGTCGTTGACGACGATCATTTCGCCCGGCGCGATCGTCCGGCTGCGCTCCGCGAGCCATGCGATCGTGCGCCGCAATCCCCACGGCAGCGAGCCGAGATGGACGGGGATGTGCTCGGCCTGCGCGATGAGGTTTGCGTCCGCGTCGAAGAGCGCACACGAATGGTCCAGCCGCTCCTTGATGTTCGGCGAGTACGCGGCGTCGCGAACCGCAATGCCCATCTCCTCGCTCGCGTAGACGAGCGCCGACGAGACGAGTTCGGCGGTGATCGGATCCAGAGCGATCATGCCGTCTCCAAAACGAGGTTGCCGAAGGCGTCGACGTGCGCGTTCCAGCCCGGGGCCACGTAGGTCGTCGCGTCGTACTGCTCGACGACCGCAGGCCCCGCGAACGCGTGACCCGGCAGCAATGCGGCGCGAGCGAATACCGGCGTGGCGACGAACGCATGCCCGTCGAACGCCTTGCGCTTCTCGCGCAGCGCATCGCTTGGGGGCGCCGCGAGGGCCGGGACGGCGGCTGCGACGAGCCGGGGTTTTGGCGTTATGCCGATCCCGGCAACGCGAACCGTCGCAATTTCGACGGCATCTTGCCGCGCCGAAAAGCCGTAGCGCCGCTCGTGAGCGAGGTGGAAAGCCTCGATCGCATCGGTGAGCGACTCGCAAGCCGTCACCGTTAGTTCGGTCGATTGTCCGAAATAGCGCAGGTCGAGTTCGCGGACGAAGGTCCGGTCGCGCTCCGCGACGCCCTGCTCGACGAGCGCGGCGTTGACCTCGCGTCCGAGCACGCCGTGCAGACGGCAGGCGTGCTCCCAGGCCCGTTCGTCCGCCGTTTCGACGAGCGATCGGACGCGCACGACGCGCACGTCGGCGGCCAGCAACCCATACGCGGAGAAGACGCCCGGCAGCGGTGGAACGACGACGCGGCCGACGCCGATCTCCTCGGCCACCGCGCACGCATGCAGCGGGCCGCCGCCGCCGAATGCGAGCAGGCTGAAGTCGCGCGGGTCGTGACCGCGCTCGACCGAGACGATTCGCAGAACCTTCGCCATCTCGGCGTCGACGAGTGAAACGATTCCGGCTGCGGTCCGTTCCACGTCGCCCCCAAGCGGTGCGGCGACCGATGCGACCGCTGCGTACGAGCGGGTCGCATCGATCGGGAAAGCGCCGTCGAGCAGCACGCGCGGGTTGAGCCGTTGCAGGACGACGTTCGCGTCGGTGACCGTCGGGCGTTCGCCTGTTCCGTAGCAAGCCGGCCCCGGGTCGGCGCCCGCGGAGAGCGGTCCCGCGCGCAAGGTGCCGGCCGCATCGAGCCAGGCGATCGTGCCGCCGCCCGCACTGACCTCGGCCAAATCGACGAACGGGAAGCGCACCGGATAGCCGCTGCCCTTGACCGAACGGCCGCTGTGCGTTGCGCCGGCAGCCTCGAACGATGCGCTGACCTCCGGCACGCCGCCGAAGATCGTCCCGGCTTTTGCCGTCGTTCCGCCCATGTCGAACGATAGCACGTTCTCGAGTCCCAAAGACCGTCCGACGAACGCGGCACCGATCACACCGGACGCCGGCCCCGATTCAATCAGCGCGGCGGGCGCGGCTGCAGCGCTCTCGAGCACGGCCATTCCGCCGTCGGAGCGCATGACGTAAATCGGGGCCGCGATGCCGAGCGATCGAATACCGGCGGCGATGCGTTCGAGATACTCGCGCACGATCGGTGCGAGCGCCGCGTTGACGACCGTCGTCGAGAACCGTTCGTATTCGCGATACTGCGGGTCGACGACGTGCGAGAGCGAAACCTGCGCCTCGGGAATCGCCTCGGCGATTGCGTCGCCGACCGCGCGTTCGTGCGTACCATCGACGTCGGAGTGAAGCAGCCCGACTGCGACCGCCGTGATCTTGCGCTCTTGGAGGGCGACGATTACGCGCGCGACCGAGGTTGAGTCCAGCGGAACGAGGACGGCGCCGTCGTGCCCCCGCCGCTCGTGGACGACCAAACGATCTTCCCGCAAGGCTAAAGGCTTGGGCCTGGTCACGTGCAGATCGTAGATCGCACTGCGGTTCTGCCTGCCGATCTCGAGCACGTCGCGAAAGCCCTCGGTCGTCACGAAGGCGACCCGCGGCAATTCGAGATGAACCTGGCCGAGCAACGCATTGGTCGCAATCGTTGAGGCGTGTGCGAGCAGCGCGATGTCGCCGGCGTCGACTTCCTCGAGCAGGGTGCGCACCGAATCGAGCAGGCCGTCCTGCGGTGCGCGCGGCGTCGAGGAGATCTTGCGGCGCACGAGCCGGCCGTCGTCCGAGAGCGCAACGAGATCGGTAAACGTCCCGCCGATGTCGATACCGACGCGCCAGCTCACGATGCGATCCCCAAGAACGCTTCGCGTACGAGCGGGTCGTCGCGCAGCGCCGCCGCCGGACCATCGAGCACCATGCGCCCGGTCTGCAGGACGTAGCCGCGCGCGGCGACCGCCAGCGCTTCGCGCACGTTCTGCTCGACGAGCAACACGGCCGTACCGCTTCCCGCGATCCGGCGCACGCCTGAGTAGATTTGCGGGATTAAGACGGGCGCGATGCCGAGCGACGGCTCGTCGAGCATGAGAAGGCGCGGTCCGCTCATCGTTCCGCGCGCGATTGCGAGCATTTGCTGTTCTCCTCCGGAGAGCGTCGAGGCGCGCTGCCCCAAACGCTCGCCAAGAATTGGGAAGGCGGCGAGCGCCGCCGCGAGGCGCTCGGCGCGTTTCGAGCGGTCGCGCTCGACGTATGCTCCGAGCAGAAGATTGTCGCGCACGGTAGCGCTCGCGAAGACGCGCCGGCCTTCCGGAACGTGAGCGATGCCCGCGGCCACGATGCGATCGGCCCCGAGGCGCGTGATGTCGGCGCCGTCAAAGCGGATCTGGCCGCGGGCGGCGCGGACCAAGCCGCTGATCGCGCGGAGCAACGAGCTCTTGCCCGCGCCGTTCGCGCCGATCAGCGCGACGATCTCGCCACCATCGGCGTGCAGCGAAACGCCTTGCAACGCGCGCATCCCGTCGTAGGCGACGGCAAGATCGGAAATCTCAAGCAAGGTGCTCACGACGCAGCCTCGAGCGGCGGCCCGAGATAGGCCGCGACGACACCAGGATCGCGGACCGCTTCGGCCGGCGCGCCGGAAAAGATCGTTTTGCCGGCCGCGATGACGACCACGTGGTGCGCGATCGGCATCAGTACCTCCATGACGTGCTCGACCATGACCACGGTGACGCCGCGTTCGAGAATGCGGCGCAACAGCGCGACGGCATCGCGGCATTCCGCCGGCGTCAGCCCGGCCATCACCTCGTCGAGCAGCAGCAATTTCGGTTCGGTCGCGAGCGCGCGCGCGACCTCGAGGCGCTTCTTGTCGGCGATCGTCAGCATGCGCCCGAGCCGGTCGCGCTTGGCGGCGAGCCCGGTGAACGCGAGCAGCTCTTCGGCGTGCGCGCGCGCATCCGCAACCCGCGGGTGGCGCAGCAGCGCCCCGGTCGTGACCGACTCGAGAACCGTCATGTCGGCGAAGGTCTGCACGATCTGGTACGTGCGCCCGACGCCGAGGCGCGCGACCCGATGGTACGCGAGGCCCGCAATCTCTTGGCTCGCGAACCGAATGCTTCCACCGCTCGGACGCATCGCGCCCGCGATGCACCCGAACGCGGTCGATTTTCCGGCGCCGTTGGGTCCGATGAGACCGGTAAGTTCGCCTTGCGCAGCGTCGAAGTCGACGCCGTCGAGCGCGCGTACCGAGCCGAAACGCTTGGACAGGCCCCGAACCTCCAAGAGCGGTGTCATGCGGCCTCCGCGGGGTTTTGGACCGAAACGACGTCGGCCGCTCCGCGTCGCCGCCGCAGCGCGTCGATGATGCTGCCGACGATTCCGTGCGGACGCCACGCGGCGATCAAGCAGATGATCGCGCCGTAGATGACGAGATCGTAGCCCTTGCCGCTGCCGCCGAGCCGCAGCGCGACTTCCTTGGCGAGCAGCACGTAGACCGACGCGCCCACGAGCGGTCCCCACAACGTTCCGATTCCGCCGACGACGCCGATCAGCGCGATGTCGATCGAGATACTGAGGGCCAAGGTCGAGGGCGGATCGACGAACAGCGTGTACTGCGCGTACAAGACGCCGGCGAGTGCCGCAAAGGTCGCGCACGACGTGAAGGCGATCAGCTTCCAGCGGCGTTCGTCGATTCCGACCGAGGCTGCGGCCGCGTGGTTGGCGCGCAATGCGCGCAGATAGTATCCCAGGCGCGAGCGCTCGAGTGCGAGCGTGGCGAGTTGCACGAGCGCGAAGAGTCCGAGTGCGAGTGCGACGTACGGCCCTTTATCGGAAAACTGAAGCCACCCCAAGCCGTTTTTGATCGGCAGCTCGAACCCGTTCGCCATTCCGAGCCAGCCTTGCGTGCGCACGTAGGTGTCGACGAGCGCGCCGACGGCGATCGTTGCGATCGAGAAGTAGTGCCCGCGCAGCGCAAGCGTCGGGAATCCGGTCACGAGCGCGAGCGCGGCGGCGACGAGCGCACCCGCGGGCACGGCCAGCCACGGCGAAAGCCCGGCGTTCGTGCAGAGCGCGGCTGCGTACGCACCGCAGCCGAAGAAGATTGCGTGACCGAACGAGATGTTGCCGGCGTAGCCGCTGATCCAATTCCACGACTGCCCGAGCGTCGCGTAGAGGAAGAGCGTGAACACGAGATCCAGCGTGACGGCATCCTTCGAGCCGAACGCGTAGAGCAGCCCGAGGACGACGATTGCAGCGAGCGCGATCAGATGCGGGCGCGGGCTCATCGCCGTCCCAGCAGCCCTTGCGGCCGAAGCAGCACGACGACGAGATACGCGAGGTAGACCGGGACCATTTTCAATTCGGGCGAGAGGTAGAAGCCGCCTAAGACTTCGAGCAATCCGACGAGCAGCGCGGCCACGAGCGCGCCCTGGATGCTGCCGAACCCGCCGAGCGCAACGACGACGAAGGCGGTGAGTGCGAACTGCGAACCGACCGTCGGATAGACGGGATAGGAGAGCATCAGCAGCGCCCCCGCGGCGCCGACGCATGCGGCGCCGATGCCGAAGGCGAGCGCGTTGATGCGCTGCACGTTGATGCCCATCAAGGTCGCGGCGACGCGGTCCTCGGCTACGGCGCGCATCGCGCGCCCCGTCTCGGTGTATTCGACGAAGGCGAAGACGAGCGCCGTCAGCACGAGCGCGCCCGCGCCTTCGACGAGCGCCGATTGAGCGAGCGCAATCGGCCCCAGGTGCAGGGTTCCCTGAAGCGGCCGATTCGGAACGGAAAGATAATCGCTCGAGAACAGTGCTTGCGCCGCGCCCTGGATCAGCACGAGCAGCCCGAACGTTCCGAAGACCGTCGCTTCCGGCGGGCCGGCGAGCAGTCGCCGGATGAAGATGCGGTAGACGACGATTCCGAAGAGGAAGAGCGCGGCGGCGACGAGCGGCAAGCCCACGAGCGGTCCGATTCCAAGCAGCGCCAAGCCGAGGGTGGCGTACATGGCGAGCATCAGGAACTCACCGTGCGCGAAGTTGACCACGTCCATCACGCCGTAGACGAGCGTCAGCCCGAGCGCGACCAGCGCAAACACGAGGCCGGTGAGCAGCCCGCCGGCCACAAGGAGCGCGAAGGTCGTCAGTGCTTCCACGGCGGCATCGGCCACACGACGGGCTTGACCGCGACGTCGAACGGCCAGACCGTTACGTACTTACCACCTTGGATCTGTTCGATGATGCCCGCGCCGCCGTCGTTTTGACCCGTCGCATCGAAGTGAATGCTCTTCCACGGCAGGAGCGTGCGGCTGCCGGGGATGTTCGTCTTGACCAGCGCGTCGCGAATCGCCGCGGGGTCGGTCGAGTGGGCCCGATCGAGCGCGTCGGCGAGGACGAGGACGCCGGTGAAATCGCGCGCCGTGTTGCCGTCGAGCGGTTTTCCGCCGAAGCGCGCGCGAAAGAGCTGATCGATGAGCGGCACCGATTGGTTGCGCTGCTTGATCTCGAGCGAGAAGACCTCGCGCGTCATGATGCCCTCGGCGTCGTCGCCCTCGGTCTTGATAAAACCCGGATCGATGAAACCGGCGTCTTGAGCGAATATCCCTTGGACGGCGACGCCCTGATCTTTGAGGCCGCGCATGAAGAGCAATGCGTCGGGCAAATACGATGACATCATCAGGATGTCCGGCGCGGCGCTTTTAATCTTCTCGACCTCGGCGTTGACCTCGGTCGTGGTCGCCGGATACGCGATGCGCGCGGCGACGTCATAGCCGGAGGACTTCCCGATCGACTCCTCGGCGTCGCCCGAGCCCGTGCCGAAGAGTCCGTCTTCGTTCACGACCGCGACCTTGTGGACGGCGACCTTCTTGGTCTTCTTGAGGTCGGCCAGAAAGTCATAAAAGTTCTGTGCGAACATTGCGTCGTTTGGGGTCGTGCGGAAGAACCACTTCAAACCGCGCGCGGTGAGCGAGGGCGCCGACGAGTCGGGATTGAGAAACGGAATGCCGTAACGCTCGGCGACCTGTGATGCGGTCGCCGTCGTCGACGAGATGTAGGCGCCGATCAGCGCTACCGCGTGGTCCTGCGTGATCAGCTCTTCCGCGGCCGCCCGCGCTTGGTCCGGTTTTCCTTGCGAGTCCGCGAAGACGAGTTTGATGTGCGCGTGGCCGAGACTGGGGATTCCGTCGTGACCGACGGCGGGAAGCGGATACGAGACGTGACCGTTGACGAGATCCGCGGCGAGCTGTTGGGCGGCCTTAAGGCCCGCTCCGGTCTGCGCCGACGGGCCCGTGAGCGGCAAGACCGAGCCGATGACGATGTCCGCGGGATCCGCCGCGCGGGTCGTCGCAGATGGTGCGACGGCGAACGCGACACCCAATGCAAGGGCGAGACGAATGCTTGGCTTTGACATACGGGTTCCTTTCATCGAACCACGAGTTCCGCTGGGATGCGCGCGTCGTCGACGGCTCGGAGCGCGCGCGCCAGCGCGTCCGTTCCCAAAGCCCGTGCCATGCGTTCGTGCACGAGCCGCGCTTCGTGCGCGAACGCGGCCCGGGCGCGAGCGTCGAGCGTGATGATCTCCATGTTTCCGCGCAACGCATCCAGCGCGTCGCGATCGATCGCTTCGCTGGCCGCGGCGATGCCGGCAATCGCGTCGGCGAGCGCCGTTTCGACGAGCTCGCGCTGCGGGCCGAGCGCCGCAAACGCCTCGGGATTACCGATGAGGACAATCGACGAGTGTGCGTGCTCCGTCAAGGTGAGATAGCGCTGCGATTCCCACATCCGCAAGTCGACGATGTTCGACAGCACGTTTTCTTGCGCGTCGATCTCGCCGTCGCGCAGCGCGCCCGCGAGCCGCTCGTACGGAAGCGGGACGGCGATCGCCCCAAGCGACTCGGCGAAGTACACGTTGACCGGGGCCTGCTGCGTGCGCAAACGCAGTCCGCGCACGTCCTCGGGCCGCCGCACCGGCGTTTCGCCCGTCGTGAGCGATCGCACGCCGTTGGCCGCGATTCCGAGACCCAGCAGTCCCTGCTCCGCAACTCCGGCCAAGATTCCGCGGCCAAGCGGTCCGTCGAGGACGCGGCGCGTGTGGGCGGTCGAGTCAAACAGGTAAGGTAATTCGAGCGCTTGCGCCTCGGCGACGAGGGTGCCGGTGACCGCTGCGGTCACGCCGGCCAGCGCAAGCCTTCCGGCGCGAAGGTCGATCAGCAGCCGCAGCTCGCCACCCGGCTCGCGGAACGGCACCTCGAGCTCGACGCGAACCGCACCCTCGCTGCGCTCGGCGACCAGATTTGCGAACCGCGCGAGGGTCGCGCCCCCGCCGGCGCGCGCGCCGGTCATGGTCGCGACCCGCAGCACCGCCTGGCTGCCGCGTCGCGCCGGACCGGCGCGTTGGGCAAGCGCATCGAGCGCATCGACGCTCGCACTCGCGGCGCGGTCGACCCGCACGAACGCGGCGTTGACCTGGCGCACCGCCTCCTGGACCTCGACGAGGGCCCGTTCGGCTTGGCTTGCGGGATCGGCGCCGCGGAGGGCAAGCTCGGGGTCGAGATCGCGCAGCGCCTCGCCGACGGGGCGAATTTTTTCGAGGAGGGCGAGACCCGCCGGGCTGGCGACGACCCGGGTCGCCCGGCGGTCCTCCTCGTCAGGTCGCCGCTCGATGAGACCCGATTCATCGAGGCGGTCGAGGTGCCCGGTCAGAGACGAGCCGTCGATCCGGAGCGCAGCCGCCAGTTCCGTCGGCCGCCGCCCGGTCCCGTCCGCGAGCAATAACAGAATGAAGTACGCGACGTACGTCAATCCGAACGGCCGCAGCCGCCGGTTCCAGCTTCGCGCAAGCTCTCGAGCCGCTATATCAACGGCGAACCCTCGAAAGTCAGCCGGCTTCATGCGGCGACTCTATCCGAAAGTACTTGGGATGTCAACTATTTGGAAGCGAATTACTTTCCCGAGCGGAGCGCCGCAGGCGCGCAGTCGAGG
>PMHP01000229.1 GCA_003158195.1 Vulcanimicrobiota bacterium | reverse complement strand
CCGTGGCGACGCTCGAGGCCATTCTGGAGGCAAGCGCGAGTTCGCGCGATCCGCGCGACCTAGCGGACGCGGCGCGCAAGGTCCTGGTCCCACCGATGCTGCGCCGTCGCAATCTGAGCGAATTGAACGTGCTGATGTTCGATCCCGAGTTCGAGAAGCGCATGGGCGCCGAGTGGAATCATGGAGACGTTCCCGACCCGCAACTCGCGCTCTACGTACGCGAACGAATCGAAACCTACGCGCGCTCGATGCCGGCGGGANNCTGACGGCCGAGGTGTTCGCGTTCTCCGAGTTGCCGGGTGAACTGAGCGTGAAGCCGCTCACCATCGTCGGCGCACCCGGCCTACAGGCGGTACCCGCACTCGCTGCGGGTGCGGCCTAAAGCGTAGGAGGCACACTACCTTGAACGACGTCGTCGTCTGCATGCCGATCCGAGAACGGATGGAACCCGAAACGGAGTTCGCGCTCGAAAACAACGTCGGATTCAAATATCGGCTACTTACGGAAGTTGGCCTTCCGGTCGACGAAGCGCGCAACCGTCTCACGGAACGGGCACTGGCGAGTAAGGCGCAGCACATCGTGTGGGCCGACGCAGATGCTTTCTGGCGTCCCGGATGCCTCGAGCGAATGCTCTCGTGGACGACCGCCGACCCTTTGAAAGTCGTCGGTTCCGTGTACGGCGCGCGCATGCACTTTTCGGCGGCGATCGCCCGGCAGACCGCCGACGGGGTTTCCGTACCCTTTGAGCTGATCCGTCGCATCGATGGGACGATACCGTGTCATTTTATCGGCGCGCACGTCCTCGTATGCAGCCGGCAACTTCTCGAACGAGTTGGCCCCCAACCGTGGGCGTTAGATGAAAACGATGGCTCCGAAGATTTCGCATTCGCTCGACGAATTCGCGAAGCGGGTTGCGCGCAGCATCTCGACACTCGGGCCTGGACGTTTCACGTCGAGAACGGCATCATGTACGTTCCCGGATCGTCCGCGCACGTTCTCGTGGACGGCAAAGTCGAACGGCGTCCCCTTCCACCTGCTCCGCCCTTCGAACGGGGGCGGGACTATGGGCCCGCCGTCGATGTGGCAAGACGCAGAGGCAGCGACGCATTCGAACCGCGCATTCGAAGAGATACGATTTTGGCACCGATTCGGGCCCTTCTTGAAGAGAGGCCGCCGAACGTCACCGAGCGCTTCCGCATGCCGACCGAAGACGAACTGGAAGAACAGCTGGTACATGTCTTCGGAGGCCGGCGATAGAAGCGGGCGCCTTAGCTCGAGGAAATTTGTTAACACTTCTTAACCAAGGACTGGTTGAACGAAAGTCCCACTCCGTGATTGGGCAATGTGATCGCAAGAGTCTACAGGAGTTGAACGCGAGATGAACTCGGACTTCGATGGCGGCTTTGAACGGCTGCTGTGGGGAATCGACCTGAACGCCGGCAGCTCGCGAAGCACGTCGCACACCAGTCCGAAATCGCTCCACAAGGAGGCCGGCAATCTTCAGGCCGAGATAACCCAACTCGTGCGCGAACTCTTGCAGGTGCTGGCGGATTTGGAAGTCGGCCGAACCGGAGGTGGTTCGTTGCGTCGCGTCGCGGTCTTCGGATCAGGCGACGATTCGCCCGGGAGCAACTACCGGCAGTGCCGATGCCGGAAGCGCTCGCGCTGCCGGCGGTTCATACCCAAAGCGAAATGCTGACCGTGCGCGTCAGATGACGCCGTGATCGCGAGCGAGGGCGACGGCTTCGTTGCGCGTCTTGCAGCCGAGTTTCCGTAGGATCGCGCGGATGTGCGTCTCGACGGTGTCGGGACTGCGATTGAGCCCAACGGCGATGGCCTTCATCGTTCCGCCGCGCGCGATCAGGCGCAGCATCTGCATCTCCGCTTTGGTCAACGTCCCGAAGGCTGCGGCGCTGCCCGCGATGTTGACCGGCAGCACGGCGAGCAGGTCGGCATAGCCGCCGAGTCCCGCTTCGCGCACGCCCTGGATATCTCGATCGAGCGCTTCGCGCTCGGCGACGCCTTGCGCCACGCGGTTGAACGTGCGGGCCGCTTGCGCGAGCGCTCTGACGGCTCCGATCGGCTTTGGCTCAGTGCGCTCAAGCTGGAAGAGAATGTCGTTTGCTTCGCGCGTGCGCTGCGCAAGCGCTGCCGCGATGGCCAGTAAAATCCGACCGATGTTCCCGAACGTCGCATAGGTCACAAGCATGCCGCGGATTGGGAATTCGTTCAGAAACGTCGCCGCGCGATCGATCGCGTGTAGAGCTGCCTCGCGGTTACCCGCGGCTGCATGGTACAAGGCGGCCTGCGGAAGAAAATAGAGCAACTGGACATTGTCGTTCTTGCCCGTCGTTCCAACGCCATTCTCCGCTTCACGCCGCGCTGCCTCAAAGTCTCCACTCCATGCAGCTTTTACCGCTCGCGCAAGCGATCGCGCGACCTCGAGCTCTCCGTATACGCCGGAACCTTGCCCTGAGTTAGCCTCGAGCTCGCTGATGCGGGCGGTGTCGCCACGCAGCGACGCTAAAAACACCGCGGTGTCCAGGGCATCGTTGATGACGATTGGTTCTCCGTCCCGCTTGGCGCAGACGAAGCTCTGGACCATGAGCTCGGCGGCGGACTCCCAATCGCCGTCGTTCATTGCGAGCAAGCATAAGACGTGGCAGGTTCGAGCACAGATTTGATCGTTCCCGGATTGGCTTGCAGCCTTTTGCGCCTCGACCGCACGCGAGCGCGCTTCGGCAAGGCGATTTGAGTAGTGCGACACAAGGCATGCGTTGAACAGGACGGTCGCGCGTAAATGGGGGGCGCCGAGGACCGTATCCATAAGGCTCTGGGTTGCGAGCCGGGCCGCCTCGTCAAAGTCGCCGCGCATCGCTCGAAGAACGCCCAATCCGGAGAGCAGGCGCGTCTTGGTCGAGAGGTCCTCGATCCGGGTTGCGTCGAGGTCGCACAGCGCGGCGAACGCAGCCTCATGCCCGCATTGGCGGTAAAGCGCGCTTGCGTACGACAGTAAGATCTTCGCGCGTTGATCCGGCGTTTCGGCCAGCTCTACCGCGGTGAGATAGAGCGTATTTGCTGCGTCCCACGCGCCACGCAGCACACGCGTGCGAGCGAGCAAGTCGAGCAGTGGCGGGTCGGCGCGGAACAGCTCCGGCGGGAGCGATCCAAATGCTTCCTCGATCGCGTCGACGATGCCGCCCAGGGTCGATTTTGAAGCTTGGTCGCGCAGCATACGAATGATGCCGGCGCGATCTTCGGCCGCAACGCGAAGACGCAGCGCCAAGTCCGGCCGATCGGCCGATTCGAGGAGAACTGCCGATTGAAGCTGCGTGTGCCGGTATGTCGCCGCTCCCAACAGATGCAAGCGGTGCTGCAAGAAGTCACGAAACAGATCGTGATAATGAAACGTCGTCGCAGACTCGGGAACGATAAAGCCGGCGTTGCGGCGCAGGCGAGCGAACGTAGCCTCGGGCGCCTCCCATCCCGCCGTTACCAGTAATTCGAGATCGATCACCGGCAAGAGCGCCGTTCCGAGCAGAAACTTCTGCTCGCTTGGCGAAAACGCGCCGAACGCCTGATCCGCGAGGTATGCGTAGAGCTTGTCGCGCGTTTCGACGGCGATCCGCCCGAGTTCGGTGCCCCCAGCGGCAGCGCGCAGCGCAAAGATGAACGCAGCGGGCCAACCCGCAGTCAAATCGAGCAGCCCGTCGAGTTGGGCGGAGGAGAGCGCGACGTCGCAGGCTTGCGCGATCGAGGCGGCTTCGTCCGGGCGGATACGCAGATCGTCTTCGCCGATGGGCTCGTCCGCGTGGCCGTAGGCCAGCCACGTTGCCACCGGCAAATCGAGCGCGCTGCGTCCCAGCAGCAACCAGCGCAGCCCTTTGTGCACCCGATCGACGAGTGCCACGATAAAACTCCGAACGCTTGGTTCTTCGAGCGCGAGGTGCACGTCGTCGACCACGATCGTTTGCGAACAGTCAT
>PMHP01000007.1:214-2576 GCA_003158195.1 Vulcanimicrobiota bacterium | reverse complement strand
TTGGGGAGTATGGGTGATTTCAATGGCGTTGTTCCAGACCATCCGAGAATGGCATAGCCAAGGCGTCTCGAAGCGCGAGATGAGCCGGCGTCTCGGAATCGATATCAAGACTGTTCGGCGAATCGTCGCTAAGATCGAGACGGGTGCGCAAGGCCCTGTACGGCAGCCTTCGGGCTCGAAGCTCGACGCGTATGCCGACCACATCGTCTCCTTTGCGGCGTCAGGCCGCACGGCGTGGAGCATCTACGTCGCGCTGCGCGAGGATCCAGCGTTTGTGGGTTCATACGAACTTGTGAAGAANNAATTGCCGTTTTCACCCGCTCTGGCGCTATGCGCGGCTTGCGCCCCCGGAAAACCCACTTCGCGCCCACCCGACCGCCCGAGAGCGGCCGGATTCGGGCGACTCTGACTCGAAAAGGAGCGCCATATGGGGAATCCAAGTTCATACGAACTTGTGAAGAAGCGCGTCGCGCAGTTGCGAAAGCGCGATCCGCGTGTCTTCGAGCGACTCGATCATGCGCCGGGCGCAGAAATGCAGGCCGACTTCGGCGAACTCTGCCGCGTTCGCCATCAAGGGCAGCTCGTGCGAACGTGGGCGTACGTTGCCGTGTGGCCGCATTCACGATTTCGGTACGGCGAGGTCGTTCTCGATCAAAGCGTTCCAACATTTCTAGCAGCAGTGCAAAACGGAATGTTCGAAGCGGAATCCGTTCCTGAGCGCATTACCGTTGACAACCTCGCCGCGGCCGTGTTGCGCGAGCATTTCCACGAACGTGGCTATCAGCGCGAGTTTACGGCGCTGTGCGCGCATTTCGACACGCTGCCAAATGCAGTGCGTCCGCGAACGCCCACGGACAAGGGCGCCGTCGAAAATGGCGTTGGGGTTCTCAAACGCGCACTTCGTGGACGTACGTTCGACTCGCTTGAAGACCTGCGTCTTGCAGTAAAAACAATCTTCGACGAACTTAACGCAAGGCCAAGCGCGCTCGACCACCGGCGACCGATCGATCTCATTATCGCCGAACGTCAAAAGCCACTGCCGGAACGATTTACCGTCGCTTCGTGGAGCGAGCACCGCGTACGAACGGATTGTCATATCCAGGTGCGAGCAAATTTCTACTCCGTTCCACACACCCTCGTTGGTAAGCGCGTCGTCGTTCGCATCGATACGAACTCCGTCACCGCGTACGATGATTTCGCCTTAGTTGCGAAACACGAACGCCTGGTCGGGCGCGGAAGAACGCTTACCGACCGGGCGCATTACCCCGAACACAAGCGCAAAGGATCGCATCAAATCCATCGCGAGCGTGTCGAGCAGATCCGCTCAGTCGGCGCCGGGACTGCAGCCTTTTTCGCCGGCCTGTGTCGCTCACGCGAATCAGTACATAGTGACAGCTATCGAGCTTTGCTTCGCCTGATGGAGACAACGCGACCCGAAGATCTCGATCGAGCCTGCGCTCGCGCAGCGCACTTCGAGAATTATTCACTTGAAGCGTTGCGACGAATTCTTTCAGCGCGGCTTTTCGAACGTCCACTTGACACGATTCCCAGCGATACTCCGTCTGCGCCGTGTCGAGCCGAAGCAGCAGAACGGCTGGCCGAATATCGCCGGCTCTTCGGAGGTTGGTAATGCTTGATCAAAAACTCCGCAAGCTTCGACTCGGCCATGCCGCTTCAGTTCTCGAAGCCCATCATCAATCGGCGATAAACTCAAAGCTTGGTTACCTCGAATTCCTCGAAGCCCTTATCGACGACGAACTTAGCACTCGCGAAAACAAGGGCGTCGACAAACGGTTGCGAGCTGCGCGTTTCCCACTCGTGAAAACGCTCGAAGAGTTCGACTTTGGTTTTCAACCTTCGATCGATGCCATGAAAATCAAATCGTTGGCAAGCTGCGAGTTCGTCACGAGGCACGAAACGGTGATGTTCATCGGCCCGCCTGGTGTCGGAAAAAGCCATCTGGCAACTGCGCTCGGCGTCAAAGCTTGCTTGCGCGGCTTCGACGTAGTCTTCGCAACGATTCAACAACTCGCTTCGCAACTTAATGCCGCACTTGCCGATCTTTCGGTTGAACGGCTCATCGAGCACTACCTTCGCGCCGATCTCATCGTGCTCGACGAACTTGGATTTACGCCGCTCAACAAAATCGTTGCTGACCATATTTTCCGCATCGTCTCGGAGCGTTACGAACGCGGATCGATCATCGTAACCTCAAACAAACCGTTCGAGCTATGGGCGGAAATGTTCACCGATCCCATCCTTGCGACCGCGATACTAGACCGACTTGTTCACCACGCTCATGTCATCCCGATCGCGGGAGACAGCTACCGAACCAAGGACCGGCGGCCGCCCAACGCGGCGG
>PMHP01000007.1:0-200 GCA_003158195.1 Vulcanimicrobiota bacterium | reverse complement strand
CCCCTTCGAACTACCGCTCGTAGCCGTCGCGCTCGCGCTGGAGGGTGACGGTCACTCGATCTCGTCCAAAGGTTCGCCCGAGCGGAGCTTTGCGAAGTATTCATCAGACCCGGCCTTGAGCGCCTTGAGCACTCGACTGATGAATGGCCTGAAGTGCTCCGACTCGCCGTAGAATGCTTCGATCGAGAACGCGGCGGACT
>PMHP01000157.1 GCA_003158195.1 Vulcanimicrobiota bacterium | reverse complement strand
GTTATTGCGTGAAGTGCAAGACGAAGCGCGAGATGAAAGACGCGGTCAAGATCGAGATGAAGAACGGCCGCCCCGCGACCGAGGGCAAGTGCCCGGTCTGCGGTACGAAGATGTTCAAGATCGGCGCTTCCTAGCAGGTCGTTTGCCCCCGGAAGGAGTTGTGGCTTATACTTCGGAGAGGCCCCATATCTAGTGGGGCCGCTTCTTGGGAACGATTGGGACGCCGTGCCGGCTCGATCTCCCGGGAGCGCATCGGGGCGGCACCGGCCCCGACCCTAGGGAGGCGAGCCGCACCTGATCTGTCCTACCTGCCGTAAGAGCGAGACCCGCGTCGTCGATTCTCGCGACGACGAGAGTGTCGTGCGCCGCCGGCGGGAATGCCTCGACTGCAAGAGCCGGTTCACGACGTACGAGCGGATGGAAGCCCCGCGCCTGTTCGTCGTCAAGAAAGACGGCCGGCGCGAGCAATACAACCGTGAGAAGGTCCTGACCGGATTGCAGCGTGCGTGCGAGAAGCGACCGGTTTCCGGCGCGCAGATGGAAGAGGTCGTGGCCGGACTCGAGCGCGAGCTCTTCTCGCGCGGGGAGAACGAGGTGCCGACGACGATGCTCGGCGAGAAACTGATGGAATCGCTAAAGCGGCTGGACAAGGTCGCCTACATCCGGTTCGCGAGCGTCTACCGTTCGTTCGACGACATCGGAAGCTTTCAAGCGGAGTTGGCCGAGCTTGCCAAGTGAGCGCGGCGTGCGCGTCGCGATCAAGCGCTTGCCCGAAGGCGTGGGCTTGGAGCTGCCCGCGTACATGACCGAAGGCGCCGCCGGAGCCGACGTCTGCGCGGCCGTGCGTGACGAGCTGACGCTCTTGCCCGGGGCGCGCGCGCTCATCCCGGCGGGGTTCTCGCTCGCGGTTCCGGCCGGATATGAAATGCAAGTGCGCCCGCGCAGCGGGCTCGCGCTGCGCGCCGGGGTCACGCTGCTCAACACGCCGGGGACGATCGATTCCGATTACCGCGGCCCGGTCGGTGTCGTGCTGGTAAACTTCGGTACCGAACCTTATACGGTTCGTCGTGGCGACCGGATCGCGCAACTCGTGCTGGCCCCGGTCGCACGCGCGCTGTATGACGAGACGCAGGAGCTCGAGACGACCGCGCGCTCGGTGGGCGGCTTCGGCAGCACGGGCGGCTGAGGCGACCGGCGATCGTTGTTTACGTCGTCGGCGCGGGCGCCGTCGGAACGTACCTCGGCAATGCCCTTCAAGCAGCCGGCTGTGAGGTGCACTACGCACCGCGACGCATCGAGGACGTTCGCGAGGTTGCCGCCGATCTCGCAATCATCGCGGTAAAGTCCTACGATACGGACGGAGCGATCGAAACGCTGCGGCGCGCGTTGCCGGCGGGCTCCGACGCGACCTTGCTCACGCCGCAAAACGGCGTCGGCAACGAAGAGCGGTTGGCGGGTGCGTTTGGTGCAGACCGGATCGTCGCCGGCGCGCTGACGGTGCCGCTCGAACGCCGCCCCGACGGAACGATCGTCGCCGCTAACCGCGGCGGCCTCGCGCTTGCGCCGGTCGGCGGTGTCGCGCACAACTGGTTGCTCGCCGCGTTGGGGCGCACGCCGATCCCGCTTAAGGTGGTTTCGGACTATCGTGCGCTCAAATGGTCGAAACTCGCGCTCAACGTCGTCGCGAATGCGTCATGCGCGATCTTGGACATCCTTCCGGCGCGGCTCGTGAAACTCGACGGTCCCTTCGGCCTCGAGATCGACGCGATGCGCGAGACGCGCGCGGTGATGGCGGCGCTGGATTTGCGAGCGGTCGATCTGCCGCGTTACCCGCTGCGGGCGCTGCAAGCCGTCGCCACCTTGCCGCGGCCGCTTGCCGAGAGGTTGCTCGCCAATCGCATCGCCGGGGCGCGCGGTCACAAGCCGCCGTCGCTGCTGCTCGATGTGCGCGCCGGCCGCGGCCTCACCGAAGTCGGCGTGCTCAACGGCGCCGTGGCTGCCGCCGGTGCGCGCGCCGGGGTCGCAACGCCGGTCAACGCCGTCTTCACACAACTCACCGAACTCGTCGCGCGCGACCCGTCGGCCCGCGAGCGGTACCGCAACGATCCGGCCGCCCTCCTCGCCGCCGTTGCAGGTGTCACCCTGAGCGAAGCTCGCTGAGCGGCGCTCAGCGAGCGCAGTCGAAGGGCCACAGCCGCGCCGCGCCGCGGACGCCGCTTGAATCGCCATGCGCGGCGCGCATGATGCGCGTTGCGATCGCGTCGCTGAACGCGTAGTTCGCGAGCGCTGAGGCGACGCTCTCGATGAGGTTGGGAACGTTCGACATTCCTCCGCCGACGACAACGACGTGCGGATCGACGACGTTTACGATCGTGGCTAGCCCGCGCGCGAGCCGGTCGACGTAGCGGTCGAGCGCAGCAACTACGTGCGCATCGCCGGCGCCGGCGGCCGCAATCGCGGCCTTCGCATCGGCGTAAGCCTCCGCGCGGCCGGATGACGCGTCGCGCGTGAAGCCCGGACCGGAGAGCCACGTCTCGATGCAGCCGGATTTACCGCAATAACACCGGGGGCCGGGCAACTCGCTCGGGCTCGGCCATGGCAGCGGATTGTGGCCCCACTCGCCTCCGATCGCATTTGGGCCGGTGACGAGCGCGCCGTCGACGACAATACCGCCGCCGACGCCGGTTCCAAGAATCGCGGCGAAGACGATCCGTGCGCCCGCGCCCGCGCCGTCGGCGGCCTCCGACAGCCCGAGGCAATCGGCGTCGTTAGCGATCCGGATCGGCCGGCCGAGCGCGCGTGCGAGATCGTCGCGAAGCGGGCGGCCGATCAAAACGGTGCTGTTGGCATTCTTTACGAGGCCGGTGAGCGGTGAGATCGCGCCCGGCGCACCGATCCCGACCGGGCACACCGCTCCGATCTCGCGTTCGGTGTCGGCGACGAGGCTTGCAACGGCCGCAATCGTCGCTGCGTAATCGCCGGCCGGCGTTGGAATGCGCCGGCGCACGCGTTCGGCGCCCTCGGCGTCGAGTACGACGATCTCGATCTTCGTGCCGCCGAGGTCGATCCCGATGTTTCTGAGTTTGGCCGCGTGAGGCAGCGCCGTCGAGCTAGCGCGCTGCTTGCGCCCGGAGCGACCGACGCGATGACCAGTCGGCTTTCAGCGTGTCCAAGAAGTTCGCGCGGCTGAGCGCTTCGCAGATGATGCAATCAGCAACGTGAATAAGGTTGCCGGTAAACGACGAAGGCACGTACGAGCTGTCGTCGACGATTGTCGAGGTCGCGCCGAGCCCCGTAAAATAGGCCTGCGCTTCGGTGGCGTTCGTGTAGGTCACGAGCGGGTCGATGTGCGCGCCACAGAGATAGACGGGAGCAACAGGCTTCCAGCCGCCTAAGAGCGAGTTCTCCGCAATATCGAAATCAACCGGCGATGATGAAACGCCAAGCGACGTCAGAAAGGCGGGCTGCAGCAGCGACGTGGTTTCCGCCGGCAAGTCCGTCGCAAGTTCCGGGGCCTGCGACGCGGTAGGCAACGGCAGCAGCGTATCGATAGTGCTCGCATATGGGGCTTGAAAAACGGTGGTCGCGCCACCGCTCCCGTAAAGGTTGCCGTACGTGTTTTGGAAGCCGGTCAAAAGGTACGCCAGGAGCCCCGGGCCGGCCGGATTTTGCGTGTCGATAACGAAGTTCACGCTGCTCAGCAAGTCATACGGGCCGCTGGTTGCCGCGTCGCCGGCCAGCTGAAATTCCGACGCGTTGTGCGCTTCGATCTCGCGCTGCGCGGCCATCGCGGTGTGACCGCCTTGAGAGGCGCCTGCGAGCATCACCTGACCCGATAGCGAAACCCCCAATACCTTCGCGAGATTGCGCGCCGCGCGCATTGAATCGACCACCGCACTCGCTTCGGTTTGTGCCTGAAGGTACGGGTGATAGGAATATGCTGAAAGGCCGAGCCCGAGATAATCGGTGGCGGCCGCCACGTAGCCTTGGCTGCCGTACACGAGCGCCAGATCCAAGGTTTGCTCGTCCGGTATTGTGCTGTTGATCGGCGGCAGCTTGAAAAGGTTTGTGCCTTGTCCGAAGCCCAGCAGCGGATAGGGACCGGCGCAGCCCGACTGGGGAATGAAGACGCCGGCACTGGCGTTCGCGGGCGCCCCTCTCACGCCGACCGTCGTGTATTTCACTCGGTACACCGCCACGCTGCATTGCGGCGCTCCGCCAAACGGCGTGATAAATGGCGCGTCGGGAGCAGCCGCCAACTGCGTTGTCGTCAGTACGCCGACCTCGGTGTAGCTTTGCAGCGACCCGCGCGCAATGACTGGCGGCGGCGTGAGCGTCGGTCCCGACCCGGAGCATGCGGCAAGACATATGCAGGCTAGCAACAAGCCACTTGAACGCATGGGCTTTGACCTCCCCGAGGCAACTTCGCCGTAAGAGATTCCACGCGAATTTACCCTCGGCTTCATGGAAGCCTTGTCGGCGAACGACGGCTGCCGCGAGGAGGTTTCGCTGTGTGAGGCCTTCGAAGGCGGCAGGCAGCACGAAATTTTCAGATCGATCCCGATGCGGGGAACGGTTCGGCCGCCCGTTCGTCGAACTTGGCGATGATGCGTCACCCCGATGTTCCCGAGACGCTCGACAGCTGGGCGATCCTGCACCGTATGTTCCGCTTCGAGCGGCGCCGGTTTGACGCCCTCCAGCCCGAGCGGCGCGCCGCGGTCGCGCGCGAAGCCCAAGAGTTTCTCGCGCCGCTTGCAGCATCGGCGGAGGGTGACGTTTCGGTCGCGCAACTGCTCGGCCACAAGAGCGATCTGATGCTCACGCACTACGCAAAACGTTTCGACGACCTCGGGGCCGTGCAGACCGGTTTCGATAAGTGCGCTCTTCGGGATTATCTCGAGCCGCATGCGTCGTACGTGTCCGTCCTCGAACTGGGACTTTACGAGGCCAGCGGCCGGATTCACGCGGAACTCCGCGATCGCGGGCTCAAGCCGCACTCGCCGGAATGGATCGAAGCATTCGACGCGGCGATCGCCGAGCAGGCGAATCAGCCGCGCAACGCGGCCCGGCTGTGGGCGAAGGTGCCGCAGCGGCGCTACGTCTGTTTCTATCCGATGGACAAGAAGCGCGGCGAGGCGCTCAATTGGTATCAGCTCCCGTATGAGGAGCGAGCCCGGTTGATGGTCGAGCATGGCAAGATCGGCCGCTCGTTCCACGGCCTCGTCACGCAAGTCATCTCGGGCTCGATCGGCTTCGACGATTGGGAGTGGGGCGTCGATCTCTACGCCGACGACCCGCTCGTCTTCAAGAAACTGATCTACGAGATGCGCTTCGACGAATCGAGTGCGCGCTACGCGGCGTTCGGGCCGTTCTATACCGGCTTGCAGTTTTCGCTTGCCGAGCTGCCGCATTTCCTCGAAGGCGATGCGTCCGCGCAGTTGCTGACGGCACCCGAGCCCGCGGTGCTGCGCTGACGGATGCGAGCCGGCGCGACGTTCTCGTCTTCGAGGCAGTCGCCGAAGCTTTAGGCGATGCCGGGAATGCGCCGCTCGCGCTCGAGCGTACGCTCGAGATCGTCACGCGGTTCCTCGGCCTTGGCTCGGGGTGGATTTGGCTCTTCGACGAGGAGACGCGGCGTTTCTATCTCGCCGCGTCGTGGCAGCTCCCGCCGTACTTGCAAGAGCCGGTGCAGATGACCGGCAGCAACTGCTGGTGCTTCGAATCGTTTCTCGACGGCGACTTCGTTTCGCAGAACGTCGACGTCATCGAGTGCAGCCGGCTGCGCAAGGCGGCGAACACGGACGAGAGCGATCTCACCGCCGGCATGAAGTATCATGCGAGCGTCGGCCTGCGTGTCGGTGCGCGCCTGCTCGGAATCATGAACCTCAGCGGCCCGCATTGGCGCGCGCTCGACGAGCCCGACCTGCATTTGCTTTCGGCGCTCGGCGCCCACGTCGGGATGGCCGTCGATCGCGCGCACTTGAGCGAAAGCGCGGCACGGCTAGCGCGGACCGAGGAACGCACGCGACTCGCGCGCGACATCCACGATACGCTCGCGCAAGATCTGACCGCGATCGCACTACAGCTTGAAGGGGCCCTGCGGCAGTTGCGCGAGGGGGACGACGAAGCGCGCGCGCGCATCGAAAAGGCGCTCGCGGTGACGCGCGAAGCGCTCGGCGACGCGCGCGAATCGGTGCTGACCTTGCGCTCCGATCCGCTTGGCGGGAAACCGCTCGCGAGCGCGCTGGGAGCGCTGGCACGCGGCTTCACCTCCGAAACGGGGATCATCGCGACCTTCCACGATCGTTCGCCGGCGACGCTCGCCCACGCGGCCGAGGTTGCGCTGTTCCGAATTGCGTCGGAGGCGCTCACCAACGTTCGCCGCCACGCGGGGGCGCGACGGGTCGAGCTGTCGCTCGGCGGCGACGGCGCGGCGGTAGCGCTGACGATCGACGACGACGGCGACGGCATCGCGCCGGGCGCGGGCGACGGTCGCTACGGGATCGTCGGCATGCAAGAGCGTGCGGCGGCGCTCGGCGGGACGTTTACGATCGGGGCGCGGCCCGGCGGCGGGACGCGCGTCGACGTGCGCGTGCCGGTCACGCCATGATCCGCGTTGCGGTCGTCGACGACCACCCGATCGTGCGGGACGGCATCGTCGCGACCCTCGGCGATGCCGGCGACGTTCAGGTCGTCGGAGCGGCCGGCACGGCGGGCGAGGGGATCGCGCTGGCCGAACGGGAGCGCCCCGACGTGCTTCTGCTCGATTTGGAATTGCCCGACCAAAGCGGGCTCGAAGCGATCGGCAAGATCAAGACGGTGTCGCCGGGTACGCGCGTCGTGATTTTCTCGGCGTACGCGGGCGAAGAGCGCGTCGGCACGGCACTCTCGCGCGGCGCCGACTCGTACGTCATCAAGGGCACCGCAAGCGACGAGTTGCTCGAAACGGTGCGTGCCGTCGCCGCAGGCCGTGCGCGCATGGATGCGACGATTGCAGCGCAAGCCCTCGAAGCGATGCGCGCGCCGCGCCACCAGCGGATTACCGAACGCGAGCGCGAGATCCTCAAACTGCTCGCCGACGGCCTCGCAAACAAAGCCATCGCGGCGCGGCTCGGCATCGCCGAGCGCACCGTCAAGTTCCACGTCGGCGAGATCCTCGCGCGCTTAGGCGCCGGCAACCGCGCCCAAGCCGTCGCAATCGCCCAACAACGCGGCCTCCTGTAAGTTCTGCCGTTTAGCGCAGCAGCGAGCGTGACGTCGGCGCCAATCGTTTGATTTCGGGTGGCCGGCGCATAGCGTCGGCGAACGGGCCGGCGACAGGCTGATCCTTATACGCAGCGCCGCTGGAAAAGACACCAAACCACACGAACGCGTTTTCGTCCTCGCGAACCGGCAGCGCAGGGAAGGTGTTGGCACTGTGCTCGGATACGAAATACGCCCGTACGTCCATGCCCGTACGGAGGATCTCCGGCAGCATCACTCGCTCAAAATGTTCGGCGAACTTGTGCTCGATCGGCTCGCGGAAGTAGAAAATGTTCGCAACGAAGAGCCGGTCCCTCGCTCTATCGCGCCCAAGCGGCGGTCGTTCGGTCTGCACGAGATCAAAGCCCGAATCTGGTCGCGACGGGCGCAACAACAGGACGTTGTCCGAATCGACCATGGTCGCATTTGCGACGTCCCGGTGCTCCCGCCAAACGGGTCCCCCGTAGAATGCGCGCAAACTCGCGTCGCGTTCTTGCATGTCGGTGAAGCCGCGCACCCAGAAGAACTGATCGGGCTCGTCGAGCACGCGAAACTGTCCGATGACTCGCATGCCGAGGTCTTCTTGAGATTCGATGAACTCGCGATCGAAGAGGTCGATCAAGACGTCCCGTCGACCTGGACGAAGCGTATATTGTCTGAGCTCTATAACCGAGCAGGCCACGCAGGTTCTCCCTATGATTCCGACTGGCGATGCAGCGGCGTCCTGGATCTTCGAATGATATGAATGCCGCGCACGTCCGTCTTATATCGCAGTACGCGGCGTCAGAGTGGACCCCTGCCTAAGAGAAAAAGTGGCACTTTACGAGGGCCGGAAAGTGTGTCAGATTCGCAGCATGGCTGATACTGTGCGATCGCTTCGCATTGTAGTTGCTCGTGTCACGCTGAGCTTGTCGAAGCGCCGACGGGATGTGGCCATACTCCGTTGGCCCTTCGACTTCGCGCCTTCGGCGCAGCGCTCAGGCTGACAATTTTGGGTAACGACCGGTATATCGTGCGGCCAACGATTTCGCAAGATCGAGATGCGTGGCTCGAGATGTGGCGGGGGTATTGCGATTTTTACGAGGCACGTGTTTCCGACGCAGTGACCGACGCAACGTGGAGACGGATCCTCGCTGCGGATTCTTCCATATTCGGGCTCGTGGCTACGAGCGGGTCGACGGGCGAAGCCGCCGGCTTTGCGAACTATATCGTCCATCCGTACACGTGGAGCGAGCTGCCTGCGTGCTACCTTGAAGATCTCTTCGTTCGGCCGGAAGCTCGCGGCACCGGCGCCGGTCGTGCGATTCTGGAGCATCTGGTTGGGCTCGGGCGCGCGCAGCATTGGGGGCGACTCTATTGGATGACGCGTGAAAGTAACGATCGTGCCCGGCGCGTGTACGACCATTTCTGCGCGCATGACGACTTCATTCGATATGTTTTGACCTTCGAGGCCGCGCCCACGGCGTAGCGGCTGCGCACCGCAGCAAGCGACGCCCTGGCCGAACGGCCAGGGGCGCGCGTGCCCGAAGGGGCGATTCGCCGCGGACGTTACGGCACTACACTTGCGGCATGGAAGAGTTCAGTTGGTTTGAGGCAGGGCACGTGGCCCTCATCACCGGAGCGTCGCAGGGTTTTGGGCGGGCCGTTGCGCGCCAGCTTGCCGCGCGAGGGTTACGCCTCGTGATTACCGCGCGTGACGCCGCGGCTCTGGAAGAGGCGGCGAGCGAGCTGCGCGAACGCACGCAAGTCGAAGCGATTGCGGGCGACGTAACGGAACTCGAGCACGTTCACCGGCTCGTGTCGCGCGCGTCGGACGCTTTTGGACGGCTCGATCTGCTCGTCAATAACGCATCGACCTTGGGTCTGGTGCCGCTTCCGCCGCTCGAGCATCTCTCGCCCGCGGTATTTCAGCGGCTGTTCGAGACGAACGCCTTCGCGCCGCTGCACCTGATGCAGCATGCGCTGCCGCTCTTGCTGCGCTCCGGCGGGACGATCGTGAACGTCTCTTCGGACGCGGCCGTCAACGCTTATCCCGGCTGGGGCGGCTACGGCGCAAGCAAAGCAGCACTGGAACATTTTTCGCGAACGCTTGCGGCTGAACTCGATGGCTTTGGTGTCTCGATCCTCGTCGTCGATCCCGGCAGCATGGATACGAAGATGCACCGCGACGCGGAGCCCGATGCGGACTTCGCCGCGATGCCTTCGCCCGAGGAGGTCGCCGTCGCGCTGATGCGCGCGATCGCGAGCGACCGCGACGCCTACGCGCGCATCGAACTGCCGTCCCTGCTGGCAGTTACGGCGCCCGCATGACCGCACTCGACATCAGCTTCGAGCTGCCCGAGCATCTCGAAGCGCGGCGGCCGCCGGAGTTGCGCGGCCTGCCTCGCGATGGCGTGCGCATGCTGGTAAGCGATAGACGTACCGGCGCAGCCGAACATCGCCTCTTCGTCGAATTGCCGTCGCTGCTGCAACCGGGAGATCTGCTGGTCGTCAACGACTCCGCAACACTCCCGGCCGCGCTCGAAGCGACGCGTGCCGACGGCAGGCCGCTCGCGCTACACCTCTCGTCGCGCGTCGCGAGTACCCTGTGGATCGTCGAGCCACGCGGCCCGGCCGCCGCCGGCGAGCAGCTCGTGTTGCCCGACTCGGGCAGCGCGACGTTGGTCGCGCCCCTGGACGACGACGCGCCACGCCTTTGGTACGCGCGCATCGACGTCCCCGAACCGATCGTCGAGTACCTCCATCACAACGGTTCGGCGATCCGCTACAAGTACGTCGATGCGCCCTATCCGATCGGCTACTATCAGACGATCTTCGCACGCACTCCCGGCTCCGCGGAGATGCCGTCCGCCGGCCGTCCGTTCGCACGCCGCACGCTCGATGCGTTGAGCCGCCGCGGCGTACGGATCGCAAGCGTGACCCTGCATGCCGGCGTTTCGAGCCCGGAAGCGCACGAGCCGCCGCAAGCCGAGCCTTTCGCCGTAACGCCTGCGACTGCGCTCGCGGTCAACGCCGCACGCCGTGAAGGGCGCCGGGTCATCGCGATCGGCACGACCGTCGTGCGTGCGCTCGAGAGCGCGGCCGCGGGCGGCGAAGTCGTCGCGTCGAACGGTTGGACCGACCTCGTCGTCACGCCCGAGCGCGGCCTGCGCACCGTCGACGGTATCCTCACCGGCTTCCATGAACCGCGCGCAAGTCACCTCCAGATGCTCGCCGCATTCGCGCCACCCGCGGCACTCGATCGGGCGTACCGCGTTGCGCTGGACGGCGATTACCTTTGGCACGAGTTCGGCGACGTTCACCTTATTGTGTGACGGGTGATACATCCGTGAACCTTTTCGATCTGCATCAGGGACTGCCGCGGGAGGCCCCGGGAAACGACGCCGCAACGGAGCGAGCACTGCATCTCCTCCCCGCTCTTCCGGCGTTCGGCGCAGTTCTCGACATTGGATGCGGCCCGGGAGCTCAGACAATTGCGCTCGCCCGAAATCTAAAGGGTACGATCACCGCGATCGATACCCACCGGCCTTACCTCGATGAACTGGAGAGCCGCGCACGTTCTGCAGGTCTGGCCGAGCGAATCGTCACCTTGCAAGTTTCCATGGATGCGCTCCCTTTCGAGCGCGAGTCGTTTGATCTGATTTGGGCTGAGGGGTCGATTTACATCATCGGCTTTGAGATCGGCCTGCGACTGTGGCGTCCGCTCGTTCGTACCAACGGCTACATTGTCGTTTCAGAACTTACGTGGCTAACCGACGCACCTCCCGGGGCCGCGCATGAGTTCTGGGGTCGAGCTTACCCGGCCATGGCATCGATCGAGCAGAATCGCACCACGATCGAACGTTGTGGTTTGGGGCTCGTCGCTGACTTCGTGCTTGCCGCCGACGCATGGTTTGAGGATTACCTGACACCGCTGGAGGAGAAGATCGCCGCGCTGCGGCAGCGGTTCGCTCGAGACCCGGCAGCGCTGCAGTTTCTTGGCGACCAGCAAATGGAGATAGATATCGTTCGCCGTTACGGTAACGCGTTCGGATACGTGTTCTACGCGATGCAGCGCCGGGAGTGAGGGGTCCCTTGCCGGCGCTTCTTTACCTCCGAATGTAGTCCAGCCAGAAAAAATACAGCGTCATCGTGCACGCGACGACGATCACGAAGGCGCGTACCGTTTCCGAGGAGAGACGTTTGACGAGGTGAGCCCCGAGAAATCCGCCGGCAATCGCCCCCGTGCTCATGAATGCGGCCGGTTCCCACGCAATGACCTTTGCGAGGACAAACGGGACGACGGCGACCCCGTTGATCGTCGTCGCCAAGAGAACTTTGAAGGCGTTCGCGCGGCGCAGATCGTGCATCCCCAGAACCCCGAGCAGCGCGAGCATCAGAATGCCCGCCGCGGCGCCGAAGAATCCACCGTAGACTGCGATGCACGTTTGCGCCACGAGTCCGGCCGGCGAATCGGGGGTCAGCGTTACCTCGGCGTGCTGGGAGGCCCGCGTGAGCGCCGGGCCGGCGATGAAAATTGCCGTTGCGGCGAGCAAGAGAAACGGAATTAGCCCCGCGAACGTCGAGTTCGGCGTGCGCAGCAAGATGATTGCTCCGGCAATGCTGCCGCCCGTACTCGCCACCAACATGCGCACGAGCGTTCCTCGCGGGACGTCGATCTCCGAACGGAAAGAGCCGGTCGAGGCGAGCGAGCCGAGCCACATCGCGACGTTGTTGGTCGCGTTCGCGGGGATCGGCGCGACGCCCGACGCGAGGATCGCCGGGAACGAGATGAAGCTGCCGCCGCCGGCGCCTGCGTTGATTGCGCTCGCGACGAACGCGGCGCCTCCGATGAACAGATCGCTCGCGAAATTCAGCGCCCGAGCTCGCGGGGACGCGTTATGGCACCATCTCCAACAGGTCGCTCTCGACGAGCACGACGCGGCGGGCGATCAGCAATTGCGAGAGCGCCAGCGTGTAACCCACCTTAAGCTTGCCCTGCGCGTCTTCGAACTCGCCGAGCTGCGCCGGTCGCGGCTGTCCATGCACGTCTAAATGCGACCACAGCCGATCTTCGACGAGACCGGCGCTCGCCGGTGCGATCCGTCCGTCAAGCTCGATGATCGTCTCGGGATAACCGCCTTCGGCCGTCTTCAATTGGCGAATCGAGGTCGATTCGCTTTCGAACTCCGAGTAGTCGAGCGGACGAAAGCGGCCGCCTTTGCGGATGCGGGCCGAGAGGCGAGCCGGGTCCTGGTGTTCGCTCCAGTCGGATGGCTGGTAGAACGTCAACGTAAGATCGGCATAGCGGGCCTGCGGTGCGACGTACTTCTCACTGTCGGGCATGCGACGCTCGACCTCAATCTCGACGTCGTCGCGCCAGTAGCCGCGGCGCAATGTATCGCGCTGCAGCTTCCAATCTGCTCTCAGTCCGGGTTCGGGATCGAGCCAAACGGTGACGTCGTAGAGGCTGCGCAGGGTGCGCGTCAACAATGGAAAGAGTCCCTGCACGACGATGATCTCTTTGGGTTCGATGTGCTCGGTCGTGGTGAAGGTACCGTTCGAGTGGTCGTAGATCGGCTTCTCGATCGCACGACCCTCGCGCAGCGCCCACAGGTCTTCTTCCATCGCGGCGAAGTTATATGCGCGCGGGTCGGCCGAACTGAAGCCGACTAAATTGCGCTGCGCGCGGTCGAGCGACTGATAGTCATCGAGGCTGATCGTCCCGATGCGATCGCCGAAAATAAGATCGAAGCCCCGGCACAGGGTCATCTTCCCGGTGCCGGAGTCACCGCCGACGGCGATCATGACGGGTCTGCTGGACATGAACGGCACTATCGGCGCTGCTTGCGATTGACCTGCCGGCGTAGGTCAGTGCGGCTTGGGGCTTGGGATGGAGCAGGCGCCGGTCACGGCGTCGTCACCGAGGGCGACCGTTAGCACATCGTTCGGGCCAAACGACACGTCGCCGCCCTTATGGAGGGCATCGTACGTTCCCGCAACGTAGCCGACGAAGGGCAGCCAGCCGACGCCCGGGGGCGAGTTGTGTGACTTGCCCATGAACAGTCCCGAAACAGTGCGCACGAGGACCGCGGGAACGTGCGTGCCGTCGGAAGCGACGACGTAGCGCGTTTCGAGGACGAGAAGACCGGGTGCGCCACCCATGCTCCCGCGCCGCACGACGGAGATCAGCGCGACGCCGTCCGTGCCGGTAGCGACCTTCGGGAACGTGCCGGCGCCGGACTCGATGCTTGCGACCTTGAAGTGGAACGCTTGCCCGGGTTGTGCGTTCTTTGAGTCGAGCGTGTCGACCGGTGCGACCTTCACGGTTTCGCACACCGGCGATGGTGACGTCGAGGGCAACGGCGAGGGCTTTCCCGACGTCACGAAGGCCGGAACCGGCGTGGTTGTTGCCGACGGTTCGGGCGCCGGTGCCGCCGTCGCGGCGAGAGCGCCGGCAATCAAGAGCGCGAACATAGTCGATGCCTCCACCTGGCTTTCTTATCGGCAGTCATTCGCGGCGGCGCACCGAAAGCGCTCGCGATGGGTGGACGACTTTCTGGAAAGGTTGCGCTGGTCACGGGCGCGGCAAGCGGCATTGGACTCGCAAGCGCGAAGCGCTTCGCCGAACAGGGTGCGACGGTCGTCGTCGCTGACGTCAACGTCGCGGCAGCCGAAGCAGCCGCCGAAGGGAACCCCGCGCTGCACGCGACCGCGCTCGACGTGACCGACGATGCGCGCTGGGCGGCGGTCGTCGACGAGACGGTCGCGCGTTTCGGCAAGCTCGACGCGCTCGTCAACAACGCGGGCGTCGGCTCGATGGCGGACATCGAAGCGTGCACGAATGAGGAGTGGCATCGAACGTTCGCGGTCAATGCCGACGGCGTATTCTTCGGCTGCCGATACGGTGTGCGCGCGATGAAAGCACACGGCGGATCGATCGTCAACATCTCGTCGGTCTCCGGGCTGGTCGGCGGCCGCAACCTCGTCGCGTACAACGCCTCGAAGGGTGCGGTGAGGTTACTCACCAAGTCGGTCGCTCTGCACTGCGCGTATCGCAAGTACGGCATCCGCTGTAATTCGGTCCATCCAACCTTCATCGAGACACCGATGGTCGAAGGGATGCTCGCGGCCGCGCGCGATCGCGAGCACACGAAGGCTGCGCTGCTCGCGCAAGTCCCGCTCGGCCGCTTCGGGCGCCCCGAAGAAATCGCCGACCTGCTGGTGTATTTGGTTTCCGACGAATCGCAGTTTGTAACGGGTGCGGAATTTGTTATTGACGGGGGGCTGACCGCGTCGTAATCAAGGCCCAGACGCTCAGTGTCGCCGCGGTGTCATTAGCCGCGGTCGCGGTTTTCGCCGACATGTACGTCACGCAGCCCCTGCTGCCGCTGCTGAGCGCGGAATATGGCGTCTCTGCTGCGGTCGCCGGGACGACGGTGTCGTCGGTCGTGTTCACGATTGCGCTCGCTTCAAGCGCCTACGGGCCGCTGGGTGACGCGCTCGGCCGCAAGAAGGTCATGGCGGCCGGCTGTGCGTTGCTCGCGCTCGCCACGCTGGCGTGCGGCTTCGCGCCGGGATTTACAGCGCTCGTCGCGCTCCGCGCCGTACAGGGAGTGCTCGTGCCCTCGGTCTCGGCGGTGGCGATCGCGTATCTGGGGGATTTGCGAGGCGGAGAGGATCCGGGCTCGCTCGTCGGCGCGTACATCGGGGCGACGGTTTTCGGCGGCCTCGTCGGGCGCGTCGGTAGCGGCTTGATCGCGCAGGCATCGTCCTGGCGCACGCCGTTTTATGTTTTTGCGGCGGTAACGCTGCTTGCCGCCGCGGCACTCTTTTTTGCGCTCGAAGAACCGAAGGCAGCCGAAACGCACAACGGTTTCGCCGCAGCCTACCGCGAGATGGGCGCACACGTTGGAAACCCGCGACTATTTGGCGCGTTTCTCGTTGCCGCGACGCTGTTCTTCGGATTCATCGGAATCTTTACGTATTTGCCTTACCTGCTGAGCGCGCCGCCGTTCTCGCTGTCGACCGGAACGATCGCGTGGTTTTACGCCGCGTACTTAGCTGGGGTTTTCACCGCGCCGCTTGCCGGAAGACTCTCGGGCCGCTATTCGCGGCGCGTCCTGATCGCGGCGGGCTTCGTCGTCGCGCTGTGCGGCATCGCGCTGACCGCGCTTGGCGCGCTTACCGCGATCGCCGCGGGCACGATTGTCTTGTGCATCGGCATGTTTGCAGCGCAAGCGATCGCACCGGCCTACGTCAACGTTACCGCGACGACCGCGAAAGGTGGCGCGAACGCGCTCTACACCACGTTCTACTATGTGGGCGCAGTTCTGGGATCGACCCTGCCGGGACTGGCGCTCGAGCGCTTCGGATGGAGCGGCGTCGTCTGGACGTGCGCCGCAAGCCTGGTCGTCGGTCTCGTCGCCGACCTTACGCTATGCACCGGCGATGGACCGACCCCGCCCGCTCCTCCGCGATCAATTCGTGACTAGTGAGGCACCGCGTTGGTGGGAAGATCGAAGGTCGTGTTTGAGCCGGAGATGACGGCGGTCGGCGGCTGGTTGCCGCTCGAATTGGGCGGAAACACGAGCACCGAGCTGTTGAACTGTGCGACATAGAGGTTGCCCGACGAATCGAAGTTAACGCCGAATGGGCCGTTCAGCTGGGTCATCGGTTTCGACCTCATTTTCGGCCTTCGGCTCTACTTCCCACGCCGCGGGTATCTGGCCGATGGTGTCTCTTGGGCGCGGGCCGCACTCGAACGGGCACCTGCCGGCTCCGCAGCTCGAGCGCGGCTGCTGCTTTGTCTCGGCGGCCTCGAAAACGCGCGTGGAAACTATGCAATCGCGCTCGACTACGTGCGCCCTGCGCCTGCGGGTTTGAAGGATCTGCGATTGGAGCGGCATCTTGCGCTCGCATTGAACGAGGAAGTTTCGATATTGCTGTTCTTGCGCCGATACGCGGAATCGGAGCCGCTCATCGAGCGGGCGCTCAGGCTGTCTCGACGTTCCGGCGACGTGAGAAACGAAGGTGTGCTCCTTTCGAACCGCGCGTACTTGCTCTCGGCTCTGGGACGGCCGGGCGCCTTCGAGACCTACGCGCTCGCGCTGCGATGCGTCGAAGAAGCGGGCGCCGAGACGCAGATTGCGGCCATCACCAATTGTATCGCCGCCCACGATTTTATGGCCGGCCGATATGATGCTGCCCGGCGCTCGCTCGAACGGGCGCTTACAATTCGGCGCCATAACGGCGATCTTCGCGCAGTGGCCGGCATCGTCAGTGACCTGGCCGACGTGGCGCTCATGCAGGGCGCGACCGAGCGTGCTCGAGCGCTGGCCGACCTTGAGATTCGCGTTCACCGGGCTTGCCGCGCTGGCCGCGCAAGCCTGCAAGGGGCGCGACGCGGCGCGGTTGCTCGGCGCAGCACGGCTGGACGAGCCCGGCATCGACGCCGCTTCCATCGCCCAAGTTTCCGAGCGCGCCAGAAACGCGGCCGAACAGCTGTCGGGGGAGGACGCGTTCGACCGCGAGATGAGCTCGGGCCGGGAACTGTCGCGGCGTGCCGCCGTAGCCCTCGGCCGAACGGTGCTCGAGCGTTTGTCCCGCCTCTCCGCTACCGCGTCTGGGACGACTTGAGACGATAATCCGCTAGCATCGGGACATGAAGAGGCTCGGGTCTCGATCGGAGCGGACGCTTCGTGCCGAGTGATGAGGAATTCCCGCGCACGTCTCCCTACGTCGTCGTGTTCTACTACGAGGGCGATCAGCTGCGTGCTCGGATTCGCGACGTGCGTTCCCAGGAGCTCTGGATCGTTCGCGACGCGGCTCGGCTGCGGGAGTTGCTCCAAGACCGCAAAAAACGGGGCTTAGAGGATCAATATGGATCGTGAACGTTCGGGTGCCGCCTCCGTGCTCCGGCCCCTTCTCTTTGGCGACGCGCCGGCAGAGCAGTGGCTGCAAGATGCGCCGGAAGACGGCGAGCCATGGCTAACGTTTCGGAACGCGCAGACGAGCCTCTCTGCCGGCGACGTTCCGGCGGCCGTGGCCGCTTGGCGCTCGATCGCAGAATCAACGGGGCTCGAGTCGCGGCAAACGCTCCAGGCGTGGCATTTCCTTCGCGCGCACGGCATTGCGCCGTCCGCCGCCGACGCGGCAACGGTGCTCGCGGCAATTGCGGAAGTGCCTGTCGGGGCGGGCCTCGATGTGCTCGCCGCGTACCGCGACGGCTCCGTTCGCTATCTCAATCATGCCGGCGGCGCGACGCTGGTCGAATCCGGCGCCGCACCTCCGGCGCTGCACGCGGCAACGGACGCATGGCTTGGTGTGGCGGGGGATTTCGCTGCACATGTGGGCGCCTGGACTCAGCCCGCATTGCCGCCGTTGCCCGCGCAGCACGGTCGCCTCATGATGCTCACGCCAGGCGGACCGCGATTCGGTCAGGGACCGCTCGAACAGCTAACGCGCGACGCGCGGGCAGCCTCGTACATGAACGCCGCAACGGTAGTCCTCACCGCGGTAGCAGCACTCCCCGTTCGGGGCAAGTGACTATTCCTAATTCTCGGAATCATCGCGATGTTCGCGGCCGCCATCCTCCTCGCGTTGCCGTTCCGGTCGCGCAGGCGAGCCAAGTGAGGCGGATCCGAATCGGATCGTTCACGACGGCTCCGCCGGCGGTTAAAGGTTGTCGACTTCCGCCGCGGCGACCAAGCTGCCGGCGCGGAAGATGAAGACCAGATAGCTCTGGCGCTGCGGAAACTTTTCATCCATCACGAGAAGTTCGTGCATTCCGCATCCCAAATCGTCGGGTGTTTTCGGGATGAGGCGCGGCGGAAACGCGCGGCTCACGCGTTGCGGAAACGTGCTCGCGCCTCGGACGATTCCCGGCAGGGCGCCGCGCGCCACGACGAATCCTCGGTCGATCCAGCCGCCCGTCTGCTGGAGAAAGGATACGGCGTCACCGTCTCGCTCGACGGTAAGCGCGGCATCCAACCAGCGGGGGTCGTCGGTGATGACGCGCGTTGCTAAGAGCGCGTCGGCCGCCGCTCCATAGCTGAGGCGCGTGTAGGTCGCGTCGTCGACCTCGACCGTGTCGGGCACGTTCTCCTTCCGCAACGGCTGTTCGAGCGACGGCAGAAACCCGTAACACCGAGCGACCGGATCGGTCTCTACGAACGATCCCCACGCCGCATACGGGATCGTCTTCGCCGCGTCGGCCGTGCCGGTCGACGCCACGAAGGCGGCTGAGAGCAGGCCGGCGATCGTACTCGCCGGAGCCATTAAACGTGCGCCGCTTCCCATTAGTGAATGGCGATCTCCAAGGCATACTTGGAAAACTGTTCGTCGGCGCCGTTAACCAGGAGAGCGTACGTGCCCGTCTCGGGCAGCTTGACGGATAGCGTTCCGCGTTGGAAGGTGCCGAGTTCGGTTCCGCCTGGGGCGATGATCGTCACCGAGTCGAAGTGCGTATCGCGAGCGACAAGGGTAAAGGTCGCCGTTTGGCCGGCGGCCCCGTCGAGTTGGTAGTGGTCCTCGAAACCGGCGGCCAGCTTCGTGCCCGTGACCACCTCGGAGGACGCGCCCGGTGCGAACGCGATTTTCCGCAACGCCGGCTTTGCGATATTCCGTGCGTAGAGAACCTCCTCATCGTGGACGTCGACGTACTTCGTGCCGTTCCAGCGATACGTGGCCCGGAAGATCACATCCGCGCTGTCGTGGACCGTGATCACGGCGCTTCCATCGGGCCGCGCCTCGGCTGAGATGCCGTAGGTCGAGAGCACGGAGGTGTACGCGTCCCCCTGCCGCGCAAAGATTTCGACCTTGCAGTTCTGGCCGCACACGCAGCTGCCGCCGCCCTCGAGGACGAACATCTGCGGGCCGCTCCGCAAAGCAACGGTGTGGAGATTGAAGTTCGTCTGGGCATACGCGGCGTGCGAAGCCGCGTGGCTCGATTGCGCGCAGGTCTCGATCGCGGCATCGCCGTCGTTGAAGAGCGCGCTCACGAGAGCCGGCGGCCAGGTCACCGATGCAAACGCACCCACGCCGCTTGCAACGGCGACGGCACCGGCCACGAGCAATAGCCGCAGGCACCGCAGAACGCACGACATCCTCGATCTATCCATGTTCACTCCCGTGGGGGCTGCGCGGCATGCGCGGGTGCGAAGGCAGGGCGGAGCTAAAGAGGGGGCGAGGCGCGTTTCGCTGCCGGTGTCTATGAGGCCGCTTAAGACCAGGTTCACCCTCATCGGGCGGCGGCCATGGTTCGAGTCTAGCCGCCGCACCGTCCCAAACCGTCTCCAACGAGACGCTTTGAGACGATGGGCTGATAGCGTAGCATTTACCGTATCCCTTGCACGCACACTGCCCAGAAAGAGCGGGTCACGAGCATGAATCAAGCCTTCCGCCTCCTCGTCGCAGCCGCCGCCCTGGCGCCACTTCCGGCTTCGGCCGCGTCTTCGGGCCCTTGCTTCAAACTCGACGGACAATCGTATTGCCAAGCGTGGTCCGCGAAAGACGCGACGTCATCGAAGACGGAGTTCTTACGCTCCGGTGAGACGGTCGATCGCTGGCAGAACATGGTCACGATCCTCAAGTACGGCGACGTTCACACGCTGGCCGGTGCGACGGGGCGATACATGGCCATCGTGAAACCGTACCTAGGCCCCGGTGCAAACCCGCAATGGGTGAGGCCCAAGAAACCGCTGCACGCCGAAGAGGCCGCCACGCGGCTGCTCCTCTCCTCCGGTTCGGATACCGAGTACGTCGTGGTGTACTTTGCCGCCGATCGCGAGAAGCCGGCCTACGTTGTCGCCTTCTCGCAGCACGTGCCGCTTCCGTCGGGGCAAATTCCGACGATGGCTCAGTACGGGCGCTGGGTAAACGACATGCGCGCGATGGTCCCGCGCGGCATATCGCACTAGAAACGTAAAGATGAAGTTGAAGCTGACGCGTGAGAGCGTCGCGATGGGCGACGATGTCGATGCGCCGCACGAAGAGTCGCTGAAAGTCCCCTCGGGGAGCACCTTGCAAGCGCTCCTCGAAGCCGTAATTCGTTCCGGGTACTTGCCTGTGGTGCGCGGTCGAGCGACGTGGTCGGTGCTTGACGGCAAAACTCCCCTCGCCGTCATCTCGCAGGAATGGGACGCGCCCCGATACATCGCAGCTCCCGAGACGCGCTACGACGGCCCGTCTCTGCACTTGCATTTCGACTACGAGTCGCAGCAGGCGCCCGAGATCGTCTTCGACGTGCAGAGGGCGGCCGCCGGTGCCTCCGGAGCCTCGCCGCCGCCCGCTAGCGCCGCCGCGTCACGGCAACCGTCCGGCCTGGTTTTTACCGCATCGCATCCGCCGCAAATCCTTTTTTGGATTGCTTCGGGCGCGTGCTTTTTGGTCGCAGCCGCAAGCATCGGATTCGCATTTGTTAACGTCGATCGCATCGCCGGCCTCGGGCCGAACGGATCCGCCTACATCGGGGCCGCCGCCCTGACCTTCGTCGTTTCTGCAGTCGCTGGATTCGTTTTGTTCCTGCGCGCGCTCCAGCCGCCGCGGCGATCGTTTGGGGCGATTGCTTCGCGTCAGCTGGGCGTCGGTCAGATCGTCGAGGAAGAAGATGCCCGACACCGGCGATAGACCGTTCCGAAGCGCTCTTCGGCGATGAGTTCGAATGCCGGATGCGTCTCGACGGTCGCGCGCTCGGCCGGGGTGTGATACACGATTGCGAGTTCGCGCATCGGGCCTGCAGCTAAGCGGTCGAGGATTCCGGAGAGCACGGTTGCGTCAAACGGGTTGAAGAGATAGACCACGAGCGGTCCGCGAGGAAACCGGTAGGTTGCCGCATCGGCGCAGACGAGCCGCACGTCGCGGCGGCGCAGCGCCTTCGACGCGACCTGTGCCAGATTGTCGCGCGCGATCTCGTAGAGTGCGCGCGAAATCTCAACACCGATGACTTGGCGGAACGGACGGCGCGCGGCGAGCAGGACAGCGCGCCCCATCCCGGCCCCGAGGTCGACGAAGGTTGCATCGTCGAGCGGAAACGGAACGTGCGCGATCAATGCCGCGAAATCGCCGACCGGCGTTGGCTCGTAGTGCGTCGCGTGCGCGATGTTCGGCCCAATCGCTTCCGGGTCGAGATCCCCAAGGAACAGCAACGCCTCCGTCGCGACGCCGTGCTCGGCGTCGAACCGCTGCCCGGCGCGCCGCCCGGACACGCGCGCCCCGAGCCTCGAGCGTCGTGCGTTAACCATCGGGTCGCCCTTCTCTGAACCCGACGGAGGCACCCCGCCGCCGGCAACGTTGAGTTGCGGCAATCCGGGTACGAAACGGCTATGCTAAACCCGGAGAAGTCCCTGAACGATCGCTTGACCGATCGCCTCGCGCGCAACTCGATCCTCGCGAAACTCGGGGAGACGTGGCAGCCCGTGATGCTTGGCCTCCGGGATGCGGGCGGTCCGCCGGTCAAGTACGTCCTCAACGGAACGTTTCTCGGGCACGCACTGCACCCCGTGTTGACGGATATTCCAATCGGGGCGTGGACTGTTACAGCTGTCCTTGATGCGGTCGAACTCGCCGGATCCGACGTTGCGCTCGCTTCCGACGCAACGCTCGGTCTCGGCTTGCTCGGCAGCGTCGCTGCGGTCGCCACCGGCTACGCGGATTGGGCCGATACCAAGGACGAGCCGCGAACGCTCGGGATGGGCCACGCGCTGGCAAACGGTATTGCGGTCGCCGGCTACGTCGTTTCACTTCTCCTGCGGCGCGCGGACAGACGCGGCGCCGGCATCGCCGTAGCGTATCTGAGTTATGCCGTCGCGACCTTCGCCGCATATCTCGGCGGTGAACTGATGGCCAATTACCAACTCGGGACGAAGCATACGGCGGAGCCGCTGGATCCGCCGGACGGCTTCACGCGGGTTGCGACGCTGGACGCGATCGAGGACGGCGGTATGAGTGCCGCCGGCGTTAACGGTATCGCACTGTTGCTGTTTCGGCGCGGTCAGACCGTCTTCGCCATCTCCGGCGCTTGCACGCACCGCGGCGGCCCGCTGCGCGAAGGGACGCTCGAGGGAGACGCCTGCGTGCGCTGTCCGTGGCACGGTTCTGTTTTCTCGCTCGAGGACGGAGCGGTCATCGAAGGCCCGGCGTCGTTTCCCCAAGCCCGATTTGAGACGCGCGTCGTCGACGGCTCGGTCGAGGTACGTGCGCCCGTTCGTTAGCGGTAGATGATCGCGAGGGTTGCGCACAACCACCCGCCGCCGAACAGGATCCCCCCGATGACGTCGGTTGCGTAGTGCGCGGCGAGCGCCATGCGCGACCAGGGAATGCCGATGACGCATGCCCCGAGCGCGGCTGCGACGGAATCCGCAACCAGCGGTGGAACGAAGCGGGCGTGCAGCGCGAGATAGGCGAGCGGCAGGAAGAAGATGATGCTCGTCGCGGAGTGGCCGCTCGGATAGGAAAGGTCAGGCTCGAAGCGCACCAGCCACCGGTCGGGGCGTGGGCGCCGGACGAGCGCCTTGACCCGCGAGATGACGCCTTGCGCGAGAATCTGCGACACGAGCAACGCTACTACGAGCAACGCACCCGAGCCGGTAAGCTGCGCGACGAGCGCCGCAAGGATCCCAAGCCCGAGCACCGCATACCACCGGCCCAGCCGTGTAAAGAATGCGGCAAGTCGCGTCGCGCGGCCGCGTAGCCGCACGGCGAGAGCGTCGAGGCGCGATGCCGGGTGGGCGCGCACGTAGGCTCCGAGAGCGGCGCAGGCGGCGAAACACGCGACGGCCGCGACCGAGAGCACGCTTGCGCTCATCGACTGACCGCGTCGAATCTCGGGCCGACGATGACGTTGAGCGCCCGAGGCACGACGCGAAAGGTCGCCGGGGTTTTGCCGAGACGATTGCCGTCGACGCTGATCTTCTGGCGCGGCTTCGTCTTCACGCGAATCTCGCGCGCCGAGAACGCGATCGCGTCGGGCAGGCTGTCCTGCACGCCGAGTCCCATCGCGAGATACATCCGTGCGACTTCGGCGTGCGACACGCCCGTTGTCGTAAAGAACGCGAGGCGGTGGTCGACGGCCGTCGCATCGGGGGCGATCGGTTGATGCCCAAAATAGCGGCCGCTCGCAATGACGATTTGCTGTGTCTTCATTCGGTTTTTTTCGCCGTCCACGACGATCGTCGCGCGGAACGGCTTGGCCCTCATGAACGGCAACAGCCCCGCGATGACGTACGATGCCGCGCCGATCGCGCGCTTCAGCGGCCGCGATGCCTCTTCCGCGATCTCGGCCGATAGCCCGATCGTCGCAAAGTTCGCGAAGTAGGTGCCGGCGACGATTCCAAGGTCGACGCACTCGATGCGTCGAGCCACCAGTGCGTCGATCGCGCCCGCGAGGTCGTCGTCGAGGCCGATCGTGCGCGCGAAGCTGTTGCCGGTGCCGAGCGGCAGCACGCCGAGAACCTTACTGCGCTTCGCAAGCACGTCGACGGCGGTGGTCATCGAGCCGTCCCCGCCGCCGACAATCACGGTGTCCGCATCCAATTTCACGGCGCGCTGGACGCGTTTGCGCAGTTCGCCTTCGTCTTCAACCGCCCAGAAACCATCGAGGTGAATCCCGCGCGCCGCGAGCATCGCGGGGAGTTCGTCGGCCTTGCGTCGGCCGGAACGGCCCGAGCCGGCGTTGACGATAAGTGTGGCGCGCATCCGAGTCAGCATACCCGCCGCACAGCCGCGCTACGCGCGGTTCGAGGCGGGCGGTGAGTGCATTTCTCGCAAACTCTGCTAGACTTGAGAGCATGCAAAGAAGCGTCCTTGCCGTATTGCTTACCGCGAGCGCGTTCGTTCCGCTGCTTTCGGCGCCCGCGCACGCCGATTCGGAACAGTTCGATCTCTGTCGTAGAAAGTGGGCTAAAATCGCCGCCCAGAAATCGTTCCGGGCCGTGATCGATCCCGGCACGGCGGCTGCGACGACGGTGGATGTGGTCTCGCCCGACCGCCTCCACTCGACGAGCGCTCAAGACGAAGTGTTCGTCATCGGCAGCAAGATGTGGCGGAGGTCCGCCGGCGGCCCGATGCGCCTGATGGGCGCGCCGCCGGGGCCAGGGCTCTCCTCGTTCGAGCCTTGGACGGCGTATGCGCCGGGGACGAAGGACGGCTCGTGCAACGATCACATCGAACTCTGGCGCGGCCTGGGGACCCGCGTCATCGTCGGATCTTGGACGGCACCGGTGGGCCGCGTCACAGCAACCTTGTATGAGGATGCCGACGGCATCCATCATCTCGATCTGGTCGCTCCGCACGAGCGCGAAGCGATCGACTTCTCGAAGTTCGGCGCGGTGACGGTCGGGTTGCCCTAACCGCCGCAAAGCGGCGCTGCGCGCGGTTCATGCTGCAAGGCCGCGGCGTTCGAGCGAACGGTAGCCGATTGCTTCGGCGACGTGCGCGGCATCGACCGTCGGCGCGCCCGCCAGATCGGCGATGGTTCGCGCGACCCGAGCGATTCGATCGAGCGCCCGCGCGGAGAGATAGCCTTTTGCAGCTGCGGTGCGCAGCAACTCCGTCGCGCCGGAATCGAGCGTACAGAAGCGCCTGACGGCGCTGCCGGCGACGCCGGCGTTCGTGTAAAACGCAGTCCCGGCATAGCGCTCGCGCTGCACGGCGCGCGCGGCCTCGACTCGCGCGCGTATCGTGGCCGACGATTCGGCGACGCCGCGCGCGACCATGTCGTCGAAAGGGACGCGCGCGACGTCGATGTGCAGGTCGATTCGATCCAGCAATGGACCCGAGAGCTTCGCTACGTAGCGCGCGACGGTCGCGTCGTCGCAGCGGCAATCGTTCGTGCGCGTGCCGCGAAATCCGCACGGGCACGGATTCATCGAAGCAACCAGCGCGAAGCGCGCGGGATACGTGAAACTTCCGGCGGCGCGTGCGATCGTGACCGTGCCCTCTTCAAGCGGCTGACGCATAACCTCGAGCGCCGCGCGCGAATATTCCGGTAGCTCGTCGAGGAATAGGACGCCGTTTTGCGCGAGCGAGATCTCCCCGGGTCGCGGGCTGCTACCACCGCCGCAGAGCGCGACCTGCGAGATTGTGTGATGAGGCGCGCGAAATGGTCTCGTTCCGACGATGCCGGCGTTGCGCGCGAGTAAACCGGCGACGCTATAGATCTTCGTGACCTCGAGGGCTTCGTGCGCTGTCATCTGCGGCAGGATCGAGGGCAAGCGGCGCGCGAGCATCGTCTTGCCGCATCCCGGCGGCCCGACCAACAGTGCATTGTGACCGCCGGCCGCCGCGATCTCGAGCGCGCGCTTCGCGGAACTTTGCCCGCGCACGTCGCTGAAATCGCCCTGCGCGCTTGGCGTCGCCTCGGTCGGGGGCGCGCCCGGGCGGTGATGGTATTTCTCTCCGTGCCCGAGCACGACCGCGACCGCGTCGTGGAGTGCATCGACGGCATATATCCGCACGCCGTCGACCAGTGCGGCCTCGGACGCATTCGCGCTCGGCACGATGAGGGCGTCAAAGCCGGCGTTGCGTGCCCCGATCGTCATCGGCAGCACGCCGCGGGTCGCGCGCAGGGTTCCGTCGAGCGCTAGTTCGCCGAGCGCAACGAAACGCCCGAGGGCGAGCGTATCGAGCTGTTCGTCGATCGCGAGCAGCGCGAGCGCGATCGGAAGATCGAAGCCGGGCCCGACTTTGCGGATGTCCGCCGGTGCGAGGTTGACGAGCACGCGTCCCGCCGGAAACTGATAGCCGGAGTTTATGACGGCCGCGCGGACGCGATCCCGCGCTTCACGAAGCGCGCTGTCGGGGAGCCCGATAATGGCGAACCCGGGCGTCCCGGGAGCGCTATCCGCCTCGACGCGAACGACGAAGCCGTCGATGCCAAGCATCGCAGCCGAATGTGCCAGAGCGAGCACTGCAGTCCTCCGGCCTGGTTATCGCGACCGAGCCTGGGAGTCGCAAGGGCTACGGCGCGCCGAGTCGCAACCCGTCGGAGGTTATGCGTGGTACACCCGTCTCCGGAGCAGCGCCATGCCATCCCGCTTTGCCCAAATCGCCTTTACCCCGCACGCCCAAGCGCTTCAGGAGCGCTTTGGTTCGCGTCGCGCGTATGCGCGGCGAATGGCGGAGGCCGGTCCAGCCGAGACGCTTGGCCCGCAGGAACGAGAGTTCATCGAATCGCGGGACAGCTTCTACCTCGCGACTGTCTCCGAGACGGGCTGGCCGTACGTGCAGCACCGGGGCGGCCCGAAGGGCTTTTTGCGCGTCCTCGACGAGCGTACGATCGGGTTCGCGGATCTCGCAGGGAACAAGCAGTTCATCTCAGTCGGAAATCTCGAGACGAACGACCGCGTCGCGCTCTTCCTCATGGACTACCCCTCGCAATCGCGCCTGAAGATCTTGGCTCATGCGCACATCGTCGAAGCAGCGGAAGATGCAGAGCTCTTGGAAAGCCTTACCGTGCCAAGTTACGATCCGCGAATCGAGCGGGGGATCGTGTTTGCGGTAGAGGGCTTCGATTGGAATTGCCAACAGCACATTACCCCGCGTTACACGCTCGAGGAGTTGGGCGAACTCGGTTTAGCCGCAGGGACGCTAAGCAATTGATATGACGGTTTTCGTCGCGCTTGCGCAACGCGACGTGGGCCCCCGGCCCGCAGGGCCCTGGAGCGTTCGGACGTAGAACATCATTAACGAAAGGGGGCAGCCGGCAATGCCCACGTGGTTGTGGCGTTTCGTGGCGCTCGTCGCGATTGGAATCGCCCTCGGCCTGACTGCCGGCGATATCTTGAACGCGGGACCGGGCGGAGACTTCGGGCTAAGCGCTCGCGCCGACGGTCCACACGAGTTCGTCGTTACCAGCGTCGAGCCGGACTCCCCGGCGGCTCGCGCCGGCCTCGCGACCGGGGATCGCATCGTGCCGGCTGTCGACGACATACGGAGCCGTTTTCTGCTGCTCTATCCCGGTGCGCCGCCGAACGCGCCGCTCACACTTCTCATGCACGCGCGCGGAGTCGATCGCCGCGTCTCGCTTCGGGCTGCCGCGACCGCGCCGCCTTCATGGGAAGCAGCGATCGCGGCCTACAGCTCAGTCTACGCGATTCAGGCGATCCGCATCGTCTTTTTTCTCGTCGCCGCGTTGATCGTTGTCCGCCGCCCCGATCGCGCCGAGGCCCGCGCTCTGGCAACATTTCTGGCCGCATTTGCGTTCGGAACGATCTCGCGATGGCCGTGGTACCCGATTCCGCTCGCGGTCGTGCTCGCCGTCCTGCAGCCGATCGTCATAGCCTTTGCGATTCTCCAGGCAATTCGCTTCGCGACGCTCTTTCCGCGGCCGAGCACCGGCGGTCCGCGCCGCACAATCGCCCGCCTCAATGACGCGATCATCTTCGCGGCACCGGTTATCGTCGGCGGGCTCTTGGCATTGACGTGGGCCGGGCTCGTGCGCGGCGCTTTTGTGACACTGATCGGCGCGCTGATGAACGTCTTCTTAGCCGGCTCGATCGTCGCGCTGGGGACTGCATTTGCGCTCGGCAGTCGCGAGGCTGAACCGGCCGATCGCGAGCGCGTCCGCTGGATCGCCGTTTCAACCGGCATCGGGCTTGGCGGCCTGATCGTGGCGGCCATCCTGCAACAATTGGGCGTTACCGAATTCGTCGTCGAACCGTTCGTTCTAGCGATCCTCGCGATTCCACTCGGCACGGCCTATGCCATCTTGCGTCATCGGCTCCTCGACATTGGGTTTGTCGTCAATCGCGCGCTCGTTTTCGGCATCATTTCCGCTCTCATCGTTGCGGCCTTCAGCTTGCTCGAGTTCGTTCTCGGCAAGTACGTTTCATCGCTCGGTCACGTTCAGAGCGCGGTGATCGGCGCGCTGGTCGCGCTCGGCATCGGGGTCTCGCTCGGACGCATTCACATGCGCGTCGATTCATTTGTCGACAACGTGTTTTTCCGCGACCGCCATCGCGCCGAAGCGGCGCTGCGCCGGGTCGCCCGTGAGGCCGCCTACGTCGACGATCCGAAAATCCTCGCGACGCGCGTCATCACGGCACTCGAACGGCACGCAAAGGCCGGCGGAGCAGCGCTCTATCTGCGCGACGGAAACGGCTCCTATGTCGCCCAGGTTGCTACGATCTCGCCGGCGCCACCGGTTTCGCGCAACGACGCCGCGGTCGTGCGCATGTGCGCCTCTGGGGAAGCGGTCGACCTCGACGAAGTCGCAGAAGAGGTGGAACGCCCCGCTTTCTGCGGCAAGATCGCGTTCCCGATGATCGTGCGCGGGGAGCTGCTCGGCGTGCTCGCGTGCGGCGAAAAGACGAATCTCGAAGCATACGCACCCGACGAACGGGCAACCCTCGGGGGGCTCGCCCATGCGACCGGCATCGCCTTCGATACGATTGCGACGAAAGCGCTCCGCGATGCGGTTGCACGCGTCATCGCCGGCGACGGCGACATCGAGGATCTCCGCCGCGCGCAAGCCCCGCCATTTATTTAGGCTAAGGCCGATACTAACGCGGGAGAGAGCAAAGGGTCTCAGTCGTCGCCGTTAGAACGCCGAATGCCATGTAGCGCCGCCTTCACGTATCGCGGTCTCGCTTCGACGCCGACGAGGATGCCGCACTCGCAGAGGCTGTTTTGAATGCGCAAACGGCTGCCGACCCTCTGTCCGGCGACGAACGTGTCGTTTACGACGCCGACGAATATCTCGGCAGCATCATGATGGATGGGCACCTGCTCACGTTTTGCAACAAGGGTCCAACGCGAATAGGGGAGATGGGAAAAGCGCTCGAACAAGTCGGTGCGACTCAAGAACGCGCGTTGCTCAAAAATGCGCTGACCCTCTGGGTTCAGCATGGTTGCGCTTCTTACGACGAAGCGAACGAGACGTTGATAGCCTTTCACCACAAACGCCGCCTTGTCACCCTGAGCGAAGCGCCGCAGGCGCGCAGTCGAAGGGCAGACGGTGCAAGGCCAAGGGCCAAGTCCCGTCGGCGCTCCGACAAGCTCAGCTCGTGACATAGCTTCAGAGCGGCAGCTGTTGAAGCTTTTTGATTCCGGTCGATGGCCGGCGTAGCGTGGCCCATAATTGGGACGGATACTCAATCGCCCTGCCGCCGGAAGGCGGGGTGAAGCGATCCGGCGCAGAGCAAGCGACATGACCCTCACGGATGTTTTTTCGAAGGATCTTTTTGCCGGAAAACACGTCTTTGTTACCGGCGGCGGAAGCGGGATCAACCTCGGCATCGCGAAAAGTTTCGCCGCGCTCGGTGCGAAGATCGCGATTTGCGGGCGCTCGCAGGAGCGGCTCGACGGCGCGGCGGGCGAACTGCGCGCACTGGGTGCCGAGGTGTTCGCGCAGAGTGCCGACGTGCGCGACTACGCGGCGCTCGAAAGTGCGATCGAGGGCGCTCGCGGCGCGCTTGGATCGATGTCGACCCTCGTGTGCGGAGCGGCCGGAAATTTTCCGGCAGCTGCCGAGGCGCTGAGCCCGAACGGCTTCAAATCCGTCATCGACATCGATCTGCTCGGATCGTTCAACGCGGCGCGCGCAGCCTTCCCGCAGCTGAAGGAGACGAAGGGTTCGATCGTCTTTGTCTCTGCCGGTCAAGCATTCTCGCCGCACCCGATGCAAGCGCACGTCGGCGCGGCGAAAGCCGGCGTCGACATGCTCATGAAGGATCTTGCCGTCGATTGGGCCAAGTACGGCATCCGCTCGAACTCGGTCGTCCCGGGGCCGATCGACGACACCGAAGGAATGCGGCGGCTCGCGCCGGCGCGTGGCGGGAAGGAGAACGTCGCCAAACTCGTGCCGCTCGGGCGGCTGGGTCACGTCGACGACATCGGTGGCGTCGCGGCGTTCTTGGCCTCTCCGCTTGCGTCGTACATTACCGGCACCGTGCTCGTCTGCGACGGCGGTACGAACCTGCTCGGTTCGGGGATGTGGTTTTCGCTGATGATGGGAACGTAGACGCCGCTATGGCGATGCTTCTGCGGCCGGACGCGGTATTCGACGGCGAACGGTGCCACGAGGGTTGGGCGGTTCGCATCGAGGGAGAGCGCATTGTCGCCGCCGGTCCGGACAACCACGAAGCGGAAGCAGACGAAATCGTCGATCTTGCCGGGACGACGTTGCTTCCGGGCCTGATCGATTTACACACGCACCTGCTGTTAATTCCGTACGATGTGCGCTCGTGGGACGATCAGATTCTGCGCGACAATGTCGCGCTGCGCGTCGCGCGCGCGGTCGCTGCAGCAAAACGCACGTTGGAAGCAGGCTTCACGACCGTGCGCGACCTCGGCACCGAAGGCGCCGGCGAAGCCGACGTCGGCCTCCGCCGCGCGATCGACGAAGGGACGATCCTCGGACCGCACGTCGTACCGGTGACCCGCGCGATCGTCGCGCGTAGCCTCTACGGTCCGGCCGGGTTCGTACCCGATTGTTGCGTGCTGCAGGGCGCGGACGAAGTCGATGGCCCGGAGTCGATCTATGCCGTCGTGCGCCGTCAGATTTCGCGGGGCGCCGAATGGATAAAAGTCTACGCCGACAGCCGCCATGGCCCGGGCGGCATCTCGCGCCCGGCCTTTTCGCAAGACGATCTCACCCTGATCGTGCGCATCGCCGCCGACTCCGGTTGCCCGGTCGCCGCACATGCGAACACGGCCGAGGGGATGCGGCGCGCGGCGCTGGCCGGCGTCGCAACGATCGAACATGGAAACGAAGGTACGCCCGCAGTCTTTGCGCTGATGGCCGAGCGCGGCGTCGCGTACGTGCCAACCATTGCTGCCTACGATGCGATTTGGGCTTACCGCAAGGCTCCGCCGGACGGTCCGGCGGCAGCGCAAAAACGCCAGGCCTTCGCTAGTGCGCTTGCAAGCGGCGTAACGATCGCAAACGGAAGCGACATCGGCGTTTTCCCGCACGGCGAGAACGCGCGCGAACTCGAACTCTTGGTCGACTACGGCCTAGCGCCGATCGAGGCGTTGCGCGCCGCGACCTCAACCGCCGCGCGCGTCCTCGGACGCGCAGAACTCGGCGCCGTGCGGCCTGGTGCCCGAGCAGACGTCGTAGCCGTCAGCGGCGACCCGACGCGCGATATCGCCGCGCTGCGCCGCGTCGCGTTCGTCGCATCGAACGGCCGGCCGCTCAGACCTTTTGTTGTTGCGTAGCGGCTGGTGGTTCGCCATACATTTTTTCGAGCGCCGCTTTGTCGATTCCGTACGATTCCAAAAGTGCGTCGTCAAACTTTTTACGATCTGAGACGTAAGCGACCCAGCTTCGAACGTGCTCGGCCAGCGTGTTCCGCGATTTCACGAACTCACGAACCAGCGCGACTACCGTTACGACAGCGACGACGACGGCGAAACCAATCAGCAGACGGTCGACAAAGGATGGCCCCGATGCAAAAAAGTCGTGACGGCGAGCGGGAACGATGATCGCCAATATGAGGCTCGAAAGGACGAACAAGCCAATCTGACGGACGACGAACGACTGGACATCGGTACCTGGGTTGACCTTGCGTCCCGCGAAGTGTTGTCCCTTACGGAAAGCTTCAGCTCGATTCGCCATGATCCAGAGCTTGCCGCGGTCCTTGGATCCCGCGCCTTTGCTTAGCAGGAGCGGTAGCTCGAACGCCACCAAAATGTACGACCCTTGCCGAAACACCGTACCCAACCAGGTGTGCCCGATAACCGTCGTCGTGACGATCAGGAAGGCGATGATCCCGTAAATAAACACGACCGCCGGAAAGGTAAAAGCGTAGACGTCTTTCGCGCCGGCTATCGTAAGGAGGCCTCCGATGAGCGCCGCGTATGCGGCTAATTCGCCGATGAGCAATTGGCGAAACGCGAAGAGCGTTTGCGTCATTTCTTGTCGCAAAGCCGTATAGACGGACGATTCGCTGATATCGCTCTGCATAAGACGGTGCTACCTCAGCCACCGATCGAGCCACTGCGTCCAAACGCTGAGGCGTTGAAGCGAGCGGACGGGATCGGTTGGATTGTGTCCTGCGATCGGCCATGCCTTGAATTCGACGTGCGTACCGTTCGTCTGCAGCGCGTGGTACATCTCAAAGGACTGCGTGGGCGGGACGCGCGCGTCGCGCAAGTCGGTCAGGATAAGCGTCGGCGTATGAACGTTACGCGCATAAGAGATCGGGGACTGCGCGAGATACAGCCGCAGCGCGGCTTCGCTCCGGTACGGCGAGACGAAGTTCGCGAAGCCGAACCGGTTCGACACGTTGCCGTCCGCAAGGTTGTACTCGTCGAACAAATTGTTGACGGCGGCGCCCGAGATCGCCGCGCGCCAGCCGCCGTAGTGGCCGATCATCCACGACGTCATGTATCCGCCGTACGACCAGCCGGTCACGGCAATCTTCGCAGCGTCGACGCCGCCGAGCGCGCGCACCGTCGCAAGCCCTGCCGCGACGTCCCTTCCGGGGCCGGCGCCCGCATCGTTGAATATCGCGCGCATGTAGGCGTTACCGAGGTGGTCGCTGCCGCGATAATTCGGCTCGAAGACCCGGTAGCCGCGCGAAGCGATGACCTGCGCGAACGTATCGAAGGTCAAGAGCGATGCAGACGTCGGGCCGCCGTGAATGATCAGGACCAGCGGTAGCTTCGTGCCGGGTGACGCATCTGGCGGCGACCAAAGCACGCCGTTATCGCTAAATCCGTCGCTCGTCCACGTCAGCATTTGCGGCTTTGCGAGCGCGAGCTGCTCGGTAGCGGCGTTAAAATCGGTTAACCGGCGTACCTTCGCATCGATGCCGGCGACATAGTAGAGTTCCTGCGGCCGGGAGGGAGTCGTGCCCACGAAGGCGACCGCACCGTCGGGTCCAACGTCGGCGTCGAGCCAGAAACCGGTGCGCGGGGAAGCGTCGCCGAGATCGAGTTTTTTCGCCGGGCCATCGAGCGGCTGGATCCATAAGGAGGCGCGCTCGGTATCGTTGCCGCCAACGAGCAGCGAGGTGCCGTCGGGCATCCAGAGCGCCCGGAAGAAATTGCGATCCAGGTCGCGCGTGACGACCTTCTCCCCGCCGTTTGAGGCGACGGTCACCTCGAATTCGTTGTTCGGGTCGCCGTCGCGCGGATAGAGGTACGAATAATGGTCGCCCTTAGGTGCGAAGGTTCCGAAACTTTCGAACTTATCGTGCTGCGTGAGCTTGCGACTGACACCGCCTGCAACGTCGAGGGCCCAAAGCGTACTGAGGTACGCGTCACCGTCGTGTGGATTCGGCAGGCGCGTGTACAGGATCGACTTGCCGTCGGGTGACCACGAGATTGGAGCGCTCGGCGGACCGGGCGGATAGGCGACCGGGAGGCTCCACGCGCCGCGCGTCAGTCTTCTGGGGTTGCCGCCGGTGCTCGGGACGAGCCAGATGTGCGACGGCATCGGTTCCGACTGGACGAACAGATCGTCGTTGCCGAGAGTGAAGAGGTCTTGGTTCTGGGCGACGTCACCGGTCTTTTTCGGTGCTGCGTCCGCGGCCACGTACGCGATCGCGGCGCCATCGGGCCGCCACGAATACTGCTCGACGCCTTCGGGCGCGCTCGTGATGCGCACCGCGTCGCCGCCGCTCATCGGCATCACCCACACCTGGCCGTGATGCCGGTCGTCACCCGCGACGAATGCGAGCCGGCTACCGTCCGGAGAAAAGCGGGGCGCGCCCAGTTCCGTGCGTTCGAAGGTCAGCGCGCGCCGCTCGCCGCTCGCAATCGAGACGACGTCTAGCTCGCTGCGATAGCGATCGTGGCCATAATCCATTCGCGACACGACCACCACGATCGATTTGCCGTCGGGGGAAAACGCCGGGCTCGAGACGCTAACCATTCGCTTAACGTCATCGAGCGTAAGGCTGCGCGGTTGCGTGTCTGCCGCTAAGCCGAGCGAGCCGAAAGCGAGCGCGCCGAGCACAACGAAAATCGCCGCACGTAACATGTCGCGCCGTTAGGCAACCAAAGATTGATTCCTTCGCGCAGCGCTTCCCGCAAACGTCGCCGCTAAGCTGGTTCTCGCGCAAAAGGAAGATTGGCGAACGGAGTTGCGGACGAACCATTGGCCGTCCTTCGTCTGTTCGGCCGGCGCGTAGTCGCGAGAAAGAACACTCATCGTCGCGCCGTGATCGCCCGTCCGCAAGTGCCACAAGAAACGGTCGAAGACGAAGACGTACTTGGGCCGGGCAACGCACAGCTCTGCAACCGCTCGTTTCCAGAGGGCCGGCGTGAAGAGTTGGATCCCCCAGCTGTTCATGGCGAGCGCTTGTTGGGCGTTCGAGTCCACGTAGATCAGGGGACTACCGAAGACATAGACGGTCGCTCCGGCCGTGCGACGTCTTGCGAACCCCGAGTCTTCGAGCGCATCGGCGTACTCGCCGTTCGACGCGATGCGATAGCGTTCGAGGGAACCGGCGGACTCGAAAGGCCGTTCTCGAGCGACGAGCAGGAGCGTTCCGATCGCCCCTTGGGGCAACGGTACTGCTACGTATGCGACGACACCCGCAGCCACGAGGGACGCGACGGCACCCTTGAGCCCGGCTCGCCCGCTACTAACCAGGTACGCCAGCCCGATCGTCGCGAGGATCCCAAACGGCGGGATCAGCAGCAAGAAATGATATTGCCACCACGACGATATCTGGATCGCGATGACGATTACGTCGCCGACGATCCATGCGATGCAGACGAGCCTCCACGTCTTGGCTTGCGACGAAATCCGGCCGGCGGCGAAGAGCCCGATAAGACCCAGGAGGATGAGACCTCGAAAGTACAGCACGAATCGTACGGCGCTGTCGGCGAGTCGCGCGAGGGGCGCATGCATCTCCGTCGTGAAGAACACTTGAATTGGAACGACGAACGTCGTGTCGAACGTCGTGGCCTCGGTAGCGTGCACGATCGTGTAAGCGACGACCACCGAAACGGGCAGAAGAATTCCCGCCAGCCACGACGCTAGCGTTCCACGCATGGCGTTCTTCGATACCGTCGCGCGCGCGGCGACAAGCGCGGCTAGAACCAATCCGCCCAGAATGACCAAGAAGATGAGCTTGAAAACGAGTGCGATGCCGCCGCAAACGCCGGAAGCGATCGCGAGTTTTCGCGACGACGTGCGAAGAGCTTCCACGAGCAACCACGCACAGCAGAAAAGCGGCAAGCCCACAAGCTCCTCCACTTGCATGAGGTGCCATGACGAACTTCCCGCGTAATAGGCGCCGATGACGGCGATCGGAGCGAACGCCGCCACGAATTGTTGTCTTGCAAAGCACGCACGGAGTGCGAACACGAGCACGGCTGCGAATGCGAGCTGCCATACGAGATCGGCCGCATGTTCGCCGATCTGATCGAAACCGAAGATCCCGCCTCCGAGGAGGAAGAAAAGGAAGACCCCGGGTTGCTTGATGTCCCAGAAATCTCGATACATCACGCCGCCGGCATGCAATTTGTCGGCGCCGATGAGAAAGAGCGCTTGGTCTCCGGAAAACGGATCGTAACATCGCGACCAGCCGATCGCGACGATCGACAACGCGGCACATGCGAGGGCAATGACTTCGGATCGCCGATCCAAGCTGCGTGGCATTTCAGATAAACATTTTTTCAAGCGGCCAAAGCGTTTGGAGCGGCGGGTGCACGCGAACGCAAAACGCGATCGCCTTGCCGTTTTCAAACGAGCGAGCGTAGGTGGATCCCGTGATGCCGAGCAGTTGCACGATCGCGCAGTAGGGGCGCATACTGGGAACGTCGCTCGTGATCCGCAACACGTCGACGGGATGCTGGCCGCGCAGGCCCCAGAGGAAATATTGGTTATGTCCCGAGAGCGCGGGCGGGAGGTGATAGGGAGCCCCGTAGATGTCGAGCGCGGCCGCTTCACCGTAGTTGTCGACAAGGATCGACGTCTCGGACTGCTGCGCCGGGGTAAGCTTGTCGAACGCCATGCCGACCTCGCGGACGAAGTCGTGCCAGCCGAGCATATCGGAGTAGAGCGACGGCATCGCGTTGCCGACGTCGGCCCGTTCTTGCGCGTTTGCGGTGAGATGGATCGCGCGCTCGTACGCAAGCAACACCGGCGGCGAGAGGATCGGCAACGCCAGCGGCGCGATCGCGGCGGAGAGCACGAGGGCGGCGCCGAGATAGACAGCGCGGACGTACGCGTTGCGGATTAGCCGCTCGATCGCAATCGCGCCGAGCGCAAGAAGCGGCGGGTAGGCGGGCGTGAGGTAGTAGTCTTTTCCATGGCTGGCAACGATCGCCACCGCGCAGACGGCGAACGCGACCGATAGGAATCGCGCCGCGCGCAGATCGCGAAACGCAAACGGCGCCGCGATGCCCGCAAGCCAAATCGGCGCGAAGAGCGGGTTCATGACGAGCACCTGATTGGCCACGAATCCGAGCGGCGAAGCGGGTTGGTCCTTGAGGTGCGCGTTGTGAACGAGTTCGGCGAACGGAAAACCGTGGAGCGCTTGCCAGATGACGGACGGTAACGCGATCGCCGTCGCGAGCGCGATCCCGATCCACAGCTCGCGCCGCGCAAAGATGCGCCGCTCGGGGGTGAGCAAGAGACCGATCGCGAGCGCCGCAAGCCACAATGGCAACGCGTACTTCACCTCCATGGTCACCCCCGCGACGACGCCGGCCCACACGAGCGAGCGGCGCTCGTCGCGCAACACGGCGCGCGCCAGCAGATATGCGATCGCGGTCCAGCACAACGGCTCGCAGGCCGTCGTGTTCAACGTCGAGGTCAGGCCCATCAGCATCGGCGCGGTGGCGACCGCGATGCCGGCGATCCAGGCCGCGCCGTCGCGGCCTCCGAGCAAGCGCACGAACGCGACGGTAAGAGCCGCGAGTCCCGCCGCGGCCAAAATTGCCGGGAGGCGCAGCAGCCACGTTTGCGCGCCCAGCGCGTACAACCCGGCGGCGAATAGCGGCACGAGCGGCGGCTGATCGGCGTAGCCGAACGCCGGATGACGCCCGCAGACGATGAAGTACAGTTCGTCGCGGAAGACGTCGTAGCGGTTCGCGGTCGCCAAATGCAGCGCGCCCGCAAGCGCCGCGACCACGAGCGCGACTCGGTCTTTCATTCGAGCAGGCTTTTAAATGCAGCACAACATGCCTGCGCCGCGCGCCGCGCGCCGGGCGAAAACGATGCGAGCGCAAAGAAGCCGTGCACGAGCGATCCAAACTCGAGGTACGTCGTCGCAATGCCCGCAGCGCGCAAAGCGGCCGCATACGCGCGGCCCTCGTCGCGTAATGGATCGAACCCGGCCGTCGCGATCACTGCCGGTGCGAGACCTGCGAACTCCGGCGCGCGCAGCGGCGAGGCCCGCGGGTCGGCGCGATCGTCTTCGTTCGGCACGTAGCGATCCGCGTACCAGTTCATGCGTCGCAGCGTCAGGAAGTAACCGCTCGCATAGCGCGCGTGCGAAGGAAATCGTGCGGACGCTTCACCCGAACGCAAACCGACGGAGTCGAGCGCGGGATAGAGCAGCAGTTGGGCGCGCAATGCAACTTCGCCGCGCAGCGCTTGCGCGACGACCGTCGCGAGATTCGCTCCGGCGCTGTCGCCGGCGACCGCCAGCCGGCTAGCATCGCCGCCGAGTCGCGCGACGTTGCGTGCGGCCCACCGCGTCGCGTTCAAACAGTCCTGGACCGCAGCCGGAAAGGGCGCCTCGGGCGCGAGCCGGTACTCGGTGCTCAGGATCGCGGCGCCGGTGAGGTCGCGTAAGCGCCGGCACTGAGCATCGTAGCCGTCGAGATCGCCGACGACCCATCCACCGCCATGAAAGAAGACGACCGTCGGGACCGGTCCCGCCGCCGCGGGCCGGTAGAGGCGAGCGCGCAACCCGCCGTCCAAGGCGAAGTCTTCTATGCCGGCCACCTTGCCCGAACCGCGATACGGCGCGAATCTCGTGAGCCGGCGAAAGTCGGCGCGGACCTGCTCGGGGCTTTTGGGATCGACGTCACGCGCCGGCAGTGCCCGCAGGAGAAGGGCGATGACCGGGTCGAGATGCGGAGTCTTTTCGGGTGGCATCGGCGGGCTTCGGATTCGCAAGAATGTCAGAATGTCCCGGAAGGCCGCGCTCGCCGTTGAAAAGCGTCTTAAGCTTTCCACATGTTGCACAGGCGCGAAGAGCCCGAATGTGGATAAGCCCCGTGAACGCACCGTCGAAGAAGGGAAGATCCGTTGTCCGAGCGCCACCCCGACACCGCTGCCGTCCACGCGGGCAGGCTGGCGATCCCGCTCAACCGGGCTTCGAGCCCACCTCTTTTTCAGGCCTCGTCGTACGAGTTTGCCGACCTCGCGGATGTCGAGGCGATCTACGCGGGAGTCAAGCAGGGCGCCGTTTACGGGCGTTATGGCGGCCCCAACGCCGCGCAGTTCGAGTCGGCGATCGCAGAGCTCGAAGGTGCGGAAGCGGCGGCCGGGGCGGCTGCGGGGATGTCGGCGATTCACGCCGCGGTCGGCACCGCGCTGACGCCCGGCGCGACCCTTTTGGCTACCCAGGAACTGTATGGCGGGACCTTTGCCCTACTTGAGAACGACTATCGTAAAGCCGGCGTTCGGGTCGAATACGTCGACCAGCAGAATCTCGGCGAGGTCGCCGCGGCGCTTGCCTCCCTCCGGCCGGGCGTGTTGTACGTCGAGGCGCTGACCAATCCGCTCATGAACGTTGCCGACCTGCCGGCGCTGGCGCGGCTCGCGCATGATGCCGGCGCCGCGCTGATCGTCGACGCGACGTTCGCGACGCCGGCGCTCTGCCGGCCGCTGGATTTTGGGGCCGACCTCGTGGTCCACAGCGTCGGAAAGTATTTGGGCGGCCATGGCGACGTCGGGGCCGGCGTCGTCGCCGGGCGGCGCGATCTCATCGAGGCGATCCGGGGCCGCTTGGTCCGAACCGGCGCCACGATGCCGCACTTCGAGGCGTGGCTTGCTCTGCGCGGCTTGCGGACGCTGGCGCTGCGGATGGAGCGCCACAGCCGGAACGCTGCGGCGGTCGCGCGTTATCTTTCTACGGTTCCCGAGGTCGCCGCGGTCCATCATCCGTCACTGCATGCCGCGCAGCGCGAACTCGTCGCACGGCTCTACCCGAGCGGCACCGGCGGCATCGTCGCCTTCGATCTCGCCGGCGGCTCCGCGGCGGTCGATCCGTTCCTGCGCGGTCTCGAGACGATCGCGATCGTCCACAGCCTCGGCGAAGTCGCGACGACAATAAGCTATCCCGCGGTGAGTTCGCATCGTCCGCTGACACCGCAAGCACGCCAGGCGCTCGGCGTCAGCGATGCGACACTGCGCATCTCGGTCGGCATCGAGCACGAAGCCGATATCATCGCAGACCTCGCGCGCGCGTTCGCAGGGCTCGCGGAACGCGTACGCGCATGAGTTGTACATGGCCCACCGGACCACATGGAAGGAATGAACAATTTGTCATCCTGAGCGTAGGGCCGCAGGCCCGAAGTCGAAGGACCACCGTAGCGTGGATCCTTCCGGCGCTACGACAAGCTCAGCGTGACAAAACTGGTATTTGGATCTCAATCGAAGGGAGGTATCGCGCTTGACCGTCACTCGTTTTTCTGCCGTGCTGATTCCGGCACTCGTCGCGCTCGCGGCGTGCAGCGGCCAGAATTCTTCGACGTCGACCTCGACGAGTTCGGGCGGGAAGACGATCGGCGTCTCGATTCAAAATCGCGAAGCGCAATTCTACCAGGACATGGAATCCGGAATGAAATCCGAGGCGGCGAAGTACGGCTATACGGTCGTCGTCGTCGACGCGAGCCGCGATAACTCCAAGCAGCAGAGTCAAGTCGAGGATTTCATCTCGCAGAAGGTCGCGGCGATCGTGCTCACGCCCTACGATTCGCAAGCGATCGGCAGTGCGATCGTCGAAGCGAACACGGCGGGCATCCCGGTGTTTACGGCGGACATCGCGAACGCATCGAACCAGGGCAAGGTCGTCGCACATATCGCAAGCGACAACGTCCAGGGCGGCGGTCAGGCGGGCAAGTTGATGTGCGCCGCGCTCGGCGCCGCGGGTGGAAGCGTGGCGATCCTCGATGAGCCCGAAGTGACGAGCGTCCAAGATCGCGTCAAGGGCTTCAAGGCCGCGATCGCGTCGGGCTGTCCGAACGTCAAGATCGTCGCCGACATCGACGGCGGCGGGGAACGCGCGAAGGCGAGTTCGGCGACCGAAGACATCCTGCAGTCGCATAAGGACCTCAAGGGCATCTTCGGCATCAACGACGATTCCGCGCTCGGTGCGGCCCGCGCCATCGACGCGGCGGGGCTGACCGGGAAGATCGCGGTGATCGGGTATGATGCGACCCAAGAAGCGCGCACGGCGATCAAGAAGGGATCGATGTACGGCGATGCGATCCAGCACCCCGACCAAATCGGCGCGAAGACGATCGACGCGATTCACGACTCCTTCTCCGGCAAGACGCCACCTGCGAAGATCGCCGTCGCGGTCGGGACGTACACGAAAGCGGACGCGAAGTAAGCTCGCCGGCCGGCCCGCCGCTTCTGCGGATGACGGGCATCGTGAAGACGTTCCCGGGCGTTCGCGCGCTCGACGGCGTTTCGTTCGACGCGCAGAGCGGCGAAGTCCACGCGCTCGTCGGAGAGAACGGCGCGGGGAAATCGACGCTGATGAAGATCCTCGCCGGCGCCTATCGCGCGGACGCGGGAACGATCGAGATCGATGGTGCGCGGGTCGCGATCGACGGTCCGCGCGCGGCCGAGCTGCTCGGCATCGGCATGATCTATCAGGAGTTCAACCTGGTTCCCGATCTTAGCGTCGTCGACAACCTGCTGCTCGGGCACGAACCGGTGACGCGCGGCTTCCTCGACCGCCGGGCTGCGATCGCGCGCGCCGGCGAAGTCCTGGCCGAGCTGCGGATTGCGCTGCCGCTCGCACTGCCCGCTCGCAAGTTGACGGTCGCACAACAGCAGCTGACCGAGATCGCGAAGGCGCTCCTGCGCAAGGCCCGGCTGATCGTGATGGACGAGCCCACCGCCGCCCTGACCGAGCGCGAAATCGACGCGCTGTTCGCGCTGATCGGGCAACTCCGGGCGCAGGGCGTCGCGTTCGTCTACATCTCACACCGGCTCGAAGAACTGCCGCGCATCTCCGATCGGATCACGGTTCTGCGCGACGGGAAGACCGTCGAGACGCGCCCGACGGCCGAGATGCCGCGGGACGAGATGATCCGGCTGATGGTCGGGCGCCCGCTCGCTGCGCACTTCCCGGACTTGCCGCCGGTCGCCGCAGACGCCCCGGTGGTGCTCGAGGTCAAGGGGCTCTCGTCGGCGGCGGGCGTGCCGGTGAACGACGTCTCGTTCTCGGTGCGCGCCGGCGAAATCGTCGGGCTTGCGGGCCTCGTCGGGGCGGGCCGCACCGACATCGTCCGCGCGATTGCCGGCGCCGATGTCCCGACCTCGGGAGAGATCGACGTCGCGGGTAAGCACGTCATCGTTCACGGCCCGCATTCGGCGATCGAAGCCGGCATCGCCCTGATCACGGAGGATCGCAAGGCCCAAGGCCTCGTCCTTGGGATGAGCGTGCGCGAGAATACGACGCTCGCACACCTCGACGCCTTCGAGCGTAACGGTTTCATCGATCGGGCCAAAGAGAATGCCGTCACCGCGCGCGAGATCGCCGAGCTGCGCATTCGCACGCCGAGCGGCGAGCAGATCGTGCGCAATCTCTCCGGCGGCACGCAGCAGAAGGTCGTGCTCTCGAAGTGGCTGATCGGCGACGCGCTCGTCTACCTGTTCGACGAGCCGACGCGCGGAATCGACGTGGGCGCGAAGGCCGAGATCTACCTGCTTATGGTCGACTTGCTTCGGCGCGGAGCCGGCATCGTGATGGTCTCGAGCGAGCTGCCCGAGGTGCTCGGGATGTCGCATCGCGTCCTCGTCGTGCGTGATGGCCGCATCCGTGCGGAGTTCGCGCGCGGCGAGGCGACCCCCGACGCGGTGATCGCCGTCGCGACCGGGGTCGCCGCGTGACCGGGGTCGCCGCGTAGTGGCCGAAGCGCCCGGCACCGCGCAACTCGAGGCCACTGCCGAGGCCGAGCACGCGAGGGCGGCGCGCGCGCGTCTTTTACGAACCGGGGGCGCGATCGTAGCGCTTGCGATCGTGGTTACGATCGTCAACGTCTTCTCCCACGGCGCGTTTCTGACACCCGGCAACCTCACGAACGTGCTGCGCCAGATCACCTACAATGCAATCCTTGCGATCGGTCAAACCTTCGTCATCATCACGGCCGGCATCGATCTCTCGGTCGGCTCGCTGATCGAGCTGACCGGCGTCGTGATGGCGAGCTTCGCGAACGCTGTGCCGCTCCAGGGTTTCGCGCTCGTCGTCGCGACCCTCATCGTCGGACTCGCGGTCGGCTGCACCGCGGGCTTCGTGAACGCGGTGCCGGTCGTTCGATTAAACCTTCCGCCGTTCATCACCACGCTTGCGATGATGCTGATGGCGCGCGGCCTCGCCTTCAAACTCGCGCACGGCCGGCCGGTCGCGGTGAACTCGACGGCGTTCGATGCGATGGGAACCGGGTTTTTTCTTCAGGGTCCGCTGCACGCGCTCGGCCTGCCGGGAATTCCGATTCCCGTGCTCTGGATGGCGGTGCTCGTCGCTTTGTTCGCGATTCTGTTGACGCGCACGCGCTTCGGCCGATATGTTTTCGCCATCGGCGGCAACGAAGAAGCCGCGCGGCTCGCCGGGATCAACGTCGCTCGGGTGAAGACCCTCGTCTACGTGATCTCCGGCGGTTGCGCGGCGATCGCCGGACTGCTCTTGATGGCGCGCTTCGAATCGGGTTCGCCGAACACCGGAATCGGCAGCGAATTGCAATCGATCGCCGCGGTCGTCGTCGGCGGCACCAGCCTCGCCGGCGGCCGCGGCAGCGTCGTCTCAACGTTCTTCGGCGCGTTGCTCATCGGTCTGCTCAACAACGTCATGAACCTGCTCGGCATCGAGTCCTACACCCAAGACATCGTCCTCGGTGCCGTAATCCTCCTCGCCGTCGTCGCCGACGAACTCCGCAAACGCTACCTGTCGCGCTAGCATCACCGCAACAAATGCGGGTCGTGTCACCCCGAGCTTGTCGAGGGGCAACTATTTGCGTGGCCTATCCTACCGTGGTAGGATAAGTGTGAAATGGGCAAGGTCAAGAAGCTCTCGGTAACAGTTGACGAGCAGACGTTAGAAGAGATCCGTCGGCTAGCGCCTCACGTGACCGTGTCTTTTCTCATTGACGACGCGTTGAAGCAAGAGCTCACGCGCATGCGCCTCAAGGCATTGCTCGACGAAATGGAAGCGCGAAACCCGATTAGTGAAGAGGGCCGCCGCGAAGGAGATCGCCTTTGGGAGCAAACCGTCTCGTATTGGACTCTTGCGCGCTCTCAGCGCTCGCCGAAGAAAAAAGCGGAGTCCGCCGCTACCTCGAGCGCGCAATCGAAGAAAAAACGGAAATTGCCGTCCCCACGGTCGTAATAGCCGAATCGACGACCGGCAGTGCACGCGATGCCGCACTCAATAACGTGTTGCGTGTTCTCGAACCGACGATGGTCGAGCTTTCGGAAGAGTTGGCGCGCGAGGCAGGGGCGTTGCGTTATCGTGCGAGGCGCCCCTTGCGGGACACAATCGATGCGATCATCGTTGCTACCGCCGACGCTTCCGCTGGTTCGGCGATCTTAACCGCCGACGCCGGAGACATGGCGGCGCTCGCAGCCGTTCGTCGGCGCAGCCCGGTCTTGCTGCTGGGCCACCACTAGGATAGCGGACCACGCCGTCAACACGCGTCTGTAAAGTCCATTCCGATCAAACGGTTGCGTGAGCGGCCATCTCTAGCCGAGCGGCGCGACCCCGAAGATGTCTTCCGTCGTCAGCAACAAGGCGTAGTGATTGTATTGGATCATCGAGACCGTGCCGGNNGCCGGCCGTCTTTCACGCCGACGGATCGGTCAGCGAATTTGATCCACAGGAATCGCCCGCTTTGATACGTCAACCTAAGAGTACGATTTATCGCGAAATCGGCGAAAGCAAACTTGCCGCTGTGGATGTCTTGGCGATAGTGTTTGGGCTCCTAATCGAACGAGGCAGGCCCGACTGCAATCTGAAGCCTGCTCCGCTGTCACCTGTTATGAAGTCGAATTAACTTGCGACCGGTTTCATCGACACGGCCCACATTTGTCACTTGGGTGATCATCGCTGCTTCGATCCTTTTATGTGCTGCCGCGATCTGGGACGCCGGAAGCGTGGCGGCGCGTCCAGGGAAGATCTTGGAGATCTCAATTTTTGAGTCGCGGCACTCTTATCCGGAAGTAAATATCATTCGCCTGTACGATACGGGCCGGTACACTATCGGGCCGCCCCNNGTCCGTGATTCGCGCGGTGAACTTAACGCCGCGGTTTCTGAAAGCGGTGATCGAGATCAACGGTTATTAGCTTTCGTTCGTTCAGTTGAAGCCGCGATCGCTTCTGAATATTGCTCGGCAGGACGAGCCGCGAATAAAT
>PMHP01000218.1 GCA_003158195.1 Vulcanimicrobiota bacterium | reverse complement strand
ACCGCGACGCAAATGTCACGCCGAGCTGACGAGGGGGCCATGCTGCGGTGGTCCTTCGACTGCGCGCCTTTGGCGCTCCGCTCAGGATGACAAACTTGGCCGCTATTTTCAGGTCTTCACTAGCTCGCGTCAGCGGCGCGCACCGTGCGAACGAAGGCGCGCATCTTCTCGGGGTCTTTGGCGCCGGCAGTTTCGATGCCGCTGCGGACGTCGACGGCGAAGGGGCGGACGCGGCGCACGCAGACGCCGATGTTGTCCGGGTTGAGGCCGCCGGAGATGACGATGCGATGTGCTTCGCTGACCGGCTCGACAAGGTGCCAATCGAAGGCGACGCCCGTTCCGCCGCGCAAGGCGGGGACGCGCGAGTCGAACATCCAGAATGCGTTCGCGTAAGCGCCGCACTGCTCGAGATCGATCTCGCGGTCCATCGGGCCTACGTGAAACGCCTTGATATACGGCGTGCCGCCGGCGAGCTCATCGCAATCGCTTGGAGACTCATCGCCATTGAATTGCAGGGTAAAGCCGAGCGCGCGCAACGCGTTGGCCTCGCGCCCTCCCTGGTCGGCAAGCACGCCGATGCGCGCAACGAAGAGCGGGATCGCCGCGGCGATCGCGGGCAACTCGTCGAGCGAGACGCGCCGGGCGCTCTCGGCAAGGATGACGCCGACCGCGTCGGCACCGGCTTCGACGGCAAGCTCGACGTCCCCAGGGGACGTCATGCCGCAGAATTTTATCCGCGTCCGCCGCGGATGGGTCACGTGAGCGAAACGGACGCTTTCTTCAGTCCGTCGATGAACGCAGCCGGATCCTCCGCGCGCATCAGTGCCTCGCCGATCAGGAATCCGCGAGCACCCGCGGCGTGGAGTTCGGTGATGTCGCCCGGTTCGTGCACGCCGCTTTCGCTGATGACCAGGCGCCCCGCCGGCACGAGCGGCATGAGGTGACGCGTCACGCCGAGATCCGTCTCGAACGTGCGCAGGTCGCGATTATTGATGCCGATGACGGCGCCGTCCAGCGCAAGCGCGCGGGCGAGCTCTTCCTCGTCGTGGACTTCGACGAGCGTGTCGAGCGAGAAGCTCGCGGCTTCCGCAGACAGTTCGCGCAAGGTCGCATCGTCGAGGCCCGTGACGATCAGGAGCACGGCATCGGCTCCGTAGGCAGCGGCCTGCGCGATCTGATAGCGCTTCGAGAGGAAATCTTTCCGCAAGATCGGCTTGGTGCTGTGCTTGCGCGCGATCTCGAGGTACGACAGGTCACCCAGGAAATGGTCCGCCTCGGTGATGACGCTGATCGCGTCGGCCCCCGCCTCCTGATACGTCGCCGCGATCAGGGCCGGATCGAAATTGCGTGCGATCAGTCCGACCGAGGGCGAAGCGCGCTTGATCTCCGCGATGACGGCCGGACCGCGCGCCTCCCGCAGCGCCGCCGCAAAACTGCGCCGCTCGCCGCGCCGCGCCGCGGCGCGTTCCGCGACCTCCGCGTAACTTTCGCGCGCCTCCTCTTCGACAAGCGACGCGGCCTTGGCCGCGTACAGGCGCTCGAGGATATCGCTCATCAAACTCTCCGTCTGGCGATTCCGGCGCTAACGCCGAAAGAAAAGTGCCTGGGCTGCAGTGTGCCAGGCATGTGGCGCAGCCGACAATTAGTATTGTGATAATGACGCGTACGATCGCAATAAGGTTGCTGCCTACAGAGCCGCACGCTGCGAAGCTCGCCGCTCTGCAAGCGACGTATTCCGCCGCGTGCAATGCCGCGGCGTACCTTGCGGTCGAGCACCGGTGCTGCAATGCTGTCAAGCTGCACCACCTGGCAGCGCAAGGCCTTCGGGTGCACCGTGCGAACGGGCGTGATTGGAAGCTCCTGACTTTCCGCAGAGAGGGCTCCGTTCACGTCGATGCTCGTACCTTTCGGCTCGTCGATGGAACCCTTTCGATTTTTACTAAGGAAGGCCGCGAACGCGTCGCAATGAGACTTGGCGCCTTCCAGCGTAGCTATCTCGATTGCGGAGCGGTGAGGGAGGCCGACCTCGTGCGGCGCCGCGACTGTTGGTATCTGCATCTTATGATCGTTCTCCCGAAAGTTGAACGATCGCCCCAAACGGGCGTCTTGGGTGTCGATCTTGGTGAGAACATAGTCGCCGCTACAAGCGGCGGTACGCTCTATGGAGGTGGAAAGCTCAGAAATACGCGTGATCGCTTCTTGGCATTTCGCAAGCGGCTCCAAGGCAACGGCTCGCAGTCGGCAAAGCAATTGCTGGCGCACGTCTCTGGCCGGGAGTCGCGACATGTGCGACACGTCAACCACGTGATCAGCGCCCAAATCGTCGCCGAAGCCCATACCAGCGGCTGCGGCGCAATTGCCTTGGAGAATCTCAAGAACATCCGAACTCGCATTCGGATGGGAAAGCGGATGCGGACGCGTTTGCATAGGTGGGCCTGGTCCCAGTTGCAGAAGTTTGTCGAATACAAGACCGAAGCGTTTGGGATAGCAGTCGTCTACCTCGATCCGGCGTTCACGTCCCAGACCTGCTCCGCGTGCGGTGAATTGGGGCAGCGTTCGCGCCATCGTTTTCTCTGCAATTCGTGTGGTATCTTCGCGCACAGCGACCGCAATGCGGCCCGCAATCTCGCGAAGATTGGAGTGAGTGCTCTTGCTCCAACGGGCGATGTAATGCGTCCGCATGTGGCCGCTCAATAGGCGGACCATAAGGCCCCGTCCCTTAGGGCGGGGGCCCATTACGCATACTCCATTTCTGTTGGGTAACGAAGGCGGTCGAAAGCGGCGAGGGCGGCGCCGGTTGCGAGGCTGCTGCGCGCGAGCGCGAGACCTTCGCGAAGGTCGGATGCCCGCTCGGCGACGACGAGGACGAGGGCGGCGTTGAGGGCGACGACGTCGGCACGCGGCGTCTGCTCGCCTTCGAGAATGGAACGAAGTGCTTGGGCGTTGTGCGCCGGGCTTCCGCCCGCAAGTGCGCCGGCCGGGGCTTCGACGCCGACACTTTGCGGATCGAGCGTCCAGCGCCGGGCCCGGCCGGCCCCGAATTGATAGACGTCGGTTGGAGCATCGCCCGCGATCTCGTCGATTCCGCTTCGCGCGTGGACGATCGCCCCCGCCCGCGACCCGAGCGACTGCAATGCCGCGCCCACGAGGTCGAGATGCTTTTCGCTTGCGACGCCGATCACCTGATGGGTCGCCCGCGCGGGATTTGCGAGCGGCCCGAGGATGTTGAAGATCGTGCGCACGCCGAGTTCGCGGCGCACCGGAGCGACTTCTTTGGCCGCCGGATGGTAACGCGGCGCGAACAGAAACGCGAACCGGTCGCGTTCGAGCTGGCGGCGCGCCGTCTCGGGACCGACGTCGATGGCGATGCCGGAAGCCTCGAGAACGTCGGCGCTCCCGCACAAGCTTGAGGCGGCCCGGTTCCCGTGCTTGGCGACGTGCAAGCCGCAGCCCGCGAGCACGAAGCCGGCCGCGGTCGACACGTTGATCGTGTGCGCACCGTCGCCGCCCGTTCCGCACGTATCGACGACGAGTTCGAGGTCGTGCTCGACGTGAAGGCAGCGCGCGCGCATCGCCTCGGCCGCGCCGAAAACTTCCGCCGCCGCCTCGCCCTTGGTCGCCAGCGCCGCAAGAAACCCGCCGGCCTGCACGGGCGACCATTCCGCGTCCATGATCGCGCCGATCGCATACGCCATCTGCTCGGCGTCGAGATCCTCTCCGGCTATCAGCGCCCGCAACAGCGAACGAAAATCGGCCGACGCGCTCACGGCTTCGCCGCGAGTGCGATGAAGTTGGTGAAGATGCGATGGCCCTCGGGCGTCAAGACCGACTCGGGATGGAACTGCACGCCATAGATCGGAAGGGTGCGATGGGCGATGCCTTGGATGACCGTATCGTCGCTTGCCGCGATGACCCGGAGATCGGCGGGAAACGGGTCGTGCGCCACGCACAGCGAGTGGTAACGCGTCGCATCGAACGGCAGCGGCATCCCTGCAAACACGCCGGTCCCGTCGTGCTTGATGGACGACGTTTTTCCGTGCATCAACTGCGGCGCGTGCTCGACGACGCCGCCGAAGTATTCGGCGATCGCCTGCTGTCCGAGACACACGCCGATGAGCGGCCGCTTCTTCTCGATGGCCCAGCCGATCGTCTGCATCGATTTTCCCGCCTCGCGCGGACGTCCGGGGCCCGGCCCGATACAGACGGCATCGGCGCCGGCGATCGCGTCCGCGTCGAGCCAAGCATCGTCGTTGCGCACGACGTCGACTTCTACCCCGAGCGAGCCGAACAGATGCGCGAGGTTGTACGTGAACGAATCGTAGTTGTCGACCAGAAGCAGGTTCATCAGTCGAGACCCAAGACTTCGCGCACGATCCGCGTCTTTGCGAGGATTTCGTCGTACTCGGCAAGCGGGTCGCTATCGGCGACGATCCCGGCGGACGCCTGCCAGTACGCGCGGCCACCGGCCGTCGCGACGCTGCGCAGGATGATGCACGAATCCATGTCGCCGTTGAAGTCGATGTGCGCGACGCTACCGGCGTAAAACCCCCGCGCGATCGGCTCCAAACCGTCGATGAGCTGCATGGCGCGAATCTTCGGCGTGCCGGTGACCGTTCCGGCCGGGAAGGCCGCGGCGAACAGATCGAGCGCGTCGCGATCGGAGCGAAGTTCGCTTGTGACGTTCGAGACGATGTGCATGACGTGGCTATAGCGCTCGACGAGCATCAGTTCGTCGACCCGTACGCTGCCCGTCGTCGAAACCGCCCCGAGATCGTTGCGTCCGAGGTCGACCAGCATCACGTGTTCGGCACGTTCCTTGGCGTTGGCGAGCAGTTCGCCCGCGATCTCGTTGTCGCGCTCCGGCGTCGGTCCCCGCGGCCGCGTTCCTGCGAGCGGGCGGATGCGCGCACGCGTACCGTCGAGCCGCACGAGAAACTCGGGCGACGCGCCGAAGATCGCACGCCCGTCGTGCTCGATGAAAAACATGTACGGCGACGGGTTGCGCGTGCGGATCTGGCGGTAGAAGTCGAAGGCGGTGCCGTCTAGCTCGCACGAATAGCGGATGCCGAGCTGCAACTGATACACGTCGCCTTCGTAGATCGCGTTCTTGGCGCGACCGACGCGCTCGATGAACTCACCCTGCGAAAGCGATTGGCGCACGAGACCGTTCGCACGGACGTTCCCCGGAACCGTCGGCCGCGAACCGAGCAGCTGGGCGATGTAGCGGTCGAGCCGTGCCTCGATTTCGCCCCGTTCGGCCTCCTCGCGGCCGAGGCCAATGAGCGTAACCTTGTGGGTGAAGTGATCGAACACGACCCACGTGCCCGGAACCAGGAGCAGCGCATCCGAAAACGCGACGTCCGCCGGAGGTTTGGGGCCGATTCGTTCCAGAACGCGCGCGGCGTCGTACGTGAAGATGCAGACGGCGCCGCCGGAGAACGGCAGGCCGGCCGTATCGAGCGAGAAGCCTGCGATCGTCGCCCGAATCTTGTCGAGCATCTCCGGATCGTCGTTGAACGACTGGGCTTCGAGATAGTCGAGACCAATGAACGAGTAGCGGGCGATCCGGTCGGTCCCCTCGACCGACTCCAGCAGACACGAACGCCCCGGCGTGGCCAGGGCGATGTATGCGGAGATCGGCGTCAGCGCATCCGCAACGAACTCACGCACGACCGTCGCGAGCTGCTGCGGATTGGTACTGGGCGAATCGGCTATCATTGAGTTGCGAACGCCTCGTTCGGCGTTCCTCTTACCTCACGAGTTCGAGGAGGGAGAGCTCGGCGGCGTCGCCGGGGCGAACGCGAGTCTTCACGATGCGGGTGTAACCGCCGGTGCGATCTTTGAGCGCGGGAGCGATTTGATCGACGAGCTTCTTGGTGACGGCCGGTTCGAGCAGGTACTCGGCAACCAACCGGCGCGAGTGGAGGTCACCGCGGCGCGCCGTCGTGATCAGGCGCTCGATGACTTTCGAGACTTCCTTGGCCTTGGTCGTGGTCGTCTCGATCTTTTCGTGCTTGAAGAAGGACGTCGCGAGATTCCGCAGCAGCGCTTTGCGATGCCCGTCCGTTCGCGAAAGACGTTTCTTTGAAATCTGGTGGGGCATCGCTTCCTCTTAGACTGGCTGGCGCAGCGAGAGACCGCGCTCTTCAAGAACGGCCTTGATCTCGTCGAGCGACTTCTTGCCGAAGTTGCGCATCTTGATGATCTCGTCTTCGCTCATGTCGAGCAATTCGGAAACTTTCGAGATGCCCGCGCGCTTGAGGCAGTTGAACGAGCGCACCGAAAGGTTGAGCGTCTCAACCGGGATGTCCCATTCGCTCGCGGGCGCGGCGGCCGGCGGTTTCTCTTCCTGGGTAAAGTTCACGAATAGATCGAGCTGCTCTTGGAGGATCGTCGCCGCCGTCGAGAGTGCGTCGTCCGGCGTGATCGAACCATTGGTCTCGATCTCGAGGGTGAGGCGATCGAAATCGACCGACTGACCGACGCGCGTATCGTCGACGGTGAAGTTGCACTTGCGGATCGGCGAAAAGATCGAATCCATCGGGATGAGCCCGATCATGTGCTCGACGTTCTTCTGCTTGTCGGCCGTCACGTAGCCGCGCGCCTTCTCGACGCCGATCTCCATCTGGAGGCGGGCCGACTTCGCGGTCATCGTCGCAATGTGGTAGTCGGGCTGGAGGATCTCGACGTCGGCGTCCGGCGTAATATCGGAGGCGGTAACTTCCTTCGAACCGGTGACCGAAAGTGTGAGCACTTTGGGTTCGTCGGTGTCGAGTTTGATCGGCAGGCCTTTGAGGTTGAGCAGCAGGTTCGTCGTGTCTTCGACGATACCGGGGATCGTCGAGAACTCGTGCAGGACGCCGTCGATCTTGACGTACGTGACGGCAGCGCCGGGGATCGACGACAGGAGCACGCGGCGCAGCGAGTTGCCGAGCGTGATTCCGAAGCCGCGTTCCAGCGGTTCGATGACGAACTTCGCGTAGTTGTCGCGGCGTTCGCGAACTTCGATTTGAGAGTTTTGGGCGGAATCCATGACGGTCATTGTGGGTGGTTTGTCCTTTGTTGCTGTTTACGTTATCCGTACCCCGCCCCGCGGGCTACGATCGGACGCCTAACAGCGGCTTGGTAGGTAGGGTTAGCGCGAGTAGTATTCGACGATCAGTTGCTCGTCGACCGGCGTGTCGATTTGTTCGCGCGACGGTAGCCCGGTGACTTTGATCGCGAGCTCCGCATCGTCGAGGGCGAGCCACTCGGGGTGAGGACGGTTGCGCGCATAGTCGGCGTTGGCCTGGAAGACCGTCGACGACTTCGAGCGATCGCCGAGCGTAATTACGTCGCCCGGCTTCACCTGGAATGATGGGATGTTGCAGATGCGGCCATTGACGCGGAAATGGCGGTGCGTAACGAGCTGACGCGCCTGCGCCCGGCTCATCGCGAGGTTCATACGGTACACGACGTTATCGAGCCGGCGCTCGAGCAGTTGAAGAAACGTCTTGCCGGTCTGACCCGGGACGCGCGCCGCTTCGCGGAAGTAGTTCTCGAACTGCGTTTCGAGGACGCCATAGTAGCGGCGCATCTTCTGCTTCTCGCGCAGTTGGCGGCCGTATTCGGAGACTTTCTGACGGCTGGGTTTGCCCGGCGTCTTCTGGCCCGGCGCCGTGCCGCGGCGCTCGACGGCGCATTTTTTCGAGAGGCAACGATCGCCCTTGAGGAAGAGCTTGATTTTCTCGCCGGTCTTGCTCGTCGCGGTTTCGCGGCGGCACAAGCGGCAAACGGGACCCGTATAGCGTGACATCTTCTCTTCCTACTAAACCCGGCGGCGCTTCGGCGGGCGGCAGCCGTTATGGGGAATCGGCGTGACATCTTTGATGAGGGTGATCTCGAGACCGGCGGCCTGCAGCGAACGAATCGCTGCTTCGCGCCCGGCGCCCGGACCCTTCACATAGACTTCCGCCGACTTCATGCCGTGATCCATGGCCTTGCGAGCAACGGCCTCAGCCGCCATCTGCGCTGCGAACGGTGTCGACTTCTTTGAGCCCTTGAAGCCGAGGTTGCCGGCTGAGGCCCAGGCGATCACGCTGCCCTGGTTATCGGAGATCGTCACGATCGTGTTATTGAACGAGGAGTGGATGTGCGCGACACCCGAGCCCACGTTCTTAAACTCGCGCTTCT
>PMHP01000207.1:213-9366 GCA_003158195.1 Vulcanimicrobiota bacterium | reverse complement strand
TCGCGAGAAGCAACTCGCCGAGTCTGCATCTTAAAGGAGTTACGACATCATGGCAGTTGCCGATCTCATCTCGGAAGTTGAGAAGTTAACCGTTCTCGAACTCAACGAACTCGTTAAAGCCCTCGAAGAGAAGTGGGGCGTCTCGGCTGCGGCCCCGGTCGCAGTTGCCGCGGCCGCCGGCGGCGGAGCCGTAGCGCCTGCCGAAGCTGCGGAGAAGACCGAGTTCGATGCGGTCCTCACCGAAATCGGCGGCGAGAAGATCAAGGTCATCAAGGCGGTCCGCGAAATCACGAGCCTCGGCCTCACCGAGGCTAAGGCGTTCGTCGAGAGCGCGCCCAAAGCGATCAAGACCGGTATCCCCAAGGACGAAGCCGAGCAGATCAAGGCTAAGCTCGCCGAAGTCGGAGCCACGGTCGAGATAAAGTAAGCGGTCAGATCACTTCGCGATAGGAGTCGTTCGACGTCGAGCAGTCCTGCGCTCCGGCGCCGGCCGGCTGATGCATCACGAGGTGAAAATTGACCACCGTCGTGCCGCGCGCCGCGCCGCTTGCGCGCAACACGTCGTAGGTAAACGAATACTTCTGACCGGCGCGTAGCGGCGGGATGCCTTTTTCGCCGTTCTTCGCGCGGTCGAGGATGATTACGACCGACTGCAGGACGTTGCCGGGCTGGTTCTTCGAACCGAGATTCGTGACCGTCACGGTGAGCGTGTATTGGTTTGCCTCGGCGGGATTTCTCGAGACCGCCGAGGAGACGTTCGTGATCGCCGGATCGGCGCCGTTACACGTCGCGGCCCCAGGATTATTCCCGGCCGCCAACGCGAGGATGAGGGCGAGCGAAGAGATCATTGCGGCGCTATTCTTTTTTCTCTACGGCGTTGTTTTGAGCGAGAAGAAGAATACGATCGGCATGGCGTTGACCGAGGAACTTTTGATCGTAGTACACCTTCACGTATTGGCCGGCTTTGATGGCCCTCATCTGATAGGTGGTCTTGCCGTCGGCTGAAAACACCTGGTCGAATTTCGGCACGATCAGGAAGCCGAGCGTCTGATGCGTTTTCGGATCGGTAACTTTGATGTTGTTGTCCGAGACGTGGTTCACGATCCCCGAGAACGTCGCAGAGCCGACCTTGTGGTTCGCGTTTACGGGCACGGCCATGAGGCTAGTGGCCGCAAACACCGTGGCGAGGCATAAAAGAGCTTTCATTTCGTTCCTATCGTTGCTCGTGCTTGTCGTCGCCCGGGTGCGCCGGCGCAGCGTGAGCTGCCGGAGCGGCATGCGCTGCCGGAGCGTGATGATACGCGGGAGCGGCGTGCGCTGCCGGGGCGCGATACGCGGGAGCGGCGTGCGCTGCCGGGGCGCGATACGCGGGGACGGCGTGCGCTGCCGGAGCGCGATACGCGGGAGCGGCGTGCGCTGCCGGAGCGTGATACGCGGGAGCGGCGTGCGCTGCCGGAGCGCGATACGCGGGAGCGGCGTGCGCTGCCGGAGCGTGATACGCGGGAGCGGCATGCGCTGCCGGAGCGTGATACGCGAGCGGAGCGGAGTGGGAGGCTTGCGTTTTCGCGCTCACACGATCGCTTGTCCTGACGGCGGCGAAGCCCGCGGGACGATTGCTCGTCGCAAGCGGACGCGCGACGGCCAGCACCGGCGGACGGTTGTGATTGACGCTCGCAAGCAAGTTGCGGTCCTGCGCGGCGACTTGAACGTGCTGCTGCTGCGCGGCCGTCATCCCTAAGTGATGCGATCGTCCGACGGCCAGCTGATATTGGGTCGGGCGCGCTTGCAGGCCGCTCGGACCGCCGTTGTAGCTGACGGTCGACGCCGTCGCATTGTTGACGTAGACGTTGCGATTGACGTACGTGTTGCCGCCGAAGCCGGCGCCGACACGGGTCACGTAGCTGTTGTAGCGGAAATTGTTGCCGGACCACTGGCCGCCGACATATCCGTTGCCGTAGTAGCCGGCGCCGTAATTCACGCCGCCGTAGTAGCCGACCGACGTGCCCCAATAGCCTTGATTCCAGGCGTAGTTGCCGGCGTTCCATCCCCAGTACCCCGGAGTCCACAGATAGCCGGGCTGCGGCGCGTAGGTCCATGTCCCGGGAACCCAATAGTAACCCTCATAGCTCCAGGCCCAGTAGCCGGGCATCCAAACGTAGTTGGGCTGCGGAACGTAGGGCTGCTGGTAAACGGGGATGGCGGGTGGCGCATAGCCGACGTTGATTCCAATCCCGATCGATATCTGGGCCATGGCCGGCAACGGGATAACGGCGACAACCATCGCGACGACCAGTAAACGTAAGATGGAAATACCCTTCATGCTTTCTTCCTCGTAGAGATGCTCGGCCGATTGGGTCGCGGAGCGCTTTACGATGGGCGTTCCCGGCTTCGAGCCCTCGAAGCTAGCATTTCAGGTTAGCAGTTTTGCTGCTGCTGCGGCACCGGGGAACTTAGGGATGCCGGCGATGACGGAGGCCGAAGATCAAACGGACCCGCGGTTTGGCTCAGACGGGTCATGGCCCCAGCCCAAGATTTTCGCCGTCATCTCGGAGCGATTGTGGGTTTGCGTCTTTTCAAGCAGGCGCTTGATATGGTCTTGTACGGTCGAAGCCGTGATATGGAGACGACCGGCGATCTCATTTAAGTGAAGCCCGTCGAGCAGAAGAGCCAGGACTTGCACCTCGCGCGGTGAGATGCTAAAGCGTGCGGCTGCGCCGGTCAGCGAGCGGCCCGGCTTTGTCCGTTCGATGGTGACCCCGATAAAGAGTCCCGCCGCGCCGCTCATCGGCCGCGTTCGAACGACGAGAAACGGCACCGGCCGCGCGACGCCGCTTTGTTGTGACGCCGTTTCGTCCGTCCACGCCGCCGTTAGTTCGCGAACGGCCTCTTGAAGAATGAATGGCAAGTGGGTCTGCAGCGGCACCTGCAGAGGGGTCAGCGCGACGCGCCTCTCGTTTTCGGCGGTCCAAGCGAGGACGATCTCGAGGTCGCGGTTGAGAACGTAGTGCGCGGCGGAATCGTCGGTTCTGGCGCTTGGCTGCGGTTCGCCGGCGCCGTCCTCAAGACGAAAGCCGGCCAGCCGCTCGTCCTGTGATTCCATGAGGCGAAGTTCCGATAAGCGATCCGAGGCCGCATCGAGCGCAAACGTGAGCGCGCGAATCTCACTCGACGTGAAGGGTCCCAAATCGTCCGTGCGCAGCATCGAGAGAATGCCAAACCTCGCGCGATTGTCCGCGAAGAGCAGGGCGAGACCGCTGCTATAGGGCCCGGCGGAATCAATCGTCGCCGCGATGCTCGGGCCGCCGGCGGTTCGCTCGCGTTGCAAGATATACTGTTTGCGCAGTTTGCGAAACTCTTCCGCGTCGTTGCCCACGGCGAGGAGTTGATCGGCATCGGCGTCCCCTTTGAAACGTGCGAAGCTCCAATGCGAGACGGGCACGAGTTCGAGGATCGTCCCGATGATCGAATGGATTGGGTCGGAGGGCGGGACCTCGTCGAACGGCACGACTTCATGATCGCCCGAGCCTATATCGGACTGCGGCACTGTGAGCATCCCTAAGTTTCACGGTACGCGCGACCTCGCTTACCTGTTATCGTGATTGCGGGATCGATAGCGCTTCACCGGCGGTGTTACGGCCGGCGGAGGTCGCTTCCCAAGGTGGCCACGCCGGTCCTTCGCGGGGTCGCATCACTGAAGAAACGGTGGCCAGAGATGGCCCTAACGAACCGGATTTCTTGCCTGGCCCGGATCGGCGCCGGGTCGGTAGAGCGTTTGACCGCGTCGCTTGCGGCCGTCGGATATCCGCCGCCGGTCATCCTCGCCGCGCTCGGCGTGACCGAGCTTGGATTGCTCGACCCCCATCTTCTCGTGCTCGACGTCGATGGGCTCGATGGCGATGCGCTCGAGATGTTGCGCATGTTGCGGTTCGTGCTCCCGCGATGCTTGATCGCCGTGTACACGGACGTGCTCGAGGAACCGTGGGCGCTCGCATGCCATCTGGCCGGCGCAAATTGCCTGCTCTCGAAAACCAGCGATGCAGCTCGAGTAACGGCCGGTCTCGAAAGGAGCCTGCGTAGCGGATGTTTTACCGATCCGAGCTTCAGAGCGGCATGACCGCGGAGCTCCGCCCGGGCGAACTCGCTTCGCGATGACCCAGGATATCGCCGCGCGGCGTCGCGTCCGCGCGAAGGGCAATGCCTCCGGCCTCGGTCTTCTCTTGCTGCATCTCGGCGCGCTGGCCGCCCTGATCCCCGGCACGTTCACCTGGCCGGCCATGGCGGTTGCCGTCGCTCTTCACTACGTCACGGGCGGGATCGGCATCAGCCTCGGATTTCACCGGATGCTGACGCATCGCAGCCTGCAGTGCCCGCGGTGGCTCGAGTACCTGATTGCAATTTGTGGAACCCTCGCGTTGCAAGGTGGTCCGCTCGAATGGATCGCGACGCACCGCGCGCATCATGCCCATACCGATCGCGAAGGCGACCCGCACAACGTGCATCGGGGGCTCGGCTGGGCTCACGTCGCGTGGCTCTATCGGAGCAACGATGCGCGCCCGACCGAAGCCGAGCAACGCCGGCTCGCGCCGGACATCGCGGGAGTCCCCTTTTACCGGTTTCTCGAGCGCACGTACCTCCTGTGGCAGATCGCTCTGGGTCTCGTGCTGTTTGCAATCGGCGGCTGGCCGTGGCTGATCTGGGGTGTCTTCGTGCGGGTCGTGGTAACGTACCACGTCACGTGGTTCGTCAATAGTGCGGCACACCATAGCGGCTACCGCTCGTTTCGTACCGGCGACCGGTCGACGAACAACTGGTGGGTTGCGCTGCTTACGTGGGGCGAAGGCTGGCACAACAACCATCATGCCTTCCCGTTCTCGGCCCGTCACGGCCTGCGCCGGTTCGAAATCGACGTCACGTGGTATTCGATTCGCCTCCTGGCAATGTTCCGACTCGCACGCAATATCAAGCTGCCGACCGCGGTCATGATCGACCGGCTCGGGGTTCGCTAGCGGCGCAGCCTCGCCGTCGCGCTCGGAGCATCGACCGGTGCGGCGATCGAGAAGCCGAGCGTCGCAGTTACGGTACTGTCGCCGTCGTGCCCGTTGCTCTCGTAGAATCCGGCACCGGGAAACGACGCGATCGCCGGCACCGTCGCCGTCACGGCATACGTCGAGGGGTCGAGCGTGAGCGTTAAAAATTCCGGATGATACTCGCCGAGGATGAACGCCGCGTTTCCCAGCGGCGGCGGTAGGCACAGGTGGTTTGCAACGTTGTCGGTGCACACGATCGCGCCGTAGGCGAGAAACGTGAATTGACGACACGAAACATCGTTCGGGCCGGGGCGCGGTCCCGGCGTCGCATCGTTGCACGACGGCGGCGCACTCGCGGCCGGTACGGGCAGAGAATCGAACGTGCTCGGCGGGGAGGCGGTCGAAAACGGGTTGATCGGGCCCGGATTGCCGAGCGAGAACGTCGCGCTTCCGCCGGCAGTAGACGCAAAGCCGCCCGATACGCTCGCGATCGATCCCGTGGAGTCGCCCTCGAAATCGTTGAAAGCGAAATTTTCCGGTTCCGGCGTCGTATCGACGTCAACGACCGCGGGTTGAACGTCGGAGCGAAAGTGGAAGTTGAAGGACGCAGCGAGCGAGCCGCTTCCCGAGCCGGCGGATCCATCCATGTCCGTGATCGCCTCACTGTCGGTGAACGTCGCGCGGCCGCTCCATTGCGTCAGCGGTACGGAGTTGCTTGCAACCCCGGTTGCATTGGGTCCCGAGTAAACCGTAACGAGGCCCGATGCGCCCGCGCCCTCGTTCGGAATCTCGACGAGCACTTCTTCGGGCTGCCACGATTCGACCGGAGCCGCGTAGCTCCCCGAAGCGTTCGTAATCGTGACGCTGCCTTGGGCGCTCGGAAAGGTCCCATGGATGCCCATCACGGGAACTGGCCTCTCGTCGACATCGACGAACCGGATCGACGGGAGCCCATATTCGATCGGCAGATTGGGAATGCTCGCCGACCCGAAATCGGAGACGACGAAGTGCGAATAGACGCCGTCCGCACTCGGCGGATAGACGTAGTTTGTCGCGTACGCATCTTGGGCGTACGTTTCCGTGCCGACGCCGATTCCGTCGCTCCGATTCTCGGTTTGCATGACGGCCTCGACGAAGGGCAGCGCAAAGGGGCGTTGCGCGGGCGAGCGCTGAGCGACGAACTGGTCCATGCCCGTCTGCGACGGACTCTGTTCGCCAAGCATCCGATCGAAGATAAAGGCGTCCGTTTGATCGGCCGAGGGTCCGGCCACGGGTTTGGTCCAGCCGAGGTACTGGCCGGCTCCGGCTAGTTGAAACGCCGATTCGACCGCCGTCGCGATCGGCGGACTCTGTCCGAAGCACGATTCATTGTCGACGATCGCGCCGGGGTTGAACGTCACGTGTTCGATCAGGAACGCGGGCGTGAACGCAAAGGTCGTAAAGGTGGACACGGTCTTCGTTTTTTGCAGCACGAACGCGTAAACCAGCCGCCCCGCGGCGAGATCGCTCGCGTACTGTGCTCGCGATGCGTCGGTGACCGGTGTGTTCGAAATGTTCACGTAGAACTGCGGACCGCCCGGCTTGAGGCTGACGACCGCTCCGTGCGTCGCGATATCGAGAAAGTCGAGCGGGTGCGTGCTGCCGAGCGCGACGATGTTCTCAAGCGTGACGCTCGCTACGTCGATTTCGGCCCCCGTACTTTGGAAGCCGAGATTGCTGAACGCTTGCCCGAATTGTTGCTGGTTCGCCGGGGTGAACGCCGCGGAGTCGAGCGTATTGACCAGGAAGAGTATTTCGTGGTTGGTCGCGGGGCCGATCGTGCTGCCCGGCGGTGGACCGACGACGATCCCATTCCGCCGGCGAATGGTGCTCGCCGCGAGCAGGTCTGCGACGCGATCCGTGAAGACGACGACGGGCGTTCCGTCGCCTAGTGTCGCCGAGATGGCGCCCGGCCCCGCCGTCGCTGAAGCGAAAGCGCCCGAGCTGACCATGTGTGCGGCGACGTTTGCGACGTCGGACATCGGGTCGGTTCCGGGGAGCGTTTGATAGTATGCTTCGACGTTCGCGAGCGCCGTCGCAACGGCTGCGACGCTTGCCGAACTCGTGCTCGGTGCCGGCGAAGGCGCGGTCGTGGGCCTGGGGGCGCCTGTGCCCCCCGCGTACGGAGAGACGGGGAGCGAACGATTTCCCGAACACGCCGAAAGCCCCACGGCAATCGCCGCGAGCACAATAGCTAAGCTCTGGTAGCTCATAATTCTCCTCCAGCCCGAGCGACCCCATCCTAGCGGGCGGAGCCGCTTCGTTGTAGTAGGGGTTCCCCTACTTTTTGGCGGCAAATGCCGCTAGATGCCAAGGGCGGTCGCCGTCGCGCCATTCGGGGAAAATGCCCCGAAGAGCTGCGGATCGAGTCCGAAATGCGTTTCGAGGTCCGCGATCCGATGCTGCTCGGACAGCGGATCGGAGAGGGCTTCCATCGCTCCGAGCGTATCCCCCTTCGCGAAGTTCTCGAAGAGCCAGACCATGCCCCATGGGTTGTAGCCCGCCTCGGCGCAGATGTCGGCACCTTTGCGATCGGCGATGTTTTCAACGTCCAGCGCGTAGCTGTTGGACTGCATCGCGTAGGCGAGATCTTCCATGTAGCGGCCGCGCGCGCTCCGCACGACACCCGAGAACGCGCCGATCAAACCGATCAGCGTCGCGAGCTGCTGATCTTTGCCGATGACGTGGATCAAGTCACGGTCGATGTCGTGCGCGGTCTCGTGGCAGAGCACGCCGGCAAACTCTTCCCTGTTCTGGACGAAGTGGAAGAACGAATCGGTGACGTAGATGACGCCGCCCGGCACGGCGAACGCGTTGACCGACGGATCGTGGATGATGACGAATGCGAACGGATATTCGGACTCGGGGTCGGCCCAGCGCTTGATGTCCCGCGCGATCGGATCGAGCACGTCGTAAAGGTGGTCCGGGCGGGCGACGATCACGCCGCGCTGCTCGAACTGCTGGTAGACTTGCTGGCCGATCGCCGTTTCTTGGTCGTCGGCGAACGCCGCCGTGCGAGCGAAAATTGCAAAGCTCGCAAAAGCAGCGATCGCGACCGCCCGTCGTTTCATCAGTGCACGAGAAAACCGACGAGCAATAACGCGACGATGTTGAAGACCTTGATCATCGGGTTGATCGCGGGGCCGGCCGTGTCTTTGTACGGATCGCCGACCGTGTCGCCGGTGACGGCGGCCGCGTGTGCGGGCGAGCCTTTGCCGCCGTAGTGGCCGTCCTCGATGTACTTCTTTGCGTTGTCCCACGCCCCGCCGCCGCTCGTCATCGCAAGCGCCAGGAACAGGCCCGTCACGATCGTGCCGACGAGCGCCCCGCCCATCATCTTGGCGCCGCCGAAGTTCGGCAGCACGTACGATAAGGCGACGATGATCAGCGGCACGCCGATCGGAATCAGCGCGGGAAGGATCATCTCTTTGAGCGCCGCCCGCGTCACGATGTCGACGGTGGTCGCGTAGTTGGGCTTTTGCGTGCCGTCCATGATGCCGGGCATGTCGCGAAACTGACGGCGCACTTCCTCGACGACGGAACCCGCGGCGCGGCCGACCGATTCCATCGCGAGCGACGCAAACAGGAACGGGCACAGACCGCCGACCAGCANNAGCCGATGGCGTAGCCCTTGGTGACGGCTTTGGTCGTGTTGCCGACGGCATCGAGCGGATCCGTGACGGCGCGAACCGCTTCGGGCATGTCGGCCATCTCTGCGATTCCGCCGGCATTGTCGGTGATCGGACCGAACGAATCGATCGCGACGATGATCCCGGCCATCGAAAGCATCGCCATCACCGCGATGCCGACCCCGTAGAGGCCGGCGAAGCCGTAGGAGACGAGGATCCCGACGACGATCGTAAGCGCGGGCAGCGCCGTTGCCTGCATCGAGACGGCCAGCCCCGCGATGATGTTGGTGGCGTGCCCGGTGACCGACGCCTTCGCGATGTTCTTCACGGGCGGGAACGTCGTGCCCGTGAACACCTCGGTGATGTACGTGATGAGCCCGGTGACCCCGAGGCCAACGAGCGCGCAGACGAAGATGCCGAAACTCGTAATGCTGACGCCCGCGCTCGTCGTCGCGCCG
>PMHP01000207.1:0-191 GCA_003158195.1 Vulcanimicrobiota bacterium | reverse complement strand
CGCACGAAGAACGTGCCGACGATCGAGGCCACGATCGAGACGGCCCCTAAAATCAGCGGAAACGTCGTCGCGGACTCGAGACTCTTGCCGAGCACGAGGTGGCCGAGGAGCATCGCCGCCACGGTCGTGACGACGTAGGTCTCGAATAAGTCGGCTGCCATCCCGGCGCAATCGCCGACGTTGTCGCCGAC
>PMHP01000071.1 GCA_003158195.1 Vulcanimicrobiota bacterium | reverse complement strand
CGAGGGGATCGCGCCGCGCGCGCGCGACGTGTTTTGCGCGCCGACGCTCAACGAATTTCTCGCCGCCGGCCGTTTGGTGTGGCGCGCCACGCGCGAGCGCCTTTCGGGATGGCTTCGTGAAGGAGACCGCACGCTGCACGATGCGGGGCTCGCTCGCGCGGTCGTGGAGCGCCGCGATGCGACCATGCTGTTGCCGATCGCCGTCGCCGATTACGTCGACTTCTATTCGTCGCTCGAGCATGCGACGAACCTCGGGAGGATTCTGCGGCCCACAGGGGAGCCGTTGCTGCCCAACTGGCGCTACATCCCGATCGGCTATCACGGGCGTGCGGCGACGGTTGTCGTCGACGACACGCCCGTCAGGCGGCCGCGCGGGCAACTGAAGCCGGGTGACGCACCGCCCGAGTTCGAGCCTTCGCGCGCGCTCGACTTCGAGTTGGAATTGGCGTTCGTGACTGGCGATGGGCCGGCGCCGCCGTCGGGCATCCCGGTCGCGTGCGCGCGCGACTACATCTTCGGCGTGGCGCTCCTCAACGATTGGAGCGCGCGCGNNCGCTCGAACCGTTTCGCGTCGCAGGCCCGCTGCAAGAACCGCCGGCGCTGCCGCATCTTGCAACCGACGGCCCCGAAGCCTTCGACATCGCGCTCGAGGTGACGCTCTCTTCACAAGCAATGCGCGCAGCAAACGTTGCCGCACAGACGATTTGCCGCACCAATTTTCGTTCGATGTACTGGAATATGTCCCAGCAACTCGCGCACGTTTCCAGCAACGGTGCGCGCGTTCGGGCCGGGGACCTCTACGGTTCGGGAACGATCTCGGGCGACGATCCGGGCTCGTACGGCAGCATGATCGAGCTGACGTGGCGCGGAGCGCGCCCGCTCGCACTCGCCGACGGCACGACGCGCGCGTTCTTGAACGACGGCGACGAGGTCGTCATGNNTGCGCCGCGCCGGGGTGCGCGCGCATCGGCCTGGGCGAGGTGCGCGGGCGAATCGAGCCGTCACGGTAAGGCGGCGATGCGGATTCTTCTGTGGTGCATGGGGATGGCACTTGCGATCGCGATCGGTGCAGCGCTCGGCGGATCGTTCGTTGCGGAACGGGGCCGCAAAGTTCTGCCGGTGGTCATCGCGCTCACGATCGTCACCGGCGTGCTGATCGGCTGGGGGCTCAACGGCGANNTCGAGCCGCCGCAGCGGCAGAGCGCGACCGCATCTTGGCCCTTCAAATCGAACTCGTTGCCGTCGGCATCGTGTAGCACGAACGGCCCGCGTACCAAGTACGGGCCGCTCGCGCGAACTTTGATCTCGACTTCAGCCATGACCACAGCTTGCCCCGCGGGAGACGCCGCACCTGCGGCGCGCCCGCGAGGCGCAGCGATCGCGTTACTCGTCGCCCGAGAAGGCGAAGCCCTTCGCGGAGCCGATGCCGGTGACGTTGTCGTAACCGGTACCGGCGGAGTAGGCCCCGTTGTTGCCGCTCGTAACGTCGTGGAAGATCGTGTAGCCGTACTTCCCGTACGCGGTGTAGATGCGCGGGTTCACGAAGCCGGCTTTCGAGCCGTCGCGCTGGTTGGTTTGCGTCTGCAGCGCGCTGAAGATCGGTGACGACCACGACGTCCCGCCGATCGGGCCGTCCCACGAGCCATCGAAGTACAGCGAGTCTCCGGGGGTCGGATTGGCCGCAAAGGCAAGGTCCGGGACGTTGCGACCGCTGGTGCTCGCGCTTCCCCCGACGCTGTCCTGGTACGACGGTTCCGCGAACACGGTCGACACGCCGCCGCCGGAGTCATCCCATGCGGTTTCGGAGTCGTACGAGCCGTTCGAATTCACCGTGAACGTCGTTCCGCCGTTGGCGACGAAGTGCGGACCGCTCGCCGGCGCCGCAACGCCGGTCGAGCCGCCGAGTCCGAAGAAACTCGTTCCGCATTCGGCGGAGCCCGAGTCGCCGCTCGAGGCCGAGAAGGTTATTCCGACGGCGTTTCCTTGCAACGCGATGTTATCCATCGTCTCGTCGTCGGAGGTCGAACTCGTCTCGCATCCGCCGAAGCNNCGATCGTCTCGACGTCGAGCGTTGCTTCGACCGATGCGTTGCTGGTCGAGAACGTCGAATCGTAGGTCGCACCGCCGTCGACCTCGACGCGGGTCGTCGCCGGACCGGTGCGCGTGATGCCGAAGTACGCGAGGTATCCGGCGAGGTCCGTCTCGGAAAAGTCGCCGGAGATGGCGACGCCGGTAGCGCGGCCCGTGCCGTTGCAACCGTGCTGTACCGGCAAGTCATAGCCCGCGGCCACGGCGATCGGACCGTACCCATCGTCGGGGCCGGTAACGGCGCCGCCGATCGGCGGGCTCGTTCCGCAGCCGGCCGGCGGAGCAGTCGGCGTTGCCGTGGGTGAGCTCGTCGGGGTTGCCGTCGGCTTCGGGGTCGGCGACGGGCCGAAGCAGATGCCAAAGATGCACGTTTGGTTTGGCCTCATCGCCAGCTCCCGCTGGATCTCACGCGTGCGCGCGTCGATCACGTGCCGCCCGGCCGTACGCCCGAAGCGCATGTCGGTGTGCTTGAGGATCAAGTTGTTGAGCGTCACGCGCGAGACCAGACCGCGCAGTTCGAGCGGTACGATTGCCGGCCGGGCGTTTGCGACGCGCACGCCGCGACCGTCTTCTGCGACGCGGTGCATCTCGGTGTTGAAGTAGCGCTCGACCGCCGCGCTTGGCGCGACGGCATCGAGCAGCGTGCGGTTTGGCGCCGTCTGCGTGATGCGAAACCCGGCGCGTTCCAGTGCAGCGATCGTTCGCGCGTACTCGGCCGGCGCGGGCGCGAAGTAGGCGTTGAATTGCGCGCGCGTCAAGAAGTGGTGAAACAAGGGCGAGCGGGGATCGCTCTGCAGGGGCACGAGTTGCGCGAGCTCCTGCGCGTGATGGTAGGCCATCGCGACCACGACGCGCACCGGCTGATTCGCGGGCGCGCGGCCGGCGTCGTGTAGATCGCCGTTTCGCGGAACCGTTGCGGCAACCCATGGTTGGGCCGGCGCGAGTCCGGCGCGCAACGTCGCGGCCGACCCGAGGGACGAGGTCGCGGCGAACGCGCACGAGAGTGCTGCGGCGGCGACACGCGCGATGTGTGGCAAGATTGACCTCCAGGGAGCAGGCAAGGGCAAGCTATGAAGGGGTCGCGACGCAAGGGGAGGCGCGCGGCTATGTTCACCGGGTGCCTGCGGCGGCTCCTTTCAAGATTGTCGAAAGCCGTCGGCGACGAGGGTCACAAAAGAAAAACGGTTCGCGCCGCCCCTGCGACGCGAACCGTTTCCGTTGCGCTAGCGCTTAGAGGGCGTTGGCCAGAGCCCAGCCCTTTGGCGCTCCGATACCGGCGGCTTGGTTGTACTGGGTCGCACTGCACGAGTACGCGCCGTTGGTGCCGGAGGTGCACGGCGTGAAGTAGTCGCTGTAGCCGGTCGACTTGAACAGGGTGTACAGCGTCGGTGTCACCCAACCGAGCTTCGAGCCGTGGAGCTGGTCCGCTTCGATGAACAGAGCCACCGAAGCCGGCGAAGACCACGACGTTCNNCGAACGATCCGCCCGTGTAGACGGCGACGGGATCGAACGGAAGCGAGATGTCGGGTTGATTGCGACCGGAGGTAATGACGCCCGTGATCCCGCTCTGATAACTCGGAAGAGCGACCACCGTCGAGACACCGCCGCCACCGGAGTCGCCGTCCGCACTGCCCATCGTGACGGTCTCAAGCACACCGCCGGAGGTGTACGTGAAGTTGATGCCGCCGACCGATGTGAAGTACGGGTCGCCGGCAGGGGCGCTCACGCCTTCGGCGTTGTCGTCACTGCCGCATTCGTTGCTTCCGGAGTCACCCGAGGATGCGGAGAACTCCACACCTTCGGAGGCTCCTTGTTCTGCGATCGAGTTGGTCGAGCTCTCGAACGACGTGTCGCTGGATTCGCAACCGCCGAACGACGAGTTCACGGNNCGATGATGTTCGCGCCCGGCGCGAGCCCTGAGATCGTCTGGACGTCAAGGTCGGTCTCGGCATCGTCACCGCTGCCGCCGCTGCCGACTTTCTCGTTGGTCACGGTGCCGGTTTGGGTAACGCCCGCGGCCGAGAGATACGAGGCCAGGTAGCTGGTGTTCACCGGATCATCGAT
>PMHP01000204.1 GCA_003158195.1 Vulcanimicrobiota bacterium | reverse complement strand
GCTACATGCTGCAGATCTTCACGAAGCCGCTTCAGGACCGCCCGACCCTGTTCTTCGAGATCATCCAGCGCCGCGGCAGCCTATCGTTCGGTAAGGGCAATTTCAAGGCGCTCTTCGTCTCGATCGAAGAGGAACAGGCCAAGCGCGGCAACCTCTAAGCGCACCGCTTTGCCCCGGGAAATGTGATCTCGCTGCCGCCCTGACTGACACTCGTGCGCGGCGTCACGGGGCCGCGCGTGACCCGAATCAAACAGAATCTTTACACGTGTTGAGGGGTCCCCCCGACCCCGATATTCTGTTTGTGACGATTTCTTTACTGGGGATCTCCCTCGCCGCATCGCTCGTTAGCCCGCACACGCTCCCGCTGACGACCGCCTCCAGCGCCGTGACCGATCCCGGCCAGAGCGGCAGAATCGCCGCCTACGCCGTCGCCGACCGGGCCGCAGACGTCAACCTGATGCTCGCCGCCCTCAATCACCGCCGGGCCGCAAAGGGCCTGGGGCCGCTGCAGCTCGATTCGCGCCTTTGCGACGTCGCCTACGAGCACGCCGCCGACATGTCGGTCCGAAACTACTTCGATCACAACACCCCCGAAGGGCTGACGCCCTTCCAGCGCATGACCCGCGCGCACGTCCCCTACGGCTACGCCGGCGAGAACATGGCGCTCGACCAGAGCACCAGCGCCGCCGAGCTCGCGCTGTGGCAGTCGCCCGAGCACCGCGATAACATCCTCCAGCCGCATTATGCGAAGGTCGGCATCGCCGCGGTCACCTCGACCGACGGCCTGATCTTCGTCGAGGACTTCAGCGACTAGACTCTGGGCCAGGTCCGGTCCAAAAAAAATCCCGCCGCCACGTTTGAGAGGACGCGGCGGCGGGCAATACCCCGCCAATAACCTGTGACGGGCGTCTCACTCGGCTTTCCCCGGCAAGAATTGACACCCGTGTCCGCGACTGTCTCTACGGTGGGAGCTCGTTTGCGTACCTCGACACTTTTCGCAGTGCTGGGATTGGTCGTATTGGCGATGCCCTCGGCAGTCCAGGCATCATTTGCCGATCGCGACGTTACGCTGCTTTTCCAGACGATGAACGCGGCACGGATCGACAACGGGCTACGGCCCCTCCAGCTCGACCTTCGGCTCTGCAGCGTTGCCTACGAGCACGCCGCCGACATGGCCCGGCGGCACTATTTCGAGCACACGACGCCCGAGGGCATCACCGCCTTCCAGCGGATGCGTGCCGACCACATCCGCTTCGGCTACGCCGGCGAGAACCTCGCGGTCGATCAAAGCGCCCAATCGATCTTCTGGGACTTCTGGGAGTCCTACGAACACCGTGAAAATATGCTCGGCGCCCATTATGCGCGGGTCGGAATCGCCGCCATCGACGCCCCGGTCGGGACGATCGTGGTCGAAGACTTTAGCGACTAAGGGCCTCCGCTTCGGCGGGCTCCCCCAGCGGCGCGGTGCGCGAGATGAGCGGCAAGCGCAAGCGGAACTGGGCGCCGCCAAGGGGCGAATCGACGACGTCGACTTCGCCGCCGATACGTTCGAGCATCAAGCGAACGACGGCGAGCCCGATCCCCGAGCCTTTGGCCCGCGCGTTCGCGCCGCGGCTTGCGAGCGTAAATATCGATTCGCGCTCGCTCGCGGCGACCCCGGGCCCGTCGTCGTCGACCCGAATCTCAACGTAGCGGAGGTCGAGCGACTGGGCCGAGACACGAACGCGACCGCCCTCGTAGCCGTGCTTGATCGCGTTCTCGACGACGTTGATGAGGATTTGCAACAGGCGATCGGTCCCGATCGCCACCTCGAGATCGTCACACGGAAGCAGTGTCATCGATGCGCGGCGGCCCGCGGCAAGCGGCGCGATCGTATTTAACGCCGCGCCAAGGGTCGGGGCAAGCCGGCTCGATTCCGCGTGCGACGAGCCGGCCCGCAGATCGAGCATCGATATGTCGAACATGCCGTCCACGAGCCGGCCCAAGCGCATCGCTTCGCTGCGAGCAACTTCGAGGAAGTGGCGCGCCGTTTGCGGATCGAGATCCTCCTCGATAAGCGTCTCGAGGTAGCCGCGAATCGAGGTTAGCGGCGTTCGCAGCTCGTGTCCAATCGTCGAGAAAAAGGCGTAGCGTTCCCGCTCGCGGGCGCCGCGCTCGAGCGCGCCTTCGATCGCCGCCGCCAGTCCCGCGCTGCCGGCAATCCCGTAGAGAATCGTCCAGCCCGTTTCGACGCGCATGCCGTCATCCGATTCCATGGCGGATGCCAGCCGCGCGAGGGTCGCTCGGCAGTCCGTCGGCGTTGCGACCGCGCCCGAATTCCGCGTCGGCGAGATCAGCGCCGCGAGAAAATCCTCGCTCTCGTCGTCGTGCGCGAGGACGTCGCTGGCCCGCAGCGTCCGCGAAGCCGTTTCCACGAACGATCGCATGCTGCGACGCTCGACGGCGCGCGCCGCCGGCCGGCCCTCGCGCCACGCGATGCGCTCGAGGTCTCGCAGGCGCACGACGAGCAGCGGAACGGGCGTGCTCGTGTCGCTCACCTTCAAGCGCCTGACGAGGCCTGCGTTGTCTCCGATGGTGAGCGATCCCGCGAACTTACGCTTGCGAGAATTTATAGCCAAAGCCGTGAACCGTATGCAAGCAGGTCGCGAGCCGGTGTTCTTCTTCTAAGCGCATGCGCAGACGGCGCATGTGCACGTCGACGGTTCGCTCGTCTCCGTCGAAATCGTAGCCCCAGACCCGTTCTAGGAGTGTGTCGCGCGACAAAGCGACGCCCGCGTTTGCAACGAGCGTCAACAAAAGTGCGTATTCGCGCGGCTTGAGGCCGACGTCGCGACCGTCGACGCGGGCTTCGCGTGCGCCCTCATCGATTTCGAGCCGGCCGAAGCGCAAGGTCTGTGGACCCGTCTCCTGCTTCATTCCGCTGCGCCGCAGGATCGCGCGGACCCGCGCGATGACTTCGCGCGGTGAAAACGGCTTCACGACGTAGTCGTCCGCGCCGAGCTCGAACCCAACGACGCGGTCGACTTCGTCCGTTCGCGCGGTGAGGATCACGATCGGCATTCCGCGCCCCTCGCGGCGCAACGTTCGCGCGATCTCGAAGCCGTCGACGCCGGGCAACCCAATATCGAGCAAGAGCAAATCGACGCCTTCGCGCGCCGCGCGCAACGTCGCTTGGCCGTCGGCAGCCTCGACCGGCGTGAAGCCGTCGCGCTCGAGATGATGAACGAGCAGCTCGCGTATCGCGCGATCGTCCTCGGCAACAAGAACTCGGATGCTTCCCATGTCCGCATCAGTGCCCATGGGCCTCACTTCGCGACCGTCGCTTAAGTTCATCGTCGGTCCAGTTCTATGATTAAAACCTCCCCGACCATACGGTCACCATCGCGCGTAAATCTCGCTTTTGCCGGGACCATCGGTGTCATTTCGCCGCTTTGGGCTAAATGATCCTAGCGTTACTATTCGATTTAACATTCCCGTAAAATTTCGGACACAATTGTTTCCGATACTTGTCTGACCTTGAGGGCCGGCTCTTTTGTCACCGGCTCTCGATGGCGCTACACAAACTTTAGGAGCATTCCGGATTTGGTCAACCCGGTTTTCGTGGGAGAACAGTCTCCTGCTCTCTTTGGTCATGCTTGTGCCGACGGCAGCCGGCGCGCTGCGGCCGATCGACTCGTGACCGCGCACCAGCATTTGTGCCGGCGGGGCGCTCGAAAGTTTTGGCGTTCGGGGCTCGAGCGCTGCGATCTCGAACAAGTTGCCGCCGTCGGCCTGATCAAGGCCTCGCGACGCTACGACCCCGCGGCATCCACCCCGTTCGAAGCGTACGCTTGGATGACGATTGTCGGCGAGCTAATGCATTATGTGCGCGATCACGAGCGTGCCGTTCGCGTACCACGCCGCCTCAAAGCGCTCGAGCCGCATTTCAACCGCGCGCTCGAAGTCTGCGGCGCCCGGCTTGGGCACGAGCCGAGCGACGCGGAGCTCGCCGCGGAGATGGGCATACTCGAACACACGGTTGCAGAAATCCGGCGCGTTCGCGTCGCGGCCGCGATGCTGCCGCTCGACGATCCCGGGGCGCGCGCAATTGCCTGCGACCCGAGCATCGCGATCGAGGACCGGATGCTGGTCGATGCCGCATTTGCTCGCTTGAGCCTGCTCGAGCGCCGGATCGTCGTTGGGGTTTACGTCTTGGGACTCACCCAGCTCGAGCTCGGACGGACACTCGGCCTCTCGTCACGTCGCGTTTCGCGGGTCCGGCACGCCGCGCTCGCTCGCATGCAACGCGCGTGGGTTCCGTGACGTGCTCGTTCCTTTCGCTCTGGCCGGCCTTTTTGCGCGCTGCGCGCCGGCCGTTGGGCCCGTTACGATGAGCGCGATCGTCGCTTACGAAAGTGGCGCCCGGCCAAACGCGATCGGCGACAATACGTCGCGGCGTTCGTACGATCCGCCAACCCAACAGGACGCGATTTTACTCGCCGTAGAACTTCTGCGCCGCGGCCACAACATCGATGTCGGCTACGCGCAGATCAACTCCAGGAATTTCGTTCCTTACGGGCTGAGCATCCCAAGCGCCTTCGATCCGTGCACGAACATCGCGACCGGCGCTCGCATACTGCGAGCGGCGTACGCCGGCACGGCACACAGGTACGGGCCCGGTCAGGTTGCCCTCGTGCATGCGCTTTCCGCCTACAATTCGGGCAGCTACTGGGCCGGTCTCGGTTACGCGCACGCGGTTTTCGCGACCGCAGCGCAGTTGCACTACATAGGCGACCGCCGCTCGCGCCTGCAGCCGCGCCGCGCGGTGCCGTTCCGGCCGAGGCCGGTCTGGAAATCGGGGGCCGCGTCGTGACCGAAACCGTCGATTTTCTCAGCTCGCCGACCCAACGCACCGCGGCCGCATTGCTTTCGCGCTCCTTCGCCTATGATGCGGACGTCCTCCCGATCTCATACGACGGCGTCTTCGTGACGGTTGCGGTCGCGCTCGAAAGCGTCGAGCTGATCGATCGCATCCGTCAGGTTACCCGTAAGGAAGTCCGCACCGTGCTCTTGCCGGTGCGGGAGATTCGCGAGGGGCTCAAGGCACTCTATCCGGCTGCGATCGTTCGCGACGCCGATTCGCAAGCGGCGGTGACGCTCGACGAAATCTTCGCTTCAGCGATCGGCAACTACGCCTCCGACGTACACATCGAACCGCTCGACGGCCGCGCCGGCCGCGTCCGGCTCGACGTCGACGGCATGCTGCAACCCGACCGAGCCCTCGAAGCGGGATTGTTCGAGCGCGTCGTCTCCCTCGTCAAAGTCCGCTCGAACATGAACACCGGTGAATCACGCCTCCCGCAAGACGGACGGCTGACCGTAACCTTCGACGGCCGAACGTTCGACGTCAGAACCTCAACGATTCCGGTCGGCGGCCTGGAAAAGGTCGTGCTGCGCTTTTTACAGCGCTTCGACCTCGTGCCCGACCTCGAGCAACTCGGAATGGGTAACGAACTCTTGGCGCGCTATCAGAGGGCGCTCAAGCGCCCAGGCTCCTTCTGCGTCATCGCCGGCCCGACCGGCTCCGGCAAATCGACGACCGCCTACGCGTCGTTGCAGACGATCAGCCTCGAGGCAACTAACGTCTGCAGCGTCGAAGATCCGATCGAGTGCCGCATCCCCGGCGTCGCTCAAATCGCCGTCAACGAGAAGGCTGGTATGACATTTCCGGTCTCGTTGCGCGCGCTGTTGCGTCAGAACCCGCACCAGCTTTTCATCGGGGAGCTGCGCGACGCTGAAACCGTCGCAATCGCGCTGCAGGCGAGTTTGACCGGAATCTCACTCGTGACGACTCTGCACGCGCGAGATGCGCTGCGCGTCACAGCGCGGCTTGCCGAGCTCGGGGCGAACCGGTCAACCCTCGGGTCGTCGCTAACGCTCGCGGTCTCGCAGCGGCTGGTCCGCACGCTTTGCCGCCGCTGCAAGATCAAGACATCGATTTCCTCGCAGGCGCTCGCCGTCGGACGGCGATACGGATGCGCGCTTGGAATCGAGGCTTGGGATGCGCAAGGCTGCGAAGCGTGCGCGTACACCGGATTTCAAGGCCGGATCGGCGCCTTCGAGGTGCTCGAAGTGAAACCCGAGCTCGCCGCCGCGATCGAGCGGGGCGACACGCCGACGCAGCTCGGCAAACTCGCTTTCGGCGTCGGTTACAAACCGATGGTCGTCGACGCGCTCCGCCACGTTGCATCCGGCGCTACCTCGGAAGGCGAGGTACTGCGCCACCTTACGTACGACGACGCCGAGTGAAAGCGAAAAACTAAGATGCCGGCCGATATCGAAGAAGCGATTCGCGTTTCCCGTGAAAGCGCGCAAGCTGCGAGCACGTCGGATCTTCACATCGAAGGGAACGAGCCGCCCTGGCACCGCGTCGACGGCGCGATGCACCGCATGGACCTTCCGATCACCGAGCCCGAATCGGTTCGCACGTTCTGCGAGGCCTATCTCAGCAAGAGAGAATACGAGCGCCTCAACGGACCGCTTGGGGCCGCGGATGGCGCGATCCAGCACCCGAGCTTCGGCGCCGTCCGAATCCACGCATTCCGTGGCGAGAATGGACTGGCGCTCTCCCTGCGGCTGCTGCGCGACGGCGTCCCCGAACTCGCGACGCTCGGCTTGCCGCCGATCGTCTCAACGTTCGCCGATTTCCCAACCGGTCTGGTCCTCTTCACCGGCCCGACCGGCTCCGGCAAATCGACCGCACTCGCGGCGCTGATCAACGAAATCAACAAGAAATACGAGCGCCACATCGTGACCGTGGAAGACCCGATCGAATATCGTCATCGCAGCAAGAAGTCGCTCGTCCGCCAGCGCGAGATCGGGCGCGACGTCGATTCGTACGCGGAGTCTCTGCGCGGGGTATTGCGCGCCGACCCGGACGTGATCCTGATCGGCGAGCTGCGCGACCCGGACGTCATGTCGGCCTGCCTCGCAGCCAGCGAAACCGGGCATCTCGTCTTTTCAACCCTGCACACTTCCGAAGCCGCCGAGACCGTGCAGCGGATCGTCGGCGTCTTCGAAGGCGGCCGGCAAGAACAGGCGCGGGTGCAACTCGCGCAAGCGCTGCAAGCGATCGTTTCGACCCGTTTGATCCCCGACGCGAGCGGTCACGGGCGCCGGCCGGCCTGCGAAGTGTTGCTCAACTCCCCCGCGGTCCGCTCCCAGCTCATGTCCCCCGAAAAGACGATTCAGATCCGTAACACGATCGAGACGTCTCGCAAGGACGGGATGCAAACGCTGGAAATGGATCTCTCCCGGATGGTCCACGAGCGTCTGATCACTCACGAGGCGGCAGTCGCAGCATCCGACTATCCGGACCAAATCCGCGTCGCAACGGGGTTTGCGGCCAGATGAGCGTTACATTTGCCTACCGCGCTCGAACGCCAAGCGGCGAGCGCGTCGAAGGAACCATGCGCGCGATCGACCGCGGCTCGGCGCTGGCCGCACTGCGCGAACGGATGCTCATTCCCTCGCGGCTCGAGTCGCTCGCCACGACGTTCTCGTTCGCGCGCCTCTTTGCGCGTTCGAAGCCGGGCGAACGGCTCGCCTTTTTCCGTGCCTATGCCGCGCTCGAAGAATCCGGGGTCGACTTCGCCACGTCGTTCGAACTTCTGATCGCGCAAGCGCGCACGACGCGCATGCGTGAAGCGCTCGCAAGCATTCGCGCCGACGTCGAGCGCGGCGGCGAAAAGTTGTGGACTGCGATGTCCTATCGGCCCGACGAGTTCAGCGACCTTGAGGTCGCAATGGTTGCCGCCGGCGAGGAGGCGGGCAACCGCGAAGAGGTCTTCGACCGGCTCGCGGCTTTCCTCGAGCGTGACGAGCGGCTGCGCAAGCGCTTGAGTGCGGCGCTCCTTTATCCGGCGATCGTCGTCATCGCCGCAATCGCGATCTCGGTCTATCTGTTTGCGTTCGTTATCCCACAGTTCGCCCAGCTCTTCGCGAGCTTCGGCGTAGCGCCGTCGCCCCTCATGCTGGCCTTGCTCTCGCTATCGGCGTTCTTCGGAAATCCCGTCGTGGCGATCGCCCTGCTGTCCTCTTGCGGGGCCGTCATGATCGCAAGCGCGCGTGCGCTCAGCACGATCGAGGGTGCAATCGCCTTCGACGCGCTGCGGATGCGCACGCCGCTGCTCGGCGATGCCCTCCGCAAATCGACCCTCGCGCGCGTGTGCCGCGTGCTTGCGACGCTCTTGCAGTCGGGCGTTAATCTCGTGCGCGCGCTCGAGGTTGCGGTTCCCGTGGCGGAGAGCCCTATCTTCGCGCGTGCGATCGAGTTCTCGCGCGAGCGCATCGCCGGCGGCGTCTCGGCTTCACTCGACGAGGCGCTTGCCGTAAGCGGGCACTTCCCGCCGTTGCTTCTGGGCTTCATTCGCGTCGGCGGCACGGCCGGAAACGTACCGCAAATGCTCGTCAAAGTAGCCGAGTACTACGAGGAAGACGTCGAGTCGATCCTCTCCTCGCTGCCGGCGATCGTCCAGACGATTGTGACGCTCGGTCTCGGGGTCGTCGTCGCGGCCATCGTCTACGTCGTTTACGTTCCGCTTTCGAGCCTAAGTACGTCGATTCACTAGTCCCCGAATTGAAGGAGAACCATGCAGAAAGTGCATTCTCGCGAACTGGGTTTCACGCTCGTCGAGCTCATGGTCGTCGTCGCGATCATCGCGCTGCTAGCAGCGATCATCATCCCGAACTACGTGCACGCTCGCGCACAGGCGGCCGTCTCGGAGAGCGAAGCGAATCTCAAGCAAATCGCGACCTCCCTCGAACTGTACTATGGCGACAATCAGGCTTATCCGCCAACCGGCGGAGGGCAAGTCAATCCGGCACTTTTCGGTGGTGCGACGAATCCGTACATGACCTCGACGCCGACCAATGCGCTCGGCCGACAACCGTATGCATACCTAAACGTACCGGCTGCCGCCGGGAAGCCCGATTCGTACACGGTCACCGACGCTGGTCCGTACGACCCGACGACACTCGGGAGTCTGCCGAAGGGTGCCGGAAGCGGTGCGCTCTGCAGCAGCGCCGGTTGCACGGAGATCCTCTACGACCCGCAAGACGGGCTCTACGGCCAGTAGCGTGGCACTCGCGACGGCAGGGGCCGCTCTCGCTTTGATTGCTTGGACGATCGGCGGCCTCGCACTGGTCCGCGGCGCGGAACGCCGCGCGCTGCGCCGGATCCCGCCGCCGTCGTGGCGCGCGGCCGCGTTTGCGCTCGGCGCGACCGCCTGCGCCGTCGCCTTTCGCGCGACGCCGCTCGAGGCCGTCGCGTGCGGAGCGACCTGCATTGCGCTGATTGTCGCAGGTGACGCGGACGCAAGGACCGGTTATCTGTTCGATGCGATCACGTTCCCGACGGCACTGCTGATCACGGCGATCGCGGTCGCCGGCGGCACGACGTCGGACGCGGCGTGTGGCGTCTGCGTTCTCGTCGGCTCATTTGGAGCGCTCGTCGTCTTTTCGCGCGGACGCCTGATGGGGCTTGGAGACGTCAAGGCGATGTTTGCGATCGGCGCGGCGTTCGGACCGCTTGAATCGCTCGTCGCGATCTTTGCAGCCTGCCTTAGCGGCATCGTTTGGACGGCAATCGCCGGCCGGTTTCACCGCAGCGCGCGCGTGCGTTTCGGACCGCATCTGGCTGCCGGCAGCGGGTTCGCGCTCGTCGGCGGCGACTTCGTCGTCCATCGCATGATGGGGCTTTAACATCGGCATGAAACTCTTCGGACGCTCGGCCAGCCTCCCGCTCGGCGTCGACATCGGCAGCAACTCGGTCTCCGTCGTTTCTTGCCAAGCAATCGATGGGGGTTTCTCCGTATGCGAAACACGAACGCTCGAAGTCCCGCGCGCCGACGCCGCCCATCTCGACCTGAAGGTGGCCGAAACGATTCGCCAGATCCTCGCCGGCTTGCAAACCAGCGAACGGCGTTGCATTTTGGCTGCGCCATCGAGCGATGTCGTGAACCGCGTGTTTCGCGTTCCACCCGGAATGCGGCGCAGCGAAGCCGAGCGCGCCGCCGCGCTGGAGGCGGACACCCTGGTCGATTGGCCACTTTCGGAGCGCCTCGTCGCGCTCGATCCGATACCCGGAGAGGCCGACGAGATGCTTCTCTCGGTCGCGCGAAACGGAACGATCGAGCGGCTGGTCGGCGCCGCTCGCGCCGGCGGCTTACGGCCGGTCGCCGTCGATGTCCCGCTCTGCGCTTGGCGCCGGGCGATCCCCGACGCCGATGCCGTGCTCGACTGCTTGACCGATCGCGCAGAGCTCGTCATTTTCGGAATTCCCGTCGGGCTTGCGCAACTTTTCCCGCCGCGCCTCGTCGACGATCGGCTCGCGAACCAGGTGCGTGGAGCGTTCGTCGAAGCACGCCGCGACGGGATCGCCGACGTGCAGCGGCTCGCCATTCTCGGCTCGCGTTTTCGCTTCGAATCGATTGAGCCGCTCTTGCGCGGCGATGGCTACGCGATCGCCCCGGTGGAACTCGGCGGCCTCGAAGCGCCCCCTTGGACGCTGGCGTTCGGTCTTGCCTCGTGGTCGATCGCTCCGCGAGGACTGGTGCCCGTATGATCCGTGCGAATCTCTTGCCACGCCCCAAGGAGACCATCGCGCTGTTCGGTTTCGAACTCGACGGCGACTACGCGCGCCAAGCACTCGTCGGCTTTGCCGTCGTGATTGCAGTCGCACTCCTTGGAATCGGAATCGAGACGATGCGCACGCAGCGGCTCGAAGCAGCGGCGCGCGACGCGGAGAGCGCGCTCGCCGCGCATGGACCCGCGCGGATCGAATCGCAGCGACTTGCCCTCGACGTCGCGCGTTATCAAGAGATTGCGCGCGAGGCCGCCGCTGTCGGCCGCAGCGGCGCCACAGCCGCTATCGAGATCGCGCGAATCGGCAACGCCGTCCCCGAGCGCGTCTGGCTCGACTCGCTCGCGCACAGCCCGAGCGGTTTCGATCTTGCCGGCGGGACGAGTTCGGTCGACACGCTGAGCGGAACCATCCTGACCCTCGGCGATGCGCTTCCCGGCCGCGCCGCGTCGCTCGTGAGCATCGATAATCGCGATGCCGGCGCGGCCGGCATCCGGTTCGCGGCTCGGATCGCTGAAAATGCCACGAGAACGGCGCGATGAACGCGGCGCCGATCGACGTCCCGCGCTTGATCCGAATCGCAAGCCTGCTGTTTGCGATCCTGGCCGGCGCACTCGTCTATTTCGCCTACCAACCGCAGATCGACGGCCTACAAACGAGGCTCGACGACGCGGAGGCGCAATTGCGCTCCGAGGAGGTCGCGTTTACGGAAATGCCGCGACTGCGCGCAGAGCGGTTCGCACTCGCAGAGCGCTACGACGCACTCTTCGAGCAGAACCCGGAAGCGGTGTTCCTACGCGAGCTGGCATCGACCGTTCATCGCCACGACGTCCGGCTCGTCGCGACTTCTGTTACACCGGATGCGACCGCCGAAAACGGCCCGGCGGCCGCGCACCCGGCGCTTTTCAAGCAGACCGGCGTATCGCTTGAACTGCGCGGAACCTACGCGCATCTGCTTGGCGCGATCGGCGACTTGTCGCGCGGCTCCGAGATCGTCGGCGTCGACCCGCCGACCCTGCGTCGCGACGGCGATGCCGTGGTCGCGAGCGTTCCGGTAACGATTTACGAGCCGTCCAAGAACGGGAACCCCCCGTGACGTTCACGCTGACCCGCCGCACGCGGGCGATGCTTCTTTTTCTGTCCGCAGCCGGCTACACTGCATGGTTTTCCGGACTCGGCGAACGGACCGAAGCGCAGGGCGTCGCCGAACCGAACGTTCGCGCCTTCACCTTGCCACGGACGCCGCTCTGGCCGAACGTCGCCGCGGCAATCCTGCGCGACCCATTTGCCGGCGCTCCCGGACGCGCAGCGCCGTCGATCGGCTCTGCTCCGCCGAGCGCGATGACGCAGGAACGAGCTGGTAACGTTCCAGCCGGAGTCGTCGTACCGAACATTGGAGAGGTCGCGGATGCGGATCCGCCGGCGATGCAACTCGCCGTCCGCGCGACGATTGTCGGTCCGAATCCGGTCGCATACGTGGAAAACGGGACCGTGATGGACATCGTCCGGGTCGGCGATACGCTCGGAGATCAGCGGATCGTACGGATTGACTTACGCGGCATCACGTTCGGCGACGGCTCGCAGCTCGTTTTGCCGGACGCCTACGCCGCCACCCCGCCGCCGGCGCGCGCCGTCGAGTCGGCGATTACGTTGCGGCTTGCGGATCTGCGCCGGCTGCTTGCGCCGCGACAGGCCCAGGTCGCGGCGGCAACACCGGCTGCTCCCGTCCCGACGCCAACCCCATCCGCGAGTTATCCCACGCCTGGTCCGCTGCCGACCGTGAACACGCAAGGCATCCCCGTCGGCGTAAACCCGACGTTCGACCCAACCGCTCCGACACCGTACCCGTATCCCTATCCGTACGCGCCGCCGCGCTGAAGGACGAACACCGATGAGACGCAGACCTGCAATTGCATTCTACGCGCTAGCGCTCGTCGCAGCGACGGCCGCGCCTCTTCGCGCAAACGGACTGATCTCTCTGGACGTGCGTGATTTGGACATCTACGACGCCGTGCGGCTTCTCTCGACGCAGGCGTCGGTAAACTTGGTGCTCGATGCCTCCGTGCAACATCATCCCGTAACGTTGCGGCTCCAAAACGTGACGTTCGATCAAGCGCTCGCGACGCTCGCGCAGACGAACGATCTTGAGGCCGTCAAAGCCGGGAACGTCATCTACCTTGGCAATAGCGACGTCATGAATCGCCGTTATCCGCCGGGTTCGGGGCTCGGCACGCGAACCGTCGTATTCGCCCTGAAGAACGCGGCTCCGGACCAAGTCGCAAAGAGTTTGATTGACGCGCTACCCAAGGGCACCGTGGTCGAGGCCGACCGTCGCACCTCGAGCGTTCTGGTCGGCGGTTCTGCGATCGCGCTAAACCGGGCGCGCGGCATCGTCAGTGCCCTCGACGGCCCCACGGGCGGCGACCCGACTTCCGCGATTGCGATGCGCTACGTTAAAGCAAGCGACGCGCTGCGGGCATTGCAAGCGACCCTTGCTATCGCGCCGCCCGACAGCGCCTTCGCGAGCGACCAGCAGAATCAAGTCGTGCTCACGGGCTCGCCGGATTTTCTGGCGCTTGCGACCGATTTGCTCGGTAAAGTTGACCGTCCCGGACAGCAGGTGCGCTATGAGGTCCGGGTGACGGACATCTCGCCCTCGGAGTCAAGCAACGTCGGCTTCCTCTTCGGCGGGGTCGACGAGAACGGCCAGGAGCACGCCGGGACCGGCTCGACGGTCACCACGTTCATGCGCAACTCGCTTATGATCAACGCGACGATCAACGCGATGGTCGCAGACGGCGAGGCGGAAATCTTGGCTCGGCCGAGCATCTCGTCGCTCAACAACGTCCCGGCTTCGCTGCTCGTGGGGCAGCAATACCCGATCGTCTATTTCGACGCCCGCACCGGAACGCAGCAGGTCCAGTTCGTCAACGTCGGCGTGAACCTCAACGTCACGCCCACAATCGGCAGCGACGGCATGATCACGACCGAGCTCGAGACGGACTACAGCCAGATCACCGGTACGATCGCGAATTTTCCGATCATCACGACACGCAAAGCGCAATCGACCTTGCGCGTCCACGACGGCGAAACGATCGTTATCGCGGGCCTGTTTTCCGACGTCGATTCAAAGACGCTCACCAAGGTTCCGTTTCTTGGCGACATCCCGTTCATCGGCGAGATCTTCCGCAACCGCCAGCGTAACCACAGCAAAGACGAAGTCGTTTTCCTGATCACGCCGCACTTGGTCGTTGACGGCGATCCCGCAAACGCCAAGCAACTGCCCGACCTCACAACGGAACGTTAGGAGGCGCGATGTCGCTCCCAATCGATCTTCCCGAACTTACGATCGTCCGCGCCCTAACCGGAGCTGGACCGTTTGCCTCCGGCGACACGCTCTCGGTCGCATTCAACAGCCCGACCGTAGGCCGGCTCGTGCCGCATGGCCGGTCTCAGCCGGCCGCGCGGCCGGCGAGAGCCGGCGAGGCAGTGCTACCCGAGACGATCTCGGTTGCCGTGTTAGTCGCAGCCGGCCCGTATGCGGAAGGCGACGTCCTGACGCTATCGTACGTCGACCCGAGGATCGCGCGCATTCACGCTTCGACGCCGACGTCCAGTCGCGAGGGAGATCCTAGCGATGAGGCCGCGCCCGAACCCACGGTACCGCCCTCCCCCGAACCGGGTGCCGAAACCCGGGCATCAGTGGCGGCGTTGCCGCGACGGCCCGATGCGACCGCTAACACCCGCGGCGTGCAGACGCGACTGTCCTGGAGTGCAGACCGCGTCCGCCGTTTCGTGCAGGTGAGCGACAAATTATTCACCGTCGACCGTTTGGGTTGGTACCGGCACGCGTTTGCGATGCGCTTGCTCGTCCCCGACGAGGTCTCGTGCGGCGATTCGGAGGCCGACCGCGAGGTCGCGCAGCATCTGCGAGCGTTACGCAACGCGACGGCGGAAACGCTCGGCCGTCCCCTACTCGCGGCCTTTATGCCGAATTTCAGCGTTACGCCGGAGTGGCTCGACACACTTGATGACCCTGCCGCCGCACGCGCTCTTGCGAGCGTGAGGGACGTGGTGGCGAGGTACGCCACCGATGAACCTAACCCGTGCGAAAGCGACGATCCAGGCTGGACGCACGGCGACGTCTTGCGGTCGCACCTGACGATCGCGCCGCTCGCGAACGTGGAAGCCGCGCTTCCGCTGCTTATCGCGAACGTCTCGAGGTTCGCCGCCGTCACCGAGAAGCTGACGGACTATCGGCGCGCACTCATCGAGTTGTTCGGCCAAACCGCAGAATCGGTCGAGACCGTGAGACTCAAACAGATGGCGCAACCGAATCACACGCTCGACGACCGTCTTTGGCAGCTCGTTGGCACCGTCGGCGAATGCTTCGGCGGACTCGCCGTCGCTTAGAAAGGCATGTCCGCTGCAACCCGAACAACTCGTCCTCCCCGCCATCGCGACCGCCGCACTCGGCACGGCGTTGCTCGTGCCGCTACGTGACGACCGGCGCGGCAAGCGCGCGACGCTCGCCGGATGCGATGCGCCGCTCGTTCCGGATTTCCGGGCCTTAGGGCCCAAGCAAACTGCTCGGGAGGCTCGTCCCGATCCGGCTGCCGCGGTCGCAGCTCTCTACACCGATTGGAGTGCACGCGCGCGGGCGCTCGCTCTCACCATTTGGAAATTCTTCGAAGCTCCCGAACGTGGGTCGAGCGAACCGCGGGCGGCGCCAACGTCCGACGACCATATTCTCATTGCGCGTTCGTTCGCCGAAGAACTCGCGTCATTACTACCCGTCGCCGAGCGGCGGGCTGACTCACCGCAAGCCGTGGCCCCTGCGCCGCAAGTCGAGGCCGAAGCCGCCGCGATCGTCGTAGCTCCAGCGCCGCGGCCCGCGTTCGAGCGCGTCGTTCCGCTGACGCGCACGCCGCTGCGACCGCACAGCGCGTCGATCACCTGGCCGCGTTTGACGAACGCTGCGCCCGATCTCGAGTCGCCGGCCGAGCGTCACGCGTTCCTGCGCGACGCTCCGCGAGCTGTCGACGCCTCGCTCGCCGCCGCTCTGCAGACCGCCTACCGCGAGGAGGAGGGTGAGGGACGCCTGCTTGCGTTGCGCGCGCTGAGGCGCGGCAACGTTGCGGCCGCGCGCGACACGTTCGTCGACGCGCTCGCGGTCGGTACCGACGACGAGCGCTCCGTAGCGGTCGACGCGCTGCTCGCGCTCGGTGAGCGCGAGGCAGTCACTTCGGCGTTCTCCGACCGCATCGACGCGATCGCGGCGCAAGCGGCGCTCGGTTACGTTGCAACGAATTTACGAAAGGACTACTTTGCTGCGCTCGACCCATTTGTGGACCGCACGCGAATCGAGGCGATTCTCAGTTTGCTCGCCGGCGTCGTAGAATGATGGCGGCCGAGCGCATCTTCGCTCTACTCGAACGCGGGCGCACGCGTCAGGCATCCGATCTTCACGTCGAGCCGGGACAAGGCGCTGCGCTGCGCGTCTTCACCCATGTCGAGCGGGTTGTGGACGTTCGCCCGGAGACTAGTGAAGTCGAGGCATTCTTGGATGAGACGATCGACCGGGTTTCCCGGGCCCGCCTCGACAAGATCGGAATTTCCGATGCCGTTTATGCCGACGATCGGATCGGCTCGATTCGCATCCACGCCTCGCGTGGAAAGCATGGCCCGCGTCTTGCAATTCGGCTGTTGGCTCGCGCCATCCCCGAGCTCCAAGAGTTGCGGCTACCGGAGATTATCGAAAGCTTCGCGAGTTTGCGTTCGGGGCTCGTCCTGATCGCGGGCCCAACAGGCTCCGGCAAATCGACGACGATCGCGTCGCTTCTCGATCGCATTAACGCGACGGCTGCGAAGCACATCGTGACGTTCGAAGATCCAATTGAATACCAACACCGATGGGCCCGGTCAATCATCACGCAATATGAGGTCGGACGCGACGTATCAAGCTTCGCGGAGGGCGTTCGCGGCGCCTTGCGCGCCGATCCCGACGTGCTGTTCATCGGCGAGTTGCGAGGGATCGAGACGGTGGCGGCCGCGGTTGCGGCCGCTGTCGGCGTGGAGGAGGCACCTGATCGCCCGGTTCTCCAGACCCTCGTGAACGCGCTGCGGACTAGAGAGCTGCTTATCGTGCTAGACAATTGCGAGCACGTGATCCACTCCGCGATGACGCTCGCGGACGCCATTCTGCGGAACTGCGGCCAAGTTCATCTGCTCGCAACCAGCCGCGAGCCGCTGGGCGTTGCCGGT
>PMHP01000088.1 GCA_003158195.1 Vulcanimicrobiota bacterium | reverse complement strand
ATCGTGATGCCGCGCTCCTGCTCTTGCACCATCCAATCCATGGTCGCCGCGCCGTCGTGGACCTCGCCGATCTTGTGCGTGCGCCCGGTATAGAAAAGGATACGCTCGGTCGCCGTCGTCTTCCCCGCGTCGATGTGCGCGGCGATGCCGATGTTACGGGTCCGTTCGAGCGGATACTCTCTAACCAGTGTGGCTGCCATGTGCTCTTACCAGCGGTAATGGGCGAAGGCTTTGTTCGCTTCCGCCATCTTATGCGTGTCCTCGCGTTTTTTGACCGCGTTGCCGACGTTGTTGGCCGCGTCCATGATTTCGTTTGCGAGTTTCTCTTCCATCGAGTGACCGGGACGCTTGCGCGCGAACTGAATCAGCCAGCGCATCGCCATCGCCTGGCGGCGATCCGGGCGGACTTCCATCGGCACCTGATAGGTCGCGCCGCCGACGCGCCGCGGGCGCACTTCAACTAGCGGCATCGCGTTCCCGAGCGCCTGCGTGAAAACGTCCATCGGGTCGCGGCCGAGCTTCTCGCCGACCATGTCGAGGGCGCTATAGGTAATCTTCTCCGCGGTCGATTTCTTGCCGGCGAGCATCACCTTGTTGATGAAGCGCGAGAGCACTTTCGAATTGAAGCGCGGATCGGGCAAAATCTGCCGTTTGGGAACGGCTCCCTTGCGAGGCATGCGTTCCTACCTTATTTCTTCGCGCCGCGCTTGGCGCCGTATTTCGAGCGCGCTTGCTTGCGGTTTGCGACACCTGAGGTGTCGAGGGTCCCGCGGATGATGTGGTAACGGATCCCCGGCAAATCTTTCACGCGGCCGCCACGGATCAGCACGACCGAGTGCTCCTGCAGATTGTGGCCGACGCCCGGGATGTAAGCCGTGACTTCCTCGCCGTTGGTCAAGCGCACGCGGGCGACCTTACGGAGGGCCGAGTTCGGCTTCTTCGGGGTGATCGTTTTGACTTGCGTGCACACGCCGCGGCGGAACGGATTTCCCCGCACTTCGAAGGTGCGCAGCGGCAGATCGGGATGGCCGGGCTTGGGACCCGTTTGCGCGACGCGCAGGGCCGGAGCCTTGACCTTTTTCTCGATCTTCTCTCGCCCACTGCGGACGAGCTGGCTAATAGTCGGCAAAGATTCTCCAGACGGCAGGCGCTTACGCTGGGGGCGCAAGCAAATTCCGCCCCACCGCGGTGGGCCGGAACCGCCAGAGTATACCAAGACGGCCGCGGCCCGTCAATTGAAGACGCGGGCCGTTCCGTTCCCAATTCGTGCTCAAGGTGCGGCTTGCTTAGCTTGCCAGGACAAGCTCCAAGCTGTAAGCCAATCGCGCTGCGATGGAGACTCTACGCGCGGCGCAGGTGCTCGCAGGGGTAGCCCTGCTCGGAGCCCTCGCCGGGTGCGGACGTCCGGACCCGAGTTCGGGGATGGCCGACGACGGCTTGCCGGCCACGAAGCCGTATGCGGTTTCGCCCGAACGGAAGGCCCGCGTCGAAGCCAATATCGTGGCCTACCTCAAGAAGCACGACGTCACGACCGCGCCGGTCCGGCTGCCGGCCGCAAAGCCTTTGGCCGGGCTGCTCGAGCAGTGGGGCCTCGTCTCGCTCGTCAACGGGGTCCAGTACTGGACGAGCAAAGCGCTCAAGAGCAGCGCCGACTGCACCGTGTACACGCCGGAAACGGTCTACATCGATTGCCGTGCGTTCGCGATCGGCAAGCGGGTCGCCAAGAACGGCGACTTCATCACCGCGCGCATCCTGCACCTCGATAGCGCATACGATGTTTTCTTCAGGTACTACGTCGTGCCGACGACGCCGCTCGGGACGTGGGGGAGCCAACACGGCTACTGGGTAGCATTCAACGGCTATTCGAACGATTGTCCAACGACCTGGACTCCGCAGCTGGGACTGATCGGAAGCGATGTCTGGAGCGCGCTGCCCCAATTCAAATACGACCTGGTTCAGGTCGACGAGGGCTTGCGCGTGGCGACCGATCCGGTTCCGCCCCGCCCTCCGGTTGAGCTTTGCATGTCGCGCTTCGACTATATCGCGGCCACCCTCGCGCATCACTGAGGCGGGCCGCTGGGCGCCTCAGCGCGCGGCCGAGCGAGGGGCGAACCGCTCGCTAACGGCGGCCGCGCACGGCCCAAAGCCGCGAAAGCGCGGGCCGCGAACTTCGAGTTCCCCGAGCAGCGCCTCGCCGAGTGCGGTGAGGCTGTAGCGGATCTCCCGGTCGTCGTCGCCGGGATCGCGTTCTTGGTCGTCTTGCAGGCTCCACATGCCGCCATGCTAAGCGGCCACTGTGCCAAGGGGGTGGCACACCCGAAACGGGCGAGCAAATACGCGGAACGAACGAGGTCATGATGCCTCGCTTGGCTCCGAGCATGCTCGTCGCACTGCTGCTGCTCTCGTGCACTCGGGTCGAAACGGGGCCCGGGAGCGCCGTCAGGCATGGCGAGACGCTCAACGTCGCCGAGGCCGGCGCGACCAACACCCTCAATCCGATCCTTGCAACCCAACAGTTCGAAGTGCAGGCCGAGGCGTTTGCGATGGATCCGCTGGTCGCGACCGACCCCGAAGGTCGCGACGTCCCGATCCTCGCGGCGCAGGTTCCGACCCTTGAGAACGGCGGCATCTCGCGCGATGGGCTCGCCATCACGTACCGCTTGCGCCACGGCGTCGCGTGGCAGGACGGGGCACCCTTTACCAGCCACGACGTCGCCTTCACCTGGCGCGCGATCATGAGCCCGTACACCAACGTCGCTACCCGCCACGGCTACGATCAAGTCGCCCGGGTCGAGACCCCCGACGCATACACCGCGATCTTCCATTTGAAGCGACCGTTCGCACCGGCAGTGCACACGTTGTTCGCCCATAGCGACTCGCCGATCTTTATCATGCCGGCGCATCTACTCGAGCGCTACCACGACCTCAACAACGTTCCGTTTAACTCGATGCCGATCGGAACCGGTCCCTATCGCGTCGTGCGTTGGGTTCGCGGCGACCGGATCGAATACGAAGCCAACGAGCACTACTTTCTGGGCAAACCGCACATCGCGCGCGTCGTCCTGCACTATATCCCCGACGAGAACACGATCGTCAACGAGATGCGCACGCACGAGATCGATTGGTTCGTGCAAGCATCGCCGCGAGTGTATCCGCAATTGAAGGGTATTGCGGGCGTCGACGTGCGCCTCGTGCCGTTCAACGGTTTCGATTCGATCATCATCAACACGCGGCGCGCCCCGCTCTCGGACGTACGATTGCGACACGCGATCGATCTCGCGATCGACAAACCGTTGCTGACGCACGAGGTCGCCTACGATACGACGTTGCCGGCGACCGAAGACCTCCCGTCGTTCATGTGGGCCTTCAACCCGCACGCCGGAACGGCGAAGCGGAACCTTCCGGCAGCGAAGGCACTCCTCGAACAGGCCGGTTGGCATCTTGGCCCCGACGGCGTTCGCTCGAACGGCGCACGCCGGCTTTCGATTGGCCTCGCATTCCGCAGCGATAGCTTGACCGATCGCAATCGCGGCGTCGTGATCGCTTCGATGCTGCGCGACGCAGGCTTCGACGTACAGCTCAAAGGCTACACAACCGCGCTGCTGTACGCGGCTCCGAGCGGCGGGGGCATCCTCTCGGGCGGCAACTACGACGCCGGACTTCAGACGTGGTACGCCGGGGTCGACCCTGACGATTCGAGCCAGCTGCTCTGCGATCAGATTCCACCGGGCGGGTACAATTGGTCGCGCATCTGTGACCCAAGCCTCGACGCCGCCGAGAAGACGGCGCTCGCCCACTACGACATCCCGACTCGCAAGCGCGCATACCAGCGCGTTCAAGATATCTTGGCAAGCGCGGCGCCCGAAGTATACCTCTGGTGGCCGCGCCAGATCGAAGCGGTCTCGAGCGACTTGCAGAATTTCCGCCCGAACGGCATCGTCGAGTCTTGGAACGCTTACACTTGGAGTTTCGCGGGCGCGGAGCGCAAGTAACCGAGGGTTTGGCGGTCGATCTTGCCGTCGTCGCGAACGCGGTTTTCGAGGTTTTCGACGTGCATGAAGCCCACCAGCGCCGCGCGGGCTGCGGCGTCGTACGCGAACGCATCCGGCCCGAGCACGCCGATGCGCTTCAACTCGGCGACGATTTGGGTGCCGACGTCCGTGTCGACGTCGACAAGATCCTCGGGGGCTGCCGCAAAGAAATAAAGTTTGTGCATCTCGAGCAGGCGGCCAAGCTCGTCGATCGGGTTCGCGTGATCGTCGACCCGCAAGTCGACGTAGCGGTCGTTGAAACCCGCGTAGCCGCCGCGCGGCTTTTCGATGACGAGAGCGGCACTCTGCCGGCCACGTTTATCTCCGCCCTTGGCCTCGGCCGCTTGCAGGGCGCCGACGAGACGGTCGGCGAGATGGCCACGCGATCCGCGAAACGCCGCCGCAAGCGCGTCGACGACCGCCGCCCCCGCGAGACAATTGCCCTGGGCCGCAAAACCGTCACCCGCGATCCCGCCGGCCCAGTCGATGCAGCGCGAACCGGTAAACGTCGCCGAACGGCCGTCGACCGCAACGATGCCGAATTGGCGCTCGTCGAGCCCGGGGTCGCCTGCGATGAGCGTCGCGCCGATCTCGTCGGGGGATTTGCCGGCGGCGAGCAGCTCGAGCGCTTGCGGACCGTATGCGGTGTTCGCGAACGCCTGCGTCGCAATCGCGCCCGCACCCGCGCGTACGAACGGCACGACCGCCCCGACGCTGAGGAACCTCGATGCAACCGCGACCCCGATCTCGCCCGTTGCGAGATCCGCCGCGACGATGGAAAACGTGGCCGGCCCCATACCGGCACGTTCTCCATGCTGCCGCGCACCGCCGCTACGCCGCTATGCGAGTTCGATGTTCTGCAAGCTCGTGTCGGTGCTTTCCGGGTCGTACTGCTCGAGCCCGGAAATCGCCGGCGGCTGCGGGTACGCGGGACTCCCGTTCGGATACGGATTGCCGTCGCTGCGGTGCACGAGATAGCCGCCAAGATCGACGTTGGCCGCCGCATTCGAAACGTCGACCCCGCCGTCGCCGTTCGATTTTAAGGTCGTTGAAATCGAGCCGCCTTGGGCGTTCGCATCGGCGATCGTCAGCGAGCCGTCCGCGTTGAGGGTGACGGACTCACCGTTGCCAAGCGCGGCTGCTCGACCCTGGGCGAGCGAGACGGTCTGCCCGTTTTCGGTTACCGTATACGAACCGTTGGCCTGCATGCTGACGGCCGTCGCTCCGCCGCCGGTCGTGACGGTCGCGCTTTGGTTGTACGTCACCCCGTTTGTGCCGGGTTGGGTTACCTGCGTCGAGACGCGATAACCCCCCGCGAACGAATTCGACGAGAGCAGATCGCCGTGCGACTGCATGCTGTTCCATTTCTGATCGACGTTCGTCCCGCTCCCCGTCGTGCCGCTGAAGGCCTCGTGCGGGTCGCCGGTTGAGCTAGCGCTCGCGTTCGTAAAATAGGTCTCGCCGCCGCCCGGCACCCCGCTTTGCGATGCCGGCTGCGAGCCCGACGTCGTCCCGGTGAGGGCGGACCCGAGCGACGCGAGCATGTTTGAAATCACGTTGCCGATCGAGTTCATGAAGTTCCCGAAACTCGATGCGATGCCGCTCAAACTCGACGCGCCGCCGCCGCCTAAACCGGAGCCTTCGAGCGGCGGAAGATTCCCGGGTTGTATCTGATCGAGTGCCTGCGGCAGCAACGGCGCGGCCCCGCCGAATCCGGTCGTCCCCGCTTGCCCGAATTCGGACAACGCGTCCGCCGGCCCAAAGGCGGTCCCGAACGGGTTGTTGTTGATGACGGACATGAACGTGCTCTTCCTCTCTCGTGGCGTAGGTGGTCGTCCGTCTATCGCGACGAAGGCCGCCCACCGAAAGAGAACGAGCGGTCCAAGCCGACGCCGGCCGCGAGCAGCGCGATCAGCGCCGAGACGAGCATCACGACGCGGAAGCCGTCCGCGAAGGCGGTTCGAACCGCGCGCCCGACCGTTATGCGTTCCGCCGGGTTTGTGATCTCCGGCGGAATCTGCCCGGCGACAATCATCGCGCGCTCGCGGACAATGGCCGCGCGGGTCGCAGGCGAGAGGCTCGCGTGCGCGAGATCGTGCCCGAGGCGCGACTCGAACGCTCCGGCGAGCGCAATACCGAGCGCAGCGATCGCAATCAGCCCCGCGACCCGCGAGATTGCGTTGTTGATCCCCGATGCAGTCCCGGAGTGGGACGCAGGCGCCGCATCCATGACCGTCGTCGTGAGCGGCGCAACAAAGAGCGCGCCGCCGCAGCCAAGCAGCACCGCTGCGGGAAAGAAGGTCGTCCAATACGAGTGGCCGACCCCGGCAAACGCGAAGCCGGCGAACCCCGCCGCCGCAAGCGCCGCCCCGGCGGCGAGTGGAATGCGCGCGCCGATGCGTGCGACCAGGCCGCCGGAGAAGCGCGAGAACGCGAACATGATTGCGATGAATGGTAACAGCGCGGCCCCGGCAGCCGACGGCGGGTACCCCTGCACGTTGATGAGGTCGAACGGCAGAAAATAGAGACTTCCGCCGAGGGTCGCATACAGGAGGAACGTGTAGATGTTCGCGGCTGAAAACGTGCGCGAGCGGAAGAGCTCGAGCGAGACCATCGGGTCCTTCTCCCGTCGTTCTTCCCAGACGAACGCCGCTAGCAGGAGCGCACCGGCAACCGTTGCCGCGAGCCCAAGCGGGTCAAGGGCGCCGCCCTGCAAGCGAATCAGGCCGTAGACGAGCGTCCCAAGACCGGCCGTGGCAAGGGTTGCTCCGGGCAGATCGAGTTTGCGGACGGCGCCCTCGTCGCGCGATTCGTCGACCCCGAAATAGAGGACCGCAAGAACGAGTACCGCGAGCGGGACATTGATGAGGAACACCCAGCGCCAGGAGGCGTACTGAACGAGCCAGCCGCCCAAGAGCGGACCGATCGCGGCGGTTATCGCCGAGAAGCCCGACCAGGTGCCGATCGCGCGTCCGCGATCCGCACCGGAGAAATTTGCCGTAATCAGCGCCAAGCTGCCGGGAACGGCGAGAGCTCCGCCGATGCCCTGCACGCTGCGCGCGGCGATCAGCACCTCGATGCTCGGCGCGCGCGCGCAAGCGGCGGACCCGAGCGCGAAGATCGCGATTCCCCACGCATAGACGCGCCGGCGCCCGTAGAGGTCGCCCAGAGATCCGCCGATCAAAATCAGCGCCGAAAGAAAGAGGCCGTAGCTCTCGATCACCCACTGAGCGCTTGCCAAACTCGCGTTTAGATCGCGTTGGAGGACCGGCATCGCAACGTTGACCGCGCTGCCGTCGATGAAGCTCATCCCCGAGCCGACGATCGCCGCGAACAGCGCACAGTTCGCTCGCCGGCTTGCTATATCTCCCATTCGTAGGGATTCCACCAGCTCGTCACCGCTTGTGCGGGCCGGTAATTCTTCAGGTCCGTGTTCTCCACCGAGATGCGGCGGACGAACCACGTGACGATCGTTGGAACTTGCTCGGCGAGGAGGAACTGGATCGTCGCATAGGCCTTCTTGCGGACCGCGGGGTCGTACGATTGCAGCGCCGTGCGCTCAGCGGCGTCGACGCGCGGATCGCAGAAGTGGAAAACGTTTTGCCCGGCGGGCGGAAACTGGTTGCACATGAACTGGGTCGAGTCGTCGGGATCGACGCCGTTGATCCAGGCAAAAAATGCGGCGTCGAACTTGCTGCCTTGCAGGATCCCGCCGGCGCCGTACGATGCGAAGAACAGCGACGCGACGTATGTTTTCACTTCGGCGTCGACGCCGACGTCGTGCCAGTTGCGCTGGACGAGCACGTTCATGGCGTCGCCGTTGGCGGACCCGGACACCCCGGCGATCGTCACGGTCAGGCGCTGGCCGTTCTTGCGCCGGATGCCGTCGGCACCGAGGAGCCACCCAGCCGCATCGAGTAACGCGCGCGCCTTGGCGGGGTCGTAGTCATAGTGCGGCACGTTCGGGTTGTAGACCCACGAGAACGCGGGCTGATCCGTATAGCCGCGCAGATTCACGTCGTGCGAGATGTCGCGGATCGCGCCTGCTGCATCGAATGCGTACCAGAGCGCCCGCCGGACGCGCACGTCGGCCAGTATCGGCGACTGCAGGTTGAGTCCGAGTTGCCCGTATTCGGTAAACGGCGTAAGGACCGTCCGAAAGCCCTCGATGTGCTTGAGCTGCGCGTAGTTGTGAGCCGTGCCGTGATATTCGAGATCTGCTTCGTGCGATTCGAGCAGCGTGATCGTCGTGTTTTCGTCCGGGACAGGCGTGTACCAAATCTCCCGCAGCTTCGGTGGCCCACGCCAGTAGTGCGGGTTCGCCCGGAAGACGATTTTATTGCCGCGCTGCCACTTCTCGACGGTAAACGGCCCGGTCCCGATCGGCTGACTGTTGAATGGAACGCGATTGATGTCCGGGTAGCGCGCGAGCAGATGTGCCGGCAGCACCGGGTACGGGGTCCCCGACGGGGCGAAGAAGCTCGCGATGAACGGCGCGTACGGGGTTTTGAGGTGAACCGCGATCGTGTACGGATCGCGCACGTCGATCGCCGTCACGTCGTCGTATCCGACGGTGCTGCCGACGTTGTTTCTCTTGTTCATGATCGCATGCCACGTGAAGATCACGTCGGCCGCGCTGAACGGTGCGCCGTCGTGCCATTTTACGCCACGCCGCAAATGGTAGACGATCGTCTTGCCGTCGGGCGAAATGCCGCCGTTGCGGAGCGTTGGTACCTCGGTTGCGAGTTCGGGGACGAACTCGTTGCGATCGTCGTAGTTGAAAAACATGCCGCCCCAGATCTGCGCGAGATCGTTATCGATCTGCTGATTGCCGATCACGGGATTGAGGTTGTCGGGATCTCCGAGATCGACGATGCGCAGGAGGCCCTGATGCGTCCACGGGTTTGGGCCGCCGGCTTGCCCCGTACCGATGCGCACGCAGCCGGCGCCAAGAATTGCAACGAGTGCGAGCCCCTGGAGGCGGAGCACTACAGGCGAACCAGCACCTTGATCGCGCTGCGGCCGTCCATCGCTGCGTAGCCTTGGGGGACGTCGTCGAGTCCGACGGTCAGATCGAAGACGGGCGATGCATCGAGCTTGCCGGCGAGCACGTCAACCAGTAGTTCGTCTGCGTAGGCCCGGACCGGCGCGACCCCGCCGCGCAGCGCTATGTTTTCGCTGAACATGCGCCGCAGGTTCAGTCCCCGCAGCGAACCGTACGGCACGCCGACGTAGCCGATCGCTCCGGCGGGCCGCGCCATCCCCGATGCCATCTCCATCGACTCGCTGTTTCCGACGCACTCGAGCACGCACTCGGGGCCGCCACCGGTCATCTCGAGGGCGCGCGCGATGGCTTCCTCACCCCGCTCGGTCACGCTTTCGCTCGCGCCGAAGCGGCTTGCAAGCGCCAAGCGATCGGGGTGGCGGCCGAACATGATGATGCGTTCGGCGCCCAAACGCTTCGCCGCGAGGACGCCGCACAAACCGACGGCGCCGTCGCCGATGATCGCGACGGTCGAGCCCATCCCGACCCCGGCGGAGATCGCGGCGTGATGGCCCGTGCCCATCACGTCGGTCAGCGGTAGAATCCGCGCGAGCAGGGCCTCGTCGTTTGAAGCGGCGTCCGGAATCTTGACGAGCGTCGCTTCGGCGAATGGCGCGCGCACGGCTTCACCCTGGCCGCCATCGTTGTCCGCGCCGCCCCAAAATCCGCCGTGGACGCACGACGTCTGCACGCCTTTACGGCAGAATTCGCAAGTTCCGTCGGAAAACGAAAACGGCGCAAAGACCCGGTCGCCGGCTTTCAGGCTGCTGACATCGGAACCGACTTCTTCGACGATGCCCATCAGCTCGTGGCCGGTTCGCCAGCCCTCTTCCCACTTCGCCTCGCCGCGGTAGAACCAGAGGTCCGAGCCGCAGATACACGCGTGCGTGACGCGCACGATCGCGTCGGTCGACTCGTCGATGCTGGGGTCGGGGACGTGTTCTACGCGGACGTCACCCTTGGCGTGATACACGGTCGCTTTCATGGGGGGCTGCCTTTCCGTCCGTAGGCCTAATGACCCTTACTCTTGGGGCCTTGTGCCGGGCCGGGGCTTGTTAGCTTGCTCGGAAATGGGGAAGGATCTAGGCGGAGGTGTTCATGGGTATTCTAAGCTGGATTATCATCGGGCTCATCGCGGGCGCACTTGCGAGGATGGTTATTAAAGGTGAGGGGCCGGGTGGAATCATTGGCGATATTATCGTCGGGATTGTCGGCGCGTTTATCGGGGGTTGGCTCTTTAGCTTCTTCGGACATAGCCCGGTTACGGGATTTAATCTCTACTCGATCATCGTTGCTTTTGTGGGCGCGGTCGTACTGCTTTTGATCTTGCGTGCGGTGACGGGCGCGCGGACGGCTACGTAGAGGACAAGATCGCGTGCAGGTCCGGGTAGACGACTTCGACGCGCGCGTTTGGGTTGGTTGGGTCGATGATGTCGTGATTGGCCGGGAGGCCTTCTAGGATCACGAGGTCGGTCGAATGGGCGCGGTTGCGCTCGAAACACTCGCGGATGGCGAGGGGCACGTCGTTGTTGCAGGCCGGTTCGTGCGCGTTTAAGAGAAACGTCGTGCGGCCGGCCGGCGCGCGTTCGTGCGACGCGGCTTCGACTTCGAGGCCGATGCGCAGGCTCTCAGCGAGCATGCGGGTTGCGAATTTCGGATAGCCGTACGAGGGGATTTGGGATCCGTCGCCGCGCGGATCCCAACGCATGAAGACGTTGGGGAGCGTTTCGAGCGCGCGGCTTAGGATCCGGGTGCCTTTGACGTTGAAGCCGTGGACGGCGAAGAAGGGGACGATCGCGACGGTGTGGTCGATGTCGTCGCGGGACAGGGCGACGCGTGGGGCCATCGTGCCGCCGATGGAGATGCCGGCCAGCGCGACCCGGTCGCCCAGGCCGCGGGCGATGTCGACGGCTTCGCTGACCGTTGCTAAGAGTGCGGGCGCCTTGATTTTTGCGAGGGCGTGGGTTGCGCGGTTGAAGTGGCCGTGGCCGGGCAAGCGGGGGACGACGATCGAGTCGCCGGCTTCGGCCTGTTGCGATGCGAAGAGGTTCCACTGCTGCGGGCAGTTGGTGAAGCCGTGGATCAGGACGACGGCCTGCGAGGTGCGCCGGCCGTGGGCGTAGAGGCGGGACCGGCCGGGGGAGCTGATTTCGGGGCCGTCGCGGCCGCTTAGGGCGGCGAAGCGGCGAAGCGCTTCGTCGTAGTCTCGGGCGGGGTTGGGGCGCGGGCCCTCAGCGTTCGACAAGTTCTAACAACGCTACGGCCACGCTGCGGGCGATTTCGGGCGAGCGCAGCGGTTCGATGATGTCGTGGGAGAACGGCAGTCCTTTCAAGCGTTGCTGCACGATCGTCCCTTTGTGCGCGGACCAGAGCGCGGCGAGGCGCCGGGCTTGGCGATTGTTGACGGTCGATTCGCTGGCATTGAGAACGATCTGAAGGTCGCGGGCGGCGGGGGCGGAGCGTCGGGCCTCGGACATCAGCTCTTGCCCGAGGATGGCGGCTTGCGCGATCGCGTGGGTGGCGTAGCGCGGGTAGCCGTGCACCGGAGCGAAACGTTCACGCTGGATCGGGTTCCACCACATGAAGCGGTTGGGAAGGCTCAGCGCCAAGCGCGCGGCGCGAGCGGTGAGCCGGTTCGGAAGCCACGAAACGCCGAGGAACGGCGCGACGGCGGTGATGCGATCGACCGGGATCCGCTGGCCGATCCAAGCGGCGAGCAAACCGCCGAGCGAGAAACCGACGATGCGAAGCCGCTCGCCTAAGGTCGCTCCGTAGGCGGCTGTTGCGAGCGCAAACGTGCGCATTTCGTCGGCCGTCAAGCCCTCGAGTTCGGTCGTGAGCCGATCCGCGAGGCCGTGGCGCGGGAGGCGCGGGATGTAGACGTTTGCCCCGCGCTCGTAGAGCAGCCGGCCGAACTCCTTGAACTGCAGCGGGGTCGTGGTGATTCCGTGCAGCAGCACGTAGGCGCGCGGGGCCGGCTCGCCGTGGGTCAGGAGGATCGAATCGTGTGAGACCGTGCTCGGGTCCGAAAGATTCACCCCAAACGCGTTCGCCCGTCATACGGGGTTTTGCTTTTCGCGCAGCGGATAAGGCCCGCGGCGTGGCGATCCCCGAGCGCATCGAGAACCCGACCCTGGCCGACTACCTGGCGGTGCTGTCTCGCGCGATCTTTCAGGCGGGGCTTTCTTGGAAAATGATCGAGTCGCGCTGGGATGACTATCTGCGGCTGTTCGACGGATTCGATCCGGTGCTGGTCGCGCACTACGGCGAGGGCGACGTCGAGCGGATCCTCGCCGACGGTGGGGTCGTGCGCACGCGCAAGAAGATCGTCGCGACGATCGAGAACGCGAAAACGCTGCTCGAACTCGAGCGCCGGCCCGGCGGCGTGCGTGGCTATCTCCACTCGTTCCCGGATTACGAGGCGCTGACAGCCGACATGCGCGCGCGCTTCAAGTTCCTCGGCGCGCTCTCGGCATACTACGTCCTGTTCCGCACGGGGGAGCCGGTGCCGCGCTTTGAGGAGTGGGAAAAGACCGTCCCGGGAGATCATCCGCGGATGCGCGAGATGATCGCGCTGGCTCGCGAGCAGGGCTGGCCCGGCTGAATCTGGGTAAGGTGAAATCAACTATCGCTCCACGTAGAGGTCGTAAACAACCATGGCTGCGACGCGAAAGAAAACTGCCAAGAAATCCAGCTCCAAGAAGGCCGGCGCAAAGAAATCGACCGCAAAGAAGTCCGGCGGAAAGAAAAAGAGCACCCGCAAGTACGGCCCGAAAGCAAGCGCGTCGGTCGAGACCGAGATGCACGAGATGAAGCAGGGAAAGCTGCGCTCCGGGCGCTCCGGGAAAAAGGTTACCAGTCGCAAGCAGGCGATCGCGATCGGACTCTCCGAAGCGCGCCGTTCCGGCGCGAAGGTACCCGCGAAAAAGAAGTAACCGCCGCTCGGCCGGACGAACCGGGCGAGCATGAGTGTTACCGTTGAACCCACCGCCGCGCCGAAAATCCCCGAGCAGCGCGCGGCGCAAGAATGGAAGATGCGCGTCGACCTGGCCGCGGCGTATCGGCTCGTCGCGATCTTTGGGTGGGACGATCTGATCTTCACCCACATCTCGGCGCGCGTCCCGGGACCCGAGCACCATTTCCTGATCAACCCGTACGGCATGCTGTTCGACGAGATCACCGCGTCGAGCCTCGTGAAGGTCGATCTCGACGGCGCAGTCGTCGAACCGACGACGTATCCCGTCAACCCCGCCGGCTTTACGATTCACAGCGCCGTGCATGCGGCCCGCGAGGACGCGCACTGCGTGATGCACCTGCACACGACGGCCGGCGTCGCGGTCTCAGCGCATGCGGACGGATTGCTGCCGCTCAACCAGACGGCGATGCTCGTGCGCGGCGAACTCTCGTACCATGACTACGAGGGGGTCGCGCTCGATCTCGCCGAGCGCCCGCGGCTTGTTGCCGATCTCGGCACGAACCCGGCGATGTTGCTGCGCAATCACGGAACGCTGACCGTCGGCCCGTCCGTGCCGTCGGCATTTCTCACGATGTATTTCTTGGAGCGCGCGTGCGCGATGCAGGTCGCAACGCTCGCCGGCGCCCCGAAAATCCATTGGCCGAGCAACAACGTGCAAGCCCTCGTCACCAAACAAGCGCAGCACGGCCGCGGCTCCGTCGACAATCTCGCTTGGACGCCCCTAATAAGAAAACTCGACAAGATCGATCCGTCGTACAAGGACTAGCTCTGTCACGCTCAGCTTGTCGAAGCGGCGACGGGATGTGGCCGGGCGCCGTTGGCCCTTCGACTG
>PMHP01000108.1 GCA_003158195.1 Vulcanimicrobiota bacterium | reverse complement strand
ACTGCGCGCCGGAGCCTGTCCTGAGCCTGCGAAGGGGCGCGGCGCTCAGGGTGAAAAAAGAAGCAGGAAGACTTGTCCGTGCAGATCACAACGGCTAGATTCTCGCGGCGCGGAGATGGGTAGGTGGAAGGGGACCCAGCTCAGTTGCTGTGCGCACTTTTTGGAGGGAACGAATATGAACGCGCTCCGACCCTTGCTTGTCGCGTCGCTCGGCGTGGCCGTGTCGGCCCAGGCCTCCGCGGCACCGAATACCATCAACAACATGAACAACATGATGTCGAAGCACGCGATGACGATCAACCTTGGAGCAGAGAACGGCTCGAAACAGGACGGGCAAGCCTTCCTGAGCGACACCGCCGGCGGCCTCAAGGTGAAGGTTCAGATCAAGAACGAACCGGCCGGCGCATCCGAGCCGGCTCACATCCATCAGGGTACCTGCGCCAAACTAAACCCCGCGCCGTGGAAGCCTCTCTCGCCCGTGGTGAACGGCTTGTCCGTAACGACGGTCAGCGGCGTAACGATCGCGGACCTCAAGAAGGCTCATTACGCGATCAACGCGCACAAGAGCGCGGCCGCCATCAAGGTCTACGTGTCGTGCGGGGATCTCTGATCCCCTGATCGGCGAGCGGCGCTTCGCCTGCCGCCCTCATCCGGGTTAGAGTACGCTATGGCGTGGAGTCTGGGCGTCGTCGGGCATTTCGGGATAGCGGTCAAGAACCCGAAGCGCAGCGCGCGATGGTGGATCGACGTGATCGGGCTGCACCACCGCTTCGACTTCGACGGCGGCGTCGTCGTCGGCAGCGAAGCCGTCGATATCGTGATCTTCAAGGGACCACCGCATCCGGAGACGATCGATCACGTTTCGTTTCATCTTCCCTCGATGCGCGCGTTGCGCGAGGCGCTCGCCGACCTCAAGGCAAAGGGCGTCGACCTCGAAGACCCGGGCGACGAGATCGGCCCGGAAGGTCCAGGTTCAAAAAACATGGGCCTGTGGTTTCACGACCCCGACGGATACCGCTGGGAACTCTCCGTTCTGAGCGACCGCTGACCTTCGGCGGCTACGTCGCGAGGTGCGTCGCGATTTGCCAATCGTTACCGCACGGATCCTTTACCATCGCGCGCCGGTCCCCGTACGGCGTGACCGCGGGCTCCTCAAGCGTCACGGCTCCGGCCTCGAGTGCGCGCCCATACGTCGCATCGACGTCCTCGACATAGAGGTAGAGAAAGGACGTTATCGGATCGCGCGGCCCGACGCCGCTCACCATGACGATCGAGTCGCCTATCTGCATCCGCGACGGTGCATCGGCGGCGAATTCTCCGCTCGCGCCGAACGCGTGCTTGAGGAACTGCACGAGCTTGGCCGGATCGTGAACGACCAGCCGGGGAGTCACGCTGTGCCAGCCTTCCGGAATCCATGTGGCGTTCATCGATCCTTGCCTCGCGTCCACGGTAGCATGGCGGTGCTCCGATCGGCAAGGTCGTCCCTGCGCATGCGCGGTACAAGAAGAACCTCCCGGTTTCCGGAAAGGAACTCAGCCGTGGCTACTGTTCGACAAGTTACGCATTTCACACTCGAGATCGAGGACGCGGTCGGAAGCGGAGCGCGCGTGCTCGAGAGTCTGCGCGGCGTTAACCTCATCGCCGTTTGGGGATATTCGATGGGCTCGGGAAAAGCGACGCTGGAAATCGCCCCCGAAGATGGGGACGCTTTCGTCGCTGCCGCGAAGGCGGCGAACATCGCCGTCGGCGCACAATCGACGGTTTTGTACCTCACCGGCGACGATCGGCCGGGCACGATCGCCGATTCGCTCGGCAAGCTCGCAGCCGTGGGCATTAGCGTCGGCGCGGCGCAGGGTATCGCCGACGGTGGTGGCCATTTTGGCGCGATTATCTACGTCGCTGCCGGCGACGTCGCGAAGGCGGCCTCGGCGCTCGGCGCTTAGCTGAGGCCGAGCGTCGTCGTCGGATGGACGAGGGGCGCGGGTTCCGCGGCGTAGTCGGCCTGGCTCGTCGCGTCGGCGCCGCGCGCATAGCCGGCTCGGTCGAATACGAGCGTTAGCGCGGCGGCGACTACGAGGTTCACGACGAGCGCATCCAACCCGATGTACGGGGCGATCGTCTGCGACCCGATCGAGAAGGCGAACGTCGGCTTCACTCCCTGCGATAACGAAAGAGCCGTACCGATGAGCATCCCGGCGACCCAGCCGCCGAGCAGCGCGGTATTGTGGAACCAGCGCACGTACAGCCCAACGACGATCGCCGGCAAGGTTTGCAGGATCCAGATCCCGCCGAGCAATTGCAGATTGATCGCGTATTGCGTCGGAACCCAGATGATGAACGCGAGCGCGCCGAGCTTGACCACAAGCGACGTAACTTTCGCGACCGAAGCCTCGTCGGCGTCACTCGCGCTCGGCTTCAAGTACGTCTTGTAGACGTTCCGCGTCCATAAGTTTGCGGCTGCGATCGACATGACGGCGGCAGGTACGAGCGCGCCGATCGCGATGGCGGCGAAGGCGAAACCGACGAACCAGGACGGGAACATCGCTTTGAAGAGCGCAGGCATGACTTGACTTGGGGCCGTGACCTGGACTCCGGCCGCAATCGCCGCGTAACCGAGCAGCGCGACGAAACCCAGCAGGAACGAATACGCGGGCAACAGCGCGGCGTTACGCTTGACGACGTCGACCCGTGCCGCACTCAGCACCCCGGTGACCGCATGCGGATACAGGAACAACGCCATCGCCGAACCGAGCGCGAGGGTCGCATAGCTCCAGTAGCCCTTAGGCCCGAGGAGTATCCCGCCCGTTGGCGGGACGGCGCTCGCAAAGTGATCCTTGGCCGCCGCAAACACGCGGGCGAATCCGCCGAGCTTGCTTGAGATTGCGACGACCGCGACGGCGATTGCGATGTAGATCATCACGTCCTTGACGAAGGCGATCATCGCCGGAGCGCGCAGCCCGCTCGTGTACGTGTAGGCCGCGAGGATGANNTGCATGCCGACGAGTTGGAGCGCGATGTACGGCATCGTTGCGAGGATGCCGGTTAGCGCGATCGCAAGAGCCAAGCCGTCGCTGCCGTAGCGCCCGCGAACGAAATCGGCCGGGGTGACGTAGTTGTGCCGTTTCGAGACGTTCCACAGACGCGGCATGACGGCGAACATGATCGGGTAGGCAAGGATCGTGTACGGCACCGCGAAGAACGCGACCGCGCCGGCGCCAAAGGCGAGTGCGGGGACGGCGATGAACGTGTAGGCGGTGTACAGGTCGCCGCC
>PMHP01000240.1 GCA_003158195.1 Vulcanimicrobiota bacterium | reverse complement strand
AAAATTTGCTGCCCCAAAAGGGCGTCCGGGTTCGAGTCCCGGTCATCCCAAATCCTCGTGCGAAAAGCCCAGCCGTATCTGATCGGGGCGCTGTTTGTTGCGGCCGGAGCGCTTCATTTCGTCGTGCCGAGACCGTATGAGGCGATTGTGCCGCCGTATCTGCCGTCTCCGAAGGTGCTGGTCGCGATCAGCGGCGCCTGCGAGATTCTCGGTGGGCTCGGGGTTGTCGTACCGGCGACACGCCGCTTCTCGGGGTGGGGCCTCGTCGCGCTTTTGCTCGCGATTTTCCCGGCGAACGTGTACATGGCAGTCGACTCGGAACGTTTTCGCTCGCTTGCACCGGCGTGGGCGCTCTATGCGCGCCTACCGCTGCAGTTCGTGCTCATCTNNGAGCCTGTCCTGAGCCTGCGAAAGGGCGCTCCGCTCAGGATGACAAGGGTTTCGCTTCGTTGGAGGGTCGCTTAAGTTTGTCACAACGACAAGATGAGGTAGCCTAGGAGCAGATCGTTTGTCTCGATTAGCGCTTCGGCGGCGCCGAGGCGCGTGAGGGTTTGGGCGAGGACGAGGGCGCCGCCGGCGAGGATGTCGGCGCGTTGGGGGAGCATGCCGGGGAGCGCGCGGCGCTCTTCGAGGGAGAGGTCGAGAAGGCGATCGATCGTCGTTTCGAGGGTGGCGAGCGCGAGCACCGTTCCGCTGACCCGGTCGACGTGCGAACCGGCGGCGACGGCGGCGACCGTCGTCGCGGTGCCCGCGACGGCACGCACGCGGGCGACGGGGCGGAAAGCGCCAAACGCAGCGATCTCCTCATCGATTGCAGCGCGGGCTTCGAGCGCTGCAGCGTGCGCGCGCGGGCCGGGCGCGTTGCCCATCAGATCGCCGAAGCGTTCGCTGACGCGCACCGAGCCGATCTCGATCGATTGGGCGCGCTCGAGGCTGCCGTCGCGGCCGACGGCGACTTCCGTGCTGCCGCCGCCGACGTCAACGACGGCCGTCCGCATGCCGTCGCGCGGCACGCCGTACGTCGCCCCGATGAAGCTTGCCTGCGCTTCAGCGGCGCCGTCGAGCACCTGCAACGGGACGCCGGTCGTCTCGCGCATGCGCGCCGAGAATTCTGCCGCATTGTTCGCGCGCCGCATCGCGCTCGTGGCGATGCTCGACAAATCCGCATCGCGCGCGCGGACGCGCGCGACGAAAGCTGCGACCGCAGCGAGCGTGCGTTCCATCGCGGCCGCCCCGAGCGAGCCCGACTCGCGTAACCCTTCGCCGAGCCGGGTTCCGGTCTGCGCGTGCTCGAGCTGCTCGATCTCGCAGCCGGGAACATCGCGCACGACGAGAAGCCGGGCGGTATTCGTCCCAAGCGAGATGACCGCGCGCGGCCGCGAAGGACCGGAGCTAATACCGCTTTCCGGCGGAAGCTTCGCGCGTCTTCTGAATGCGCGCGAGCGCGTGGTCGTAGTTCTGGTTCGCGATCCCGGCGTAGAGGACATCGACGATCGAGAGTTGCGCGATCCGGCTCGAGGTCGCGTCGGAACCGAACGCCGTTTCCTTCGCAGCGGTGAACAGCTTGATGTTCGACACCTTGGTGATCGGGGAGGTAGCCCGATGGGTGATGCAAATTGTCGTCGCGCCTGCGGTTTGCGCGTGCTCCATCGCATCGCAGACGTCGCGCGACGCGCCCGTATGCGAGATTCCAAGCGCGACGTCGCCCGGCCCGAGCAGCGATGACGACATCGCCATCAGATCGCTGTCGTTGAGCCAGACGGTCGCGATCCCGAGCCGCATGAATTTATGATAGGCGTCGAGCGCAAGCGGAGCGCTGCCGCCGATTCCATAGATCTCCACCCGCCGCGCGGACGCGAGAACCTCGACGGCCCGGCCGAGTTCTTCGTCAGAAAGAACTTCGATCGTGTCCTTGAGCGCCTGAGCGTTGGCTTGGAAGATCTTGGCCTTAAGCGTCTCGAGCGAATCGCCCGAATCGATCTGCTCGTAAACGGTCTCCGTCGGCCCGACGAGATCGCGCGCGAGCATGATCTTAAACTCTTGATAGCCCTTGTAGCCGATTTTCTGACAGAGCCGCACGACCGTCGACTCGCTGGTCTGCGTGCGCTCCGCAAGTTCGGTAACCGTCAAGTAGATGAGCTCTTCGGCATGCTTGAGGATGAAATCCGCGACGCGTTGTTCGGCCGTGCGAAGCGAACTGTATGTGCCCTGGATGCGAATGAAGCAACCGGGAACGTTTATCGTTTCGATGCGGGTGGCGTCGGGCGACGTCTTCACCCCCGGTATTTCTACGTGGGCTTCTTTCTAGCCTCGAAAAGCGCGGCTCGCCGCTTTTTTCGAATGAAATGGCGCTCGGCCGGCTCCGGGCGATCGGGCGGCGCCCATTCCTGCGTCGCCCGCAGATAGTCGCCGATACGGCGCTCGAACGCGGCGTCGACGAGCCGCGGGGCCGGGCTTTGGGCAACCTGCGGCGCGGCTCCGGCGCGCGGCAGGAGCACGATCGGGTGACGCCCGCGCCGGTCGAGGACCAGTTCGAGCGGCGTCCGCCGATCGTAACACGCGACGTACTCGGGACGGTGCGCCGCAAGCTCCGCTGCCGGCACCGCCGCGAGACTTCCGTCGGCGAGCCGCACGGTCGCACCGTGATGGTGAATGTTGATGACGGTCCCGGTGACGGTCATTGGGATTCGTCCCAGTGCGCCGCGGGCGTCGGCCCGAGACCGCGCACGTAGAAGATCTCTTCGCGCGGTCCGACCAGGCGCAGCTTCTCGTGAATCGCGGGAATCGCCCCTTCGGGGTCGCCCAGACGCACGATCGTTCGGTGCTGCTGCGCTTCGCGTGCCTTGAGCGATTCGATCTGCGTGCGCGAGGCCGCGAGCTCCGCGGAGAGGGCAAGGTTCTTGGCGACGATACCTGCGAACTGAACGCCGACGATCGCAAAGACGGCAAATCCAACCGCGACGAGGGCAAGCCGCCCGGCCAAGCGCAGGACGCGCAATCGCAGCGGCGTCACGTTAGCGCCGTCGCCACGCGCGTCAGCGTGGCGCGCTCCCACGCGCCGATGCGGCGGTACTTCGCGTAGCGCCGTTCGCGCAGCGCGGGCCCGTCGATGTCTTCGAGCGAGCGTAGCTCGTCCTCGATCGCGTCGAGCACGATCTCGACGAAGCCCGTCGAATCGCGGTGCGCGCCGCCCAGCGGTTCTTTGATGACGCGGTCGACGATGCCGAATCCCAAGAGATCTGCGCTCGTAAGCCGCAGATGCTCGGCGGCTTCCGGCGCGCGCGCCGCGTCGCCCCACAGGATCGCCGCGCAGCCCTCCGGCGAGGCGACCGAGTAGACCGCGTTCTCCGCCATGATGACGCTGTCGGCGAGCGCGATCGCAAGCGCTCCGCCCGAACCGCCTTCGCCGATAATCGTCGCCACGACCGGAACCGTCGCCTTCGCAAGGGCGAGCAAACAGGACGCAATCGCCTCGGACTGTGCGTGTTCCTCGGATGCGATGCCGGGATCGGCTCCCGACGTATCGACCAAGGTCACGATCGGTAGTCCAAAACGCGACGCAAGATACATCAACCGTTTCGCCTTGCGGTAGCCCTCGGGCGACGTCATTCCGAAATTGCGCCGGATGTTCTCTTTGGTATCGCGGCCTTTTTGCTGCGCGATGTAGACGATCCGGCGCCCGCGCAACTTCGCGAATCCGCCGACGAGGGCGCGGTCGTCGCGGAGGTGGCGGTCGCCGTGAAGTTCGTCGCGTTGATCGAACCCGGCGAGATAGTCGTCGGCAATCGGGCGCTTGGGATGACGCGCCATGTGTACGCGTTCCCAGGGCGTCAGGTTACCGAAAAGGTCTCCCAGCAGCTCGCGGTATTTCTCTTCGAGCACGGCAACGTCGCCGCTCGAGTCGCCGCCCCGCTCGCGCAGTGCCGCGATGCGCGCTTCGAGCTCTTGCAGCGGACCCTTCTCGCGCTCGACGATCAAGTTCACTGCAGAGCGAACTCCGGAACGGCCTTGAGCGCGGGACCGATGCGCTTACGATCGACCGCATAATCGAGCACGCGCACGAGCGTGCTGCGCATCTCCGCACGCGGCACGACCATGTCGACGTGACCCTTCTCGAGCAGAAACTCGGCCGTCTGAAAGTTGTCGGGCAACTTCTGGCGCAGCGTCTGTTCGATGACGCGGCGGCCTGCAAACCCGATCGAAGCGCGCGCCTCGGCAATGATCACGTCGCTTTGGAACGCGAACGACGCGGAGACGCCGCCGGTCGTCGGATCCGTCAGCACGGTGATGTACGGATTGCCGTCGGACATGAGACGTTCGACCGCCTGCGTCGTCTTCGCCATCTGCATCAGCGCGAGCATCCCCTCTTCCATCCGCGCTCCACCGCTCGCGGTAAAAATGACGCACGGAAGCTGGCGCCGGCGCGCCTCCTCGAGCAGGTGCGTGACNNGCGACCGGAAAGCCGTCGAGCGTCGCAAAGCCGGTTACGACCGCCTCGGACAGGCTCGACTTCTCACGATCGGCCGCGAGTTTTTGAAGGTAGGGGCGCTTATCGGTCCATTCCAGTGGATCGCCGGGCTGCATCTCGAGCCCGATCTCGACGAAATCCCCGTCAACCAGCGAGTTGATGCGGTCGTAGGCGTGCATGCGGAAGTGATAGTTGCATTTCGTGCAAACCCACAGGTTCGCGTCGAGATCTTTGCGATAGAGCATCTCGCCGCACGACGGACACTTGACCCAAAGGGCCGCGTCCTCGGCCGGAACGTCTTTTTCGCGAAGGCGCAGCAACCAATCGGGGATCGGCATCAGGCGATTCTCTCATGGCTTTGGACGACGGGCGGCGCCGGAAGGCCGCCGTCGATCGAGATACCGATCGCCGGCGCGCCGAACCAACGGGTCGCGTACAGCCGGCGCAACTGTTTAAGATAGTTTCCGATCTCCGCCCCATTGAGCTTGGACTCGCCGAAGACGCGATCTTTGAAGACGTACGGGATCTCGACGGCTTTGCCGTACGTCGCTTTCACGGCGACCTCGAGGCCGATCTTGAATCCGATCGGATCGAGCTGGACGCCCTGCAGAGCGTCGCGCTTCACGAGAAAAAAACCGCTCGTGATATCGTGAATCGGGGTGAGCGGATAGGCAAGTTTGCAGGCGACCCACGAGGTGAAGATTCGTCGTTTCGGCCAGTTTTCAATGCCGCCGCCTTTGACGTAGCGGCTCCCGATCGCAAGGCCGTAACGACCGCTCGCAAGTGCTTCGACCATCTTCGGAACGATCGTCGCATCGTGGCTGAAATCGCCGTCCATCGCGCCGAGCGCTTCGGAATCGGGTCGGGCGAACTTCCATCCGTCGATCACTCCGCTCGAAAGCCCCATCTTACCCGGACGGTGGAAGCAGCGGACGGGATAGCGCCCGGCGAGACTATCGACGATCGCGCCGGTTCCGTCGGGAGAATTGTCGTCGACGACGATCAGTTCGCCGTCGAGGCCGCTCGCACGAAAGATGTCGCTGACCCATGCGACGAGCTTCTCGATCCCCCCCGACTCATTGTACGTCGGGATGACGATGCTGAATTTCACTCAGGACCTTGGGCCGGCCGATGTCATGACCTGATAGTATACGCCGCAAATGCGCGTCTCCCATGCATTTAAGCCGGAGACTAGATATCGCCGCACGCGTACAGCAATGCCGCATAGGCAACAAGGCCCGCGGTTTCGGTCCGCAGGATACGTCTGCCAAGCGATACGAGGTGGGCGCCCGCAGCCTCGAGTGCGTGCGCCTCCGCATCCTCGAGGCCGCCTTCGGGACCGATCCCCAAGAACGCCGTCTCCGCATC
>PMHP01000203.1 GCA_003158195.1 Vulcanimicrobiota bacterium | reverse complement strand
GGCCGATGGTGTTGAGAATGATCCAGACGGCCACGAGCAGCGTCTGGCCGACCAGGAAACGCCCGGTACCGAGGAACCGCGCGATCCCTTCCGAGATCCGCTCGAAGTCGACTGCGTAGAGGCGGAAGTGGCCGCTCAGCTCGGCCAGACGCGCGACAAGAGCGCTCGCTTCGCGCCCGGGGCTGAGGCCCTCTGTTTCATAGTCGGGGTATACTGGTTTGGTCACTGGAAACTCACCTTTCCGGTGGCTAGAGCCTCGTCGGATTGACCGCCGGCGGGGTTCGCTTTAGTAATAAGTGTAGCTTAAGTGTAGCATACAGGTGAGGAATAATGGAAGCATGGGGCGTAAAGTAACCGTATTCTGCGGATTCGCGATGNNTCTGAAAAACCTGGTGTCGCGAGTTCGATTCTCGCTCTCGGCATTTTTGTTTTACGACGGCTTTGCCGGGCCTCGGGAAGTTTCCCTATCGACTTCGGACGATGGCCACGACTAAGGCCCCGTGAGCGCGAGCTTCCCGAGTTTGCGGAAGCATCCGATGTTCACGTGCGCTGGGCGTGCCGGACCGGTGTCTGCCATACCTGCTAAAGCGGTGTGTTGTCTGGAACCGTAACTTACTATCCGAAGCCGCTCGATGCGCCTGCTGCTGCGCTGATCTGTTGCTCGAAGCCGGAAAGCGATCTCGCTCTTGACGATTACTCGTTTGGTCGTGAGGTCTACATTCCGAATGACATCGTCCGCGGTTGAGGTGAAACCGAACGGGGTGACTGTGGGCTCAGCGTTAAACCAACTTGCGTCGCTCACGAGTTGCAGAACCAAAGATTCGAGGCATTACTCTACGTGCAACGGTCGAGATGAGCCGCTCGATCGAGCCGACGATGCACTTGCGGGCGCTGGGCCACCTCGCCGCCGCTCCGGCGCACGGAAGCGAGCGGGTCCGCGCCCCTGACGATCGCAATGGCACAACTGAGCTCGGTGCGGCCCTTCACAAGCCACGCGACTGCAAGTTTGCGGTGATCATCTCGGTCGCGATGCAGGACGACTTGCAGTCGCCGTTCTTCACGCCAAATTGTTGGGTACGGCAACGTCGGTTCGGGCAGCGCCGGTGATATGATGTGTCAAATGCAAGCGCTGCGCGAGCGCGCCGTTGCTCGGGTGACCGCGCGTCTGGGTCAAGCGGCGTTTGACGCGTACGCGGACGAAGGCTCCGCCTAGGACCAAGAAACCGCGTACGCGGAAGCAGATGCACGAGTCGCCCATCAAATTGATAATGTAGAACGGTTCGAGCCACAGGCGGCGAGACGTGACTCCGTGAGCCTCGCGCCGTCGCCAGCGGCGAGAGAGCTACTGCGAGCGAGGTGCGTAAAAAGCTTGCGCGCACGTCCCGGGAAGCGTATATTCGAAGTCCCGGAGGCATTGAAGCCTGTGCTGAAACTGCTCTGGTTGTCGCTCGTCGCCGTGCTTGCGTACGGGTTCTCGGAACTTGCCGGGCCAGGACCGGCGACCGCGCAGAACGCGCCGCCCTCATACGCGAGCGCCGAGCAAACAATTCACGGCCGGATTCGGTCGGTCGCTGGACCGTTTCGCATCACGGTTCTCGACGACAAAGGGTACCTCGACAACGTCGCATTGCACCACGGGACGATCATCAATCCAACCGGATTGACGCTGGCGCCCGGGATGAGCGTCACGATCCTTGGATACAACGCGGGTTCGGTGTTCGAGGCGAATGAGATCGACACGCCTTACACGTACGCTGGGCCGCCCCCCGCGGCGGTCTATTACGGTCCTGGTTGGTGGTATCCGGGCTTTGTTTACGGCTACGGTCCGTCGTACGCGCTGATCCTCCACGGAGGTCACGCGGTGCATCATCCGTTCCCCCACCCACGTCCGTGGGGCGGCCCCGCGCCTGAACCCCATCCGTATGCCGGCCATCCCTACGTCGGCCGGCATCCCTAGCGGACGAGCTCGCGGAAATCCGGAGCAGCACCGGACAGTAATGCCGCCTATTCTCGCGCGCTAACATCCTAGCGATGGCCTCAAAAAAGACTCGGAGCGTCGCAGCGAGTTGGGCTTGAGCATGTCATGGGAAGCAGTTACCTCTGCCCCGCCGACTGGCAACGATTGCTCCCCATCGTGGAGTTCGTACGTCGCGACGATCCGCGCATTTGGCTTGAATTTGAGAATCTGGCCAAGCTCTGCGATAAGTATGCCAGCAAATTGTCCATCGGTGCCCCGTGGACCGTTCGCCTCAAACACCGAGCGCGGAACAGGCGGCAGGTCGAGGGTGACGATCGCATAGAGTGTACACGAACGCGCGGTAATGTCCGACTTTGTAAGGCGACGCCTCTATTGGACGCCGCGACATTTAGCACGAGAATTGTAATGCCGCCGCTTTCATGGGCGCGTCGCATGACAACCGATTCCTACCGGCAGCTCGCTACCGTCCGTGAAGTCGTGGCGAACGGTCACGCGCTGCATGTATTCGGCGACGTTGATTTCGAAGCCTCAGAGTTTGCGGCAGTCATCGACGTTCTGGACGATGGTACCGGAGCGCCGATTCCTGGGCAGCAACTCTCAAGTTAAGGTTTGAGCGCGCCCGATTTCGGGTAGCGGGCGATATGAAACTATTGCGAACCATCGAATGTGGTCTCGCGCTCGTGACTGTGCTTGGCGGCACGGTCGCAAAGGTCTTGGCGCAGGGAGCGCCCCCGGTCGCCATAACCGACTGCGAGGTCCTGCAGTACATCCCCGTACACGCTCACCCGTTTTGGAGGCCGTTCGGCCCCTATCCGGTCGGCAGCGTCTACACCGACGGCGTCCAGATCAAGTACGTGAACCACGGGCCGTTAACGGCAACGCGCGTCGCCTTTCGCGTAGACTATCGCGGCGACGTGCAGCGCATCATCGACGTCGGGACGTTCTCGCCCGGCGCCCCAATCAACCATACGTTCGGTCAGCTCACCGGCGACGCATGGCTCGGCCCGAAACCAAACGCCTGCCGCGTCGTCGCCGTCCGGTTCACCGACGGCACCGTCTGGCACGCGGGTCGCCTTTAACGTCGCGCAGGGCCGCGATGCGGAGTGAAGAGACGGCGCCCATCAGCTGAAGACTTCCAGAATCTCCCCCGGCAGCGGGGCATCAAAGTCGGTCGGCATGCAGATGGTGTGGTGCCTATCACGTGAAAAGCGGAGCGCGGTACGCCGGTAGCCGAGATCACGCGCAATGTCGGCATCCCGAAGCGACCTTCTATGTCTGGAAGAAGCGTTTCGGTTCGGGCGGGCGCGTGATTTTGACGCCCGCACCGACCGCACGCGTGGAGGGCATCGACGGCGCCTCATGACGCAAGCGTCAGCGTAGTTGCCTACTCCGGCTGGCGGGAATGCATTGTCCGTACCCAGAGACTAGCGAGCATGCTGCTTCATCGAAAAGTACTCTCGCATTTGAGACGGCATCCGCGTCGCTTTGGTCTGACGTCGATCGACCGCGATCCCCCCGCTGGCGCAGACTATCAGAGATTCGGGCAAGAAGTTGACGCGGTCCTGGTCCGGGACGATGTCTCAGTGTGGTTCCCGCGCGCTGTGGATACCGTTCGGGGAGGCTTCACCGCGCATCATTCCAACAGCTGGCGTCCTCTTCCAATGCAGTCCAAAAGTCTTGTCTTTCAAGCCCGCATGACGTGGTTCGCCGCCCAGGTCTCGGAACGGATGACGGAAGCCTGGGCCGCGCGCTTTCAGGGCTATGCCCGGCTCGGCCTGACGTTTCTCCGGGACGTGCTTTGGGATTCCGAGCGAGGTGGCTTCTTTTGGAATCTCACCACGCAGCGAGAGCTGCCCCCGGGCGACGCCGGCGCGAAACACGCTTATGGTATGGCTTTCGGCATCTACGCGTGCGCCAACGTCGCGCGGGTCCTCGGTGACGCCGGCGCTCTCGATTTGGCGCAGCGATCTTTTCGCTGGCTGGACGACCACGCGCACGATTCACGGCATGGAGGATATCACGAAGACTTCGATCGCGATGGAGCCCCGGCTTCACGCGATTCCGTGAAGATGGCCTTGAGTGTGGTCGGTGCTCCGCTCGGCTTCAAGTCGGCGAACACCCACATTCACTTGCTCGAGGCCTTCACGGAATTGTACCGCGTCTGGCCCGACGATCTTCTGCGAGACCGCCTTATCGAACTGTTCGTCATCGTGCGCGACAAAATGTTCGTTCTTCCAGGGTGCCTCAATCAATTTTACACTGCGGACTATCGGCCTGTCCCGGCGCTCGACTCCTACGGTCACGACGTTGAGGCAGCGTACCTCTTCATCGAAGCGGCGCGGGCGCTGGGCTCACAGGATGACGCACGTAGCTGGGAAACGGCGCGTCTGTTGGTGGACAACGCCCTCGACCATGCTTTCGATCCAATCGGCGGAGGCTTTTTCGATGAAGGCCCTGCGTTCCGCCATGCCACCGGCTTTACCAAAACCTGGTGGTCCCAAGCCGAAGCCCTCAACGCTTTGATGTTCATGCACGAACGATTCGGTGCGGACGATCTTCGTTACTGGACGGCTCTGACGCAAACGTGGAAATTCATTCGCCGCCGCCAAATCGATTCCAGGCATGGCGGCTGGCATCACACGATTGGGGCGGACAACAAGCCGATCGCCGGCCCCAAGGGACACAACTGGAAGGACCCGTATCACAGCGGCCGGGCGCTGTTGAATGTTTCCAAACTTTTGCGCCGGCTTGGGAACGAAAAACTCCCGCCGTTGTCCATTCCGTAACAGGCTGCGCGAATCCAAATGCTAGACGTGCCCTCGAAAAACACCGAAGAGAGTAAATGAGGCACTGCTCAAGATTCGCCGAAAAGCCTCTCGCGGTTTCCGCGCTCTCAAATCGCGCGTAAATCGGGCTAATTCTCTCCCTTTGAGGAACCATTCTCACCATGCGTCAAGAAAAGATTCTGCGCACCTACCGCTTATGGCGTGTTCTCGCCGTTATCATGATTCTCGGGTGCACAGGATGCGCGATACACACGCAGGTCCCACGCCCGAAGCCGAGACCCTCAACTCCGCTCGCTCGCTTCCTCGCGAGTGGCAAGGCGCTCTTCCCGACCTACCGGATCGTGGCGTATTACGGGAAGGCGGATGTTACCACGATGGGCGTGCTCGGAAGCGGGAAGCCTGTTGCCGTGGGCAAACGTTTGTTACGACAAGCGGACGCCTACGCGAAGTATAAACGACCCGTCATTCCGGCGTTTGAACTCATCGCGGTAACCGCGCAAGAAGCGCCGGGAACAGCGAAGACGTATCATGGAACGGTAGATGCGGCCACGATCCGGCGATATCTCGCAGAAGCTCGGCGCATCTCGGGCCTGCTCGTGCTCGACATTCAGCCAGGGCGCGCGAAGTTTCTCCCACTCGTCAAGCAATACGCCCAATTCTTGCGCGAGCCCGATGTCGGCCTTGCGCTCGACCCGGAGTGGGAGATGGATGCTGGTCAGACGCCCGGCGCGGAGATCGGTGGAACGACCGGAGTCGAAGTCAATGCCGTTGCGAACTATTTGGCTTCGATCGTCCGCGACAATCATCTGCCTCAAAAGCTCTTCGTGATCCATCAATTTACACCGGACATGATCGAACACCGCAACATCATACGGGCACTACCCGAACTGGCGACGACCTTCCACGTCGATGGTTTCGGCGCGCGCCCGAACAAGCTCAGCAAATACGACTCGCTCGCCTCGCGCGACCTACGTTTCCATAATGGTATCAAGCTGTTCTACGACCAAGACGTCGATATGTTCTTGCCGAGTAATGTCATGGCTCTGCGGACGCAGCCCGACCTCGTTACGTACCAGTGACCGCGCTATTTCGCATCGTCGCGACGAACACTATTGCGTTAGAGCAATTCTCTGCGGAGCTCTTTGATGAAAGCTTCAATCGTTTGACGGATGGAGCCGCAGCGCCGCTTGCAGGCGCCGCCAGGCGCCCGGCTCTCGACGATATGCCCTTTGTGTATTACATTTCTTCTATTCGGTTTTGGCGTTCTCACGCAAATGCGAGGTCCCGTTCGAATGCCGTGATCTTGCCGTCGTAACACGCGCCGAGCGCCGCGGCGAGCGCGTACCAACCGTCACGGCCAAGTGCCTCGACGGTCGACGTACCGAGCAGCGTCCAAGGTTCGCCGGTTCGAACGGCAAGAAAGCGGACGTTGCCGTCGACGAAGTCGAACTCGAAACGTTCGATCCCAGCGTCGTTCCAAAACGCGGTCAAGCCAGGCCCCGTGATTCTTCCGGTGCCCGCCGCGGCGTTGCGGCTGACAACGATCGTTTGTCCGCCGGAGATACCAACCTTCAGACGAACCGGTTGCGAGCTTTGAGACGAGCCGGCCGCCGCGACGGTCTCCGCTTGAGCGATGTCGTTTGCGTCGCTGCCACCGGCATCGCTCGCGGTGACGCCGGAAACCTCGACGACGCGAACGGAGCCATCGCTCATGACGTCGGCCCATGTCGTGACGACCACGTTGCGCTCGTTCGAATCGAAGGTCAGTTTCGCGCGGTACGCATCGTCGACCGGCCCAGAATACGATCGCGTCGGCTGCAACCACGCGAGCCCATCTCGCGCGCGGGGTTCGAAAACGACAAGCGTCCCCTCCGAGAGCAGCACCGCAAGCCGATCTCCCTGGCGATCGAAGGCGAGCCCGAGCGCGCCGCCTCGGTCGAAAGCGTGCACGAGCAAACAGCGACCGTTGCGTGCGTCCCACGTGCGCAGGTGCCGCATTNNGGCATACGCGCCGGAATCCGAGTCACCAGCGTTCATGCCCTTAGGCCATCGTCGTCAGATAATGGCGGTCGAACGCGTGGAGCAGACCTTCGGCGTGTGCGTAAGGCCCCGGTTCGTATGCGCGCGACGTGATGCCTGAGTGCGTCAGTTCGTTGACGTGCCAATCCTGACGGTTCGTGAGATCCCAAAACTCGACGGCGTCGCTCGGATCGAATTCGGGACGCTCCATCGTTTCGGCGTCGAACAGAAACACGCAGTCCACCTGCGTGCGGTCCGGCGCGATCGGCCGTATCGTATGGATCATCACGAGATCGGGATGCAAGCTCAGCAACAGTGACGGAAACACCGAGTAGTAGTACGACCGGCGTGCGTCCAAACCGTCGACGGAACCGAGGAGCGGACGCGCGGTCGATCCCGTGGTCGTGAGACCACCCGTGCCCGGCCGCAGATCCGAGTACCCGCCGAGCACCGGTCCCTCGGAAAAATCGTTTCGCCCGCTGTCCGAAGGCGAGAGCCTCTCGAGTTGCGGATGAATGACCGGACAGTGATAGCACTCCGAATAGTTCTGAAACACGAGCTTCCAGTTGCAGGCGAGCTCGTACGAGATGCGCCGCGCTTCGCGCAGTCCGGCCGTATTCCAACGCACGAGCCGGCTCCGTAGCGCGAGCAGCGGCGGAGCGCTNNGGGACGTCCTGCATGTTCCGTGCCGCGAGTAGCGCGCCGTCGTAGGCGTACGTCCAGGCATGGTACGGGCATTGAATGACGCCGTTCGCGTGCGCGCCGCCCCCCTCGCACAAGCGCGTTCCGCGGTGACGGCAGACGTTATAGAGCGCGTGTACCTCGCCCGACTCGTCGCGCACGACGATCAGACTCTCGCCCGCGACCGTCGCAAGGAAATAATCGCCGGCCCGGGCGATTCGGCTTTCGTGGCCCACGCAGTTCCACTCGCGAGCAAAGATGCGCGCCTGCTCGGCGCGGAACGCGCCGTCCGATATGTACCACTTCGCGGCGAGCGTCCGCGCCTGCGCGCTCACGCCCGGCCGGACGAACGCCTCCATCTCGTTCAACCGCCTCCGCCCGCCCGATTCGTTCGAGAAACACGCAAGTCCGCCCGCGCGGTCCTGGCTACCGGTTCCCGGGCGTAGGCGCGAGGAGCCCGAACACCGCACCGAGGAGCATCACCCCGGCAAACCCGAGAACGCCCTGGCGCATATGGGCCTGCATGTCGGGATCTTCGCTCGTCGGATAACTCGTACCGCCGATGCGCAGGGCGATCGGACGCTCGCCGAAGAGCTGCGCGATCGCGCTCGTGCCGGGCTCGACGACGGCTGCCTCCGGAACTTTGACGGAGTACTCGGAGCCGTCGGGCAAGCGCACCGCATCATAGGAGGAGTACGGATCGTTCATCCCGTGCCCATTCGTCGGACCGCTGTCGGTGATTCTCACCGCCGCAAACGAACATCGAACTCCCGGCCGACGGTTTGGCGAAGCGCCGCTTGCACACACCGGATCAGCATTACGTGCCGCTTGATCGCGCAAATCGCCGGAGTAGAGTGATGCGGTATATGCGAAGAAGCCGGCCACGATCAGACCGACGGCGCCCACCGCGAGCTTATACGCAGGAAATGCCACCCTCGGCTTGCTCTACCCGCGATTCCCCATATGGCGTTCCCGTTCGAGTCGTCGCCAGAGGAGTCCGGCACGCACAGCGAATTCATCGTCCCCTCGCTCATCTTAAAGGAGGTTGATGCCGTGATCGCACGTACGCTCTCCTCAACGACAATCGCCGCGTCGCTCGCCGCGGCGCTGCTTGCGCCGACGTTCGCGGCGCCGACGCCGGTCCCGGGCGGGGCCAATCAAGCCGCTGGCGTGACGGGATCGCTCCACTCGACCCTCTTCAACGGCCAGGTTCGCGTCCGCAAGATGCAAATCACGAAGCTCACGCAAACCGGGGATGAAGTCTACGGGGAGATTCCCGGTCAGCGCTGGATCGTGTTCCGCGCTCTGATGAGCAACGGCACCTCGCGTCCGTCGGATTTCCAGCAGTTCAGCGCCTCGATCGCCGACGCCGACGGCGTTTCGGTCGACGCGCAGCCGGACAAGGTTCGCCCGATGGGCGCGGTGACCAACATCGCGCCCGGCGGGGCCTGGCGCGAGAACATCTTGTTCCCGATACCAGCCGATTTCAAGCCGGTCAAGATCGTGCTCGTCTCCGCGGACAAGCACTACAAGGCCTTTCGGATCTCGGTTGCGCCGAGCGACGTGCCCGCGCCCTGAAGTAAACTCGCGCGGTTAGCGCGTACTATGGCGCAGATGTTCTCGCCTTGGTTTCTCGCGGCGCTTTTCGCGGGGCGGCTTTTGCTCGTCACGGTATTCGCCGTGGCGGGAGTGGCGAAGCTGCGCGATCGCGATGCAACCTGGGCCATGCTGCGTGCCTTCGGCGCGAACGTTCGTGCGAGCGACGCGATGGCACGCGTGCTTCCATGGCTAGAATTGCTGGTTGCGGTCGGACTCTTGTTCGGCGCGAGCGCGTTCTGGGCGGCACTTGGTGCGTGTGCGCTGCTCGGCGCGTTCACGCTCGCAATCGTCGTGAATTTGGCGCGCGGGCGCCGGCCGGAGTGCCGCTGCTTCGGCCAGCTCGCGAGCGCGCCGATCGGGCCCGCCACCATCGTGCGCAACTTGCTCTTCGCGGCACTCGCGGCGACGGCGTTCGTCGTCCCGCCCGCCCGCGCGGACGCCGCCACCTTCGGCCTGCTGCACGACGACGGGCCCGCGCTCGCGGCGGTCGCGGTCGCCCTGGCGCTGGCGTCGATCGTCTTCCTGATGTTGCAGATATTGCGCCAACAGGGCCGCATACTGCTGCGCCTCGACGAACTTAGCGGGGCTTTCGCCGGGGAAGAATCGCTCGGGCGCACGTCGCCCGTGCCGACGGGATTGCCGATCGCATCGGAGGCGCCGGCGTTCGAGTTGCCGGATCTGATGGGCAAAGCGACGAGCCTTGCGGCGCTGCGTGCCGCCGGGTTGCCGATCGCGCTGGTGTTCCTGCACCCGGCCTGCGGACCGTGTCGCACGCTCGTACCGACGCTGCTCGACTGGAACGAACGTTTGGCCGAACACCTCACGCTCGTCGTCATCAGCGAGGGTGCGAGCGCCGAAAATCGCGACCTGTTCGCGGGCTTCCCGGCGGCGCGCGTGCTCGTGCAGCCCGATCGCGCCGTCGCCGATGCTTATCAGGCCTACGGCACGCCGGGTGCCGTCCTGATCGACGCCCACGGTACGATCGGAAGCCAACTCGCGATGGGTCGCGAAGCGATCGTCGCGTTGGTGCAGAGCGCGGGCCACAACGGCCGAGTCCCCGCGACGCGCGCGAGCGCTTCCGGGCTCGCGGTTGGTGCGAACGCGCCGCCCTTCAGCGCGCCGACGAGCGCGGGAAGCACGTTCGGACTGGAAGATCTGCGGGGCAGCGAAACGGCGCTCGTATTTTGGAACCCGACATGCGGCTTTTGCCGCCAGGCCGCGGACGATATGATCGCGTGGGAACGGACGAGCGGCGTGCGCCTCGTCGTGCTCGCCTCAGCGCCGGACGAGGATCTCGTCGCGCGCGGCTTGCGGGGCGACATCGTACTCGACGAAGGGATGCGCATCGGCGGCCTCTTCGGCGCGCGCGGGACGCCGATGGCCGTGCGGCTGGCCGCCGACGGGACGATTGCGTCGCCCGTGGCCGCGGGCCGCGACGCGATTGCAGCGCTGCTCGCACCGCGGCCGGCTTCGGTATAGTGCGCTAGCGGATCCAGACGCCGCAACCGAAGTTTTCTGCGCCGCCGCCGCAGATCTGCCCGGGCGGGCAGCACTTTCCGGCGCAGCAATTGACCTTCGGCGAGCAGCATACCTCGGTCGTCGTGCCGTCGTAGTTCGGCGCCGCGCAAGCTACGCCGCCCGCGATGCAGAGCAGGCTTCGGCGCCGCGTCGGCTGGGGCTGCGGGGTTCCGAAGCTCGGATAGACGCACTTGCCGGCGGCGTGATCGCACGTCGCTTGGGAGCTTTGGCAGCAGTCGTTTCCGCACAAGAAGTTGCAACACTGGCCGTTCTGCGCGACCTGACCTTGGGGGCAGCCCACGCAGGTCTGCCCGGGCCCGCAGATCGTATCCGACGGGCAGCAGAACCCGTCGTCGTAGGTTGTTCCGCAAACGACCGTCGCGCTTGAGGGGCAACAGATCCCCATCGGAGCGCAGAAATCGCCCGAGGGACAGCACTCGTACTGTCCGCAGCAGGTGAAGGTGTTGTCGCAACTATTCGGGATCGCGTTCCCGCTGCTGCACGGAACCTGTTCGCAGGCCCCGCCCGGCAGTTCCATGGCCGCAAGCGCTCCGGCATACGCCGTATAGCAGCCGAAGACGGCGTAGGCCGCGCACGGCGGGCAGAGGAAGCCGCCCGCGATGGCTCCGGCGATGCAGCCCGCGACGAGCGTCCCCGCGTTGGTAAAGGCATTGTAACAATTCGGCGTTTCTTCGCCCACGAAGATGCCGGTGTTCTGTCCGGTCGGTGTTCCGGGGATGTATCCGCTCGCGGGTTGGACTTGCGCGAGTTCGAATGCTCGGGTCGCGCGAGCCGGGCTGCGCAGCGAGCTATTCGCCTCGGGCGGCCGATGCTCGCGCACGTGTTGCAATTTCGGCGTCGAGCCGCAACTCTCGAAGCCGTGTTTGACCACGGCGGCCAGGTCCGATAATTTGTCGCGAAGGTCGGGATCGGCGTCGACGGCGAGCTTGCGATCGTCGGAAAGGCGGATGGACGACGGCGCCGCGCCGTGCGCCTCGAAGGGCGTGAGCGCGCGCCCATCGATCGTTCCGCCGATCCTTCCCCCCTGGGCACTGAGCGTGGCGTTCGAAATCCCGCGCACCTTCGAACCGTAGCGAAACGTCAGCGTCGCATCGAGTGCCTTTTCGGTGCTCGGATGCCAGTGAGCGAACTGCGATTCGACGTGCAGCACGGACTCGCCGCCGTCGGTGACATCGACGGCGAGGTGCCCGCCGAGCGAGGGTGCCCGCGAAGAATCCTCGGGCGTGAGCGAGTCGCTCAGGCTGAATTGCAGCGACGACGAGGTAGCGGAAAAGTTGAGCGAGTTCGTGCTGCCCGCCGTGAACGAGCACGGCCCCCGTTGCAGCGTGCCCGGGCGATTCCACCTGCGCTTCCGTGAGATGCCGGGGACCGTGGGACGGCGCGACCCGCCCACCGCGCTGCCTGCTCGGGCGAACGCGGGGGTCGCACCAGCCGCGAGCGGCGCGAGCGCGGCGCCGACGTCCTCGAAGGCCGCGCAACCCGCTTCGTAGCCGACAAAGTAGTCGTCGAACCACGACAACTCATCCCCATCAGC
>PMHP01000048.1:6394-32260 GCA_003158195.1 Vulcanimicrobiota bacterium | reverse complement strand
AGCTCGCGCAGCGAGCGCAGTCGAAGGACCGCCGGGTTCCGCCATGCGCCGTCGGTCCCTCGACTACGCGCCTTGCGGCGCTCCGCTCGGGATGACAGAGCTACTCCTAATCGTTGACCGTTCTGAACGTCGCGTACACGTAGGGGTATTCGGCGCGATACCAGTTGCGGAAGCTGCGGCGCACGTGGTTGCGGTTCGTGACCGGCGACGCGCCTTTGACGATGAAATGTTCGCCGTCGAAGAAGTCGACCGAGTACTGCGGATACGAAGCCATCGGCCGGAAGCCGGGGAGCGGCTCGAACACCGTCGCGGTCCACTCCCAGCCGTTACCGATCAGATCGTGCACGCCCCAGGCGCTCGCGCTTGCGGGATTCGTGCCGACGGGTTCCGGATCGAACCGGCGGAAATCGAAATTCCCCCACTTGGAGGTCGGGGGGGAATCGCCCCACGGGAACGCGCGCTCTTCGCCGCTCGGCGTTCCGAATGCAGCGCGATGATATTCGGCCTCCGTCGGCAGACGCGCCCCGCGCCACGCCGCGTACGCACGCGCTTGCGCGCCCGAAACGTAAACGGGCCACGTCAGCGGCAAGGGCATCTCCTCAAACATCCCAAGCAACCGGTACGCGCCGTCGCGTTCGACCCAGAACGGCGCCACGGGTCCGCCGTCACGCACGAATTCGAGCCAATCGCGGTTCGTCACGTCGTTGACGTCGATCTCGAACGCACCGACCGGAAGGCGTGTCTCCTCGAACTCGTTGTCCCAGCCAAATTCAATCCCGTCGCGTGCCGCGCCGAGCGTAGCGTCGCCGGCGGGAATCGTTACGCGACCGGTTGCGAGCGCTTCCCGCTCGACGTACGCGCCGGCACGTCCCCGCGCCCGCTTCTTGTGGAGTGACACGCGATGGAACATGTAGAGCAGCGTTTCGTGGTGCATTTCCTCGTGTTCGAGAATCGTGTACGCCGCCTGCCCGCGCTCGAGCAACGCGGACGCGTTGCCGTCCTCTAAGTCCGCGTGCGCCAACGCCTGAAGGACGGCGGCATCGCAGGCTGCACCAAAAGCCTGGACGCGCCGGTGCTCCGGCCACGCATCGCGTGCGAGCCGGCCGGCCTGGTCCAAGCTCGCCGGATCGATCCCGCGCTCGAAGAGCCGCTCGAACTCCGCATCGATCGACGCCCCGCCAAGCGCCTTGCGCACGAGCGTGTTGAAGCTGAACGCAGGCAGATGACCCTCGTAGAACACGATCGGATTGCGCAGCGCGATCGGGCGCTCGTAGTACACCGACGGATCGAGCATTGCGAACAGCTCGGCGCTACGGTTGCGATTACCGAGATACCGCAGGCGAAGTGCGCTACGATCGAGGCCGGTGGGGTGGAGGGGGCTTATCACGACACGTGTCTACCCAAGAAACCGCGCTTCATATAACTACGTTTCGAGGTACGCGCGCAATCCCGCGAGCCCGCCCTCGCGCCCGAAACCCGACTCCTTGTAGCCGCCGAAGGGCGAGCTTGGGTCGAATTGGTTGAAGGTGTTGCACCACACAACGCCGGCCTGCAACCGCTGCGCCGTGTACATCCCGAGCGCGCCGCTTGAGGTCCACACCCCAGCAGACAACCCGTAGGGCAAATTGTTTGCGCGTTCGATCGCTTCGTCCGGCGTGCGGAAGGTCATGACCGAAAGCACCGGCCCGAAGATCTCCTCGCGCGCGATCCGGTACGTGGGCTGCACGCGGGTGAAAAACGAGGCCGGATACCAGTACCCGCGTTCGGGCGGCATGAAATCCGCTTGAACCAGGACCGCGCCCTCCTCAACCCCGCTCTGCACGAGTTCGACGATCTTGTCGCGCTGCGCTTTGGAGTTGATCGCGCCGATGTCGGTGTTCTTGTCGAGCGGATCGCCGTGGCGCAAGGTCGCGATTCGCGCGCGCAGACGTTCGATCAGATCCGCGGCAACGTTCTCTTGGACCAGCAGCCGGGAACCGGCGCAACACACGTGGCCCTGGTTGAAATAAATTCCCGAAACGATTCCTTCGATCGTCTGATCGAGCGGCGCGTCGTCGTAGACGATGAATGCCGATTTTCCGCCGAGCTCGAGCGAGAGCCGTTTCGACGTTCCGGCAGTCGCGCGCCGGATCGCTTTTCCGACCTCGGTGGATCCCGTGAACGAGAGCTTGTCGACGTCGGGATGCTCGACGAGCGCGGCGCCGGTACGCCCGTCACCGGTGATGACGTTGACGACCCCGGGCGGCAGCTCAGCCTCCAGGCATACCTGCGCGAGCAGCAGGGCGGTCAGCGGCGTCGTCTCCGCCGGCTTGAGGACGATCGTGTTTCCACACGCAAGCGCCGGCGCGATCTTCCAGGTGGCGATCAGGAGCGGAAAGTTCCACGGCACGATCGCGCCGACGACCCCGAGCGGGCGCGCCCGTTCGGTACCGGGGATCGCCCAAGCGAGCTTGTCCGCCCAGCCCGCGTGGTAGAAGAAGTGCGCCGACGCCTGCGGGACGTCGAAATCCCGCGCTTCGCGAATCGGTTTACCGCCGTCCATCGTTTCGAGAACGGCGAACTCGCGCGAGCGCTCGGTCAGTGCGCGCGCGATCCGGTAGACGTACTTCGCTCGTTCGGAAGGGCGCAGTTTGCGCCAGTATTTCTCGTAGCCGCGGCGTGCGGAGCGAACGGCTCGGTCGACATCGGCCGCCTCGGCGTAGGCGACCTCGGCAAGCTTCTCTTCGGTCGCGGGGTTTTGGGTCACAAAGGTCGCCGCGTTCGCCGACGCAACCCACTCGCCGCCGATGAACAGCCCGTACGAATCGCGGATCGTGACCGGAGCAGTCGATTCCGGCGCGGGGGCGTAGCGCAGATCGGGAACGGCGGCGCGCATCTTAGGCGGTCGCCACGTAGTCGGCCCCGGCGTAGCTGCCGGTGCGTTCTTTCTCGCGCTGCATGAGAACGTCGTCGAGCAAAGTCGACGCGCCGATACGGAAGCGCTCCGGCCGCAACCAATCGTTGCCGAGCGTCTCGTGGACGATCGCCACGTAACCGAGCGCCGCTTTGGAGTTTCGGATGCCGCCGGCGAGTTTGAGACCGACGCAGCGACCGGTGCGGCGGGCGTGATCGCGAATCGATTCGCACATCAAGAGCGCGACGGCAGGTGTCGACGAAACGCCGAGCTTTCCGGTCGACGTCTTCAAGAAGTCGGCGCCCGCCTCGAGCGCGAGGTCGCACGCACGCCGAATAGCCGCGTACGAACCGAGTTCGCCGACTTCGAGGATCACTTTGAGGGTCGCGCCTTCGCATGCGTCGCGCACCGCGGCGATTTCACCGCTGACGCGGCCATAGTCACCGGCAAGAAACGCCGCGCGATCGATCACCATGTCGATCTCCTGGGCACCCGCTTCCAGCGCTTCGCGCGTTTCGCGCAGCTTGACGTCGAGCGGCGAAAGGCCGCTCGGGAAGGCCGTCGCAACCGACGCAACCTTGACGCTCGAGCCTTCGAGCGCCTCACGCGCGACCGCGACGAGCGCGGGATAGATGCAGATCGCGGCGACGCTCGGGACCCCGGGCGCGGGCGAAATGCCGCGCGCGCAGAGGCCTCGCACTTTGCTCGGCGTGTCCTTGCCTTCGAGGGTCGTAAGGTCCATGCACGCAACGACCAGATCCAGCGCGAGCCGCTTCGCGCTCGTTTTGATCGAACGCGACGCAAGCACCGTCGCGCGTGCTTCGAGCATCACGGCGTCGACGCGGGTGGGGCCGGAAGGCATGATCCACGCCCTTTCGGCACGGGCGCGGGCATACCCGGGCGGCCGTCGAAAGCGCCTCGGATGTTCCGCTACCTCACGGCCGGAGAGTCGCATGGCCCGGCCCTGGTCGGCATCCTCGACGGGCTGCCCGCCCACCTCGAACTCGACGTCGCCGCGATCGACGCGACCCTGCGCGCCCGGCAAGGCGGCTACGGCCGCGGCGGGCGGATGAAGATCGAGAGCGACCACGTCGAGTTCCTCGCCGGGTTGCGCGGCGGGAGGACCCTCGGATCGCCGCTTGCGATAATCGTGCGCAACAAGGACTTCGAAAACGTCCGCGAGTTGATGGACCCGCTGACCGGCGGGGGGAAGCCGCTGACCAACCCGCGACCCGGCCATACCGATTATGCGGGCGCGATGAAGTACCGCCAGCGCGACCTGCGCAACGTCCTCGAACGCGCGAGCGCGCGCGAAACCGCGATGCGGGTAGCGCTCGGAGCGATTTGCGCGCAGTTCCTGGCGGCGCTCGGCATTCGCACGACCGCGCATGTTTCACAAATCGGCAACGTGATCGCGCCCGAGCTGATCGAGATCGACGTTGAGCGGACCAACGCAAGCGAGGTCCGGTGTCCCGATCCGGCCACCGAAGCGCGAATGATCGAGGCGATCGACGCCGCGAAGACCGCGGGGGATACGCTCGGCGGGGCGTTTACGATTCGCGTTACCGGCGTTCCGGTCGGCGTCGGCTCGAACCGCCAGCCCGATACGCGGCTCGACGGTGTGCTCGCCGGTGCCGTGATGGGAATGCAAACGGTAAAGGCGGTTGAAGTCGGAGCCGGCCGCGATGTGGCGGCTCTGCCGGGTTCGTCCGCGCACGACATCTTCACCCTCGACAACGGCACCGTCGCGCGCGGATCCAATCGCGCCGGCGGCATCGAGGGCGGGATTTCGAACGGCCAAGACATCGTGTTGCGCGTCAGCGTCAAGCCGATCCCGACATTGATGAAAGCGCTGCCGTCGGTGAACCTCCACGAAGGCACGGTCGCGCCCGCGAGCATCGTGCGCAGTGACGTCTGCGTCGTACCCGCGGCTTCGATCGTCGGCGAAGCGATGGTCCGGCTCGCGTTGACCGCGCCGATCCTCGAGAAGTTCGGCGGCGATTCGATCGACGAGACGCGCGACAACCTCGAGCGGGCCGTCGCCGCCGCGGCGAAACTCTTCGAACCATCGACCGCCCGGTAAAACTCGAACGGCACGTCGCGCTCGTCGGCTTCATGGCGGCGGGGAAATCGACGATCGGCCGCGAGCTTGCGCGCGAGCTCGGCGTTGGTTTCGTCGATACCGACGATTTGATCGTCGCGCGAAACGGCCCGGTTGCCGAGCTGTTCGCGCGGGCCGGTGAGGCCGGTTTTCGCGCGGCAGAACTCGAGGCGGTGCGCGAAGCGCTCGCGCAACCGCCCGGCGTGATCGCGCTCGGCGGCGGAGCGGTAACCTACGCTCCGACCCGGGCACTGCTTGCCGAGCGGGCGCTGCGTGTCTACCTCGACATCTCGGTCGACACGCTTGTCGTGCGCTTGCGCCGTTCGCGCACCGTGCGACCGCTCGTCGGCCCAAATCCGTCGCCCGAGCGCGTTCGCGAACTCCTCGACGTTCGGGAGCCGTTTTATCGCGAGGCGGACATTGTCGTCTCGGGGCCGCGCCGATCCAAGCGTGCGTTCGCCCGCGAGATCGCCGAACGGCTTGCGTCACACTCGGTTGGGTAGAGCGATAGGTCCGGTTAGAGCTCCCGGTTTTTGGTCGATGATGAGCCTGTGATGTTTTCCCTTGCCGAGAAGCTGTGCACGCTCAGCGGCCACAGCTTCCGGCCCCTCTGCCTGTGGGTCGTCCGTCGCGACGCGAAGTGGCGCACGATGCCGAGCGCCTCGTTTGTGCACAGAGAGCTCCGGGCACGCTTCGCAGGCGGCATCTCGGGCCTCCCCTTCCCGCCCCCCGCGCAAACCGTCGTAAGCCCCGAGGAAAGTGACGCGCCGGGCGCCGATACGTCCGGTGAGAACAACGACCGTCGCGCCGCCGGGCGCCCCTTTTCGCGCAAGACGGCGTAGCTCGAGCGCGCTTCGGGGCGACGATGCTCTGGGACGCCCGCGGCGAAGCACGCCGAGTCCCCATGACAACGCTCGATGCCCTTCCGTATCCCATCGCGATCGACACCGACATATCGGCGGCGCTGGCGCAGTTCGTGAAGTCGCGCGGCCGGCGCGTGGTCGTACTCGCGGATCGAAACGTCGAAGGGCGCGCCGAGGCGCTAGCGCGGGCGATCGGACGCAAAACTCCCGTTCTTGCCGTTTCGCTCGGCGAACGGCGCAAGACCCTGCGAACGGTCGAAGCGGTGCTGAACGCGCTGGCCGCGGCCGGGGCGGACCGCGAGACGCTCGTCATCGGGGTCGGCGGCGGGGTCGCGGGCGATCTCTTCGGGTTCGCGGCCGCCACGTACATGCGCGGCGTGCCGTTCGTCAACGTCGCGACCTCGCTTGTCGCGATGGTCGACGCGTCGATCGGCGGGAAGACCGGTGTCGATCTGGGCGCGGGCAAGAACCTCGCGGGCGCGTTTCGCGATCCGCTCGCGGTCTTCTGCGACGTCGGCTCGCTGGCTACGCTCCCGGAGAAGCACCTGCGCGAGGGACTGGCCGAGCTCGTCAAGCACGGGATCATTGAAGGCAACGAGGCCTTCGAGGCGCTCGAAACGCTCGCACCGCACCCCTTGCGCAAGTGGCCCTGGGAGACGGTCGTCGCCGATTCGCTGCGCATCAAAGCGATGTTCGTAGCCGAAGACCGGCTCGAGGCCGGCGCGCGCGAGATCCTCAATCTCGGTCACACCGTCGGCCACGCGATCGAGCGCGTGACGAACTATCGCACGTCCCACGGCCACGCCGTCAGCATCGGCTTGCGCGCCGCAGGCTTGCTCGCGCTGCGCACCGATCGCTTTTCGAACGAAGAACACCTGCGCGTGCTCGCGTTGCTCGCTCTCCTGGGACTACCGCTGATCGCGCCGACCGGCGACATTAACGCCCTGCTCGCGGCGATGGCTCACGACAAGAAGGCGCGCGCCGGCGCGCTGCGCTTCGTTTTGCCCCGAACCCTCGGCGACGTCGAGTATGGCGTCACCGTTCCGGCGCGCACGGTCCGCGCGGTTCTCGGGCGCGTGCGCCAAGCCCCCGGGAACGCTGAATTTCGCTGACGTGAGCGCGCGCCTCGTCGACGTCTTCGTGCAGCAGCGCACGGCCCGCGTCGAACGTCCGCTGACCTATGCCGTCCCCTCGGAGATGGACCTTGGGATCGGCGACGTCGTGCGCGTGCCGCTCGGCCCGCGCGAACTCTACGGCTACGTCGTGTCTTCACCGCGCGAAGCAGCAGCGCGGAACGGCGTGCGCGAGATCGCGGCGATGGTTGGCGCCCCGCGCGCTTTTGATGCGGCCGCGCTCGCCCTTGCGCGGTGGATCGCGGCGCGCTACTGCTGCTCCCTCGGCGAAGCGCTCGGACCGTTCGTCTTTGCCGCCGCCGTCCCGCGCGTGGTCGACCGCTTCGAGCTGCTGCTGCCGCTCGAGCCGGAAGCGTTCCCCACGCTGCCGCCCCGCCTGATCGCGCTTCTCCGCGACGATTTCGCGGACGGCTTCTCGCTCGAAACCGTGCTGCGCCACCCCGAGGCGCGCCGCAGCGGAGACCGCCGCACGCTGCTCGGCGCGCTCTCGGCCTTGCAGCGCGCAGGTGCTCTCGGCCGGCGGCGCACGTTCGTTGCGCCGTACATCGCGGAAGCGCGCGAAAAAGTTCTCGCGCCGGCCGGCAAGGACGTGCGCGGACCGCGCGTTCGAGCGCTCGTGGAACTGGTCGCCGCAGAAGGATCGCTGCGCCGCCGAGACGCGGCACTTGCGGGCTTCTCGCAGGCGATCGTCGCGCGCGCGATTCGCGAGGGGGCGTTGCTCGAGACCTCCGAGCGTGCCGCCTACACGCGCGCGAGCGGCGCAGCTGAAGACCAGAACTTCACTGCGACCCGGGAACAGGCGGCGGCGATCGGTGCGATCGTCGCGCGACTCGAGGCGGGGGCGTTCTCCGAGATTCTCTTACAGGGTATTACCGGGAGCGGTAAGACGTTCGTGTATCTGCGCGCGATCGTTCGCGCGCTCGAGCTCGGCGCTCGCGCGATCGTCTTGGTCCCGGAGATCTCGCTAACGCCGCAGACCGCGCGCCGTTTCGAGGGCGTCTTCGGCGAGCGCGTCGCCGTGCTGCACTCGGGCCTCTCCGAGCGCGAGCGCTTCGAGAGCTGGCAGGCAGCGGCTCGCGGTGCGATCGACGTTGTGGTCGGCGCACGCAGCGCGCTGTTCGCGCCGCTGCCGGACGTCCGCCTGATCGTGATCGATGAAGCCCACGAACGAACGTACAAGCAAGAGAGCGTGCCCCGCTACGACGCGCTCGCGGTCGCCCGGCAGAAGATGAAGATCGCGCGCGGCACGCTCGTGCTCGGCAGCGCGACCCCGCCGCTCGAAGCCTACGCTGCAGCGCTGCGCGGCGAGACCCTGCACCTCCGGCTCGAACGGCGCGCGACCGCACAGCCGTTGCCCTCGGTTTCGGTCGTCGACTTGAGCGCCGAATTCGCGCAGGGGAACCGGAGGATCTTCAGCACCGCTTTGGTCCAAGCGCTCGGTGCGCGGCTCGAGCGCAACGAGAAGACCGTGCTCTTCGTGAACCGGCGCGGCAGCGCCGGCTTCATCTTGTGCCGGAGCTGCGGCCACGTCCCGGTGTGCGCGCGCTGCAGCGTATCGCTCGTCGTCCATCGCGTCGAGAACTTGCTGCGCTGCCATCTCTGCGACGCGCAGCGTGCGATTCCGGAGCAGTGCCCGGCCTGCGGCTCCGGCCCGATTCGCGAATTCGGTGCCGGTACGCAGAAAGTCGTCGAGGCCGCACGCGCACTCTTCCCGGCGGCGCGGATCGTTCGCATGGACAGCGACACGACGACCCGCGTTGGGGATCACGCTCGACTGCTCGACGAGTTCGGCGCGCACGGCGACATCTTGGTCGGGACGCAGATGGTCGCCAAAGGGCTCGACTTCCCAACGGTCACCCTCGTGGGCGTCGTCGCCGCCGACATCGGCCTGCACGTTCCCGACTTTCGCGCGTCGGAGCGCACCTTCGACCTGATAACGCAGGTCGCGGGCCGCAGCGGCCGCGCCCGGCCGGGTGAAGCGATCGTTCAAACCTATTCGCCGCAACACCCCGCGATTGCATTCGCCGCACACCATGACTACGACGGTTTTGCCGCGGCAGAGCTCGCGTTGCGGCGCGAATTGCACTACCCGCCGTTCGCCGACCTCATCTATCTCGGCATTGTCGGACGCGACGAGCGCGAGGTCGCGCGCGTTGCCGAGCACTACGCCGCGCTCCTGCGACGCCTCGAAGGGGTCGAGGTCCTCGGACCGGCACCATATCCCGTTCCCCGCGTCAACGACGAGTGGCGTTACCGCATCGCGCTCAAAGCCGGCGACGGCGAGAGCTTGCGGGTCGAGATTCGCGAGCGCTTACAACCGCTCGCACGCGCCGACCGCAACACGCGGCTTGTCGTGAACGTCGATCCGTAGGCAACTACGGCGTCGCGAACGCTGCGGGGGTCTGCGGAAACGTGTTTGCCGAGCGGCCGAGCGACGAGTCGGAGCCGCCGCCGAGCATGAGCAAAACGGCGATTGACACCATCGCGACGAGGCCCAGAATCAAACTGTATTCCAGCATCCCTAGACCCGAACGGTCGCGCACGAATTGCACGCTGTCCACTATAGTGGATTACAAAGGCGGTCAGAACCCCGAAGAACGAAGTGTGACACCGGCTACTTCTACTTACAGAAAGATGCGAAAAACATGATCGACGACGAGTTCGATCCATTGGGGCTCGGGAAGGCCGCGCTCGCCGTTTGGCAGTCGATGGCAACCAATCCAAGCACGCTGCTGCAAACGCAGAACGAGCTCGTCAACACCTGGATGCAGCTCGCGACGCAGACCCTTGCGGCGCAGATGCCCAGCGGCAGCAAGGCGCCTCCGGTGATCGCGCCGGCCCCGAACGACGCGCGTTGGAAGCACCCCGCGTGGAACGAGAATCCGACGTTCGATGCGCTCAAGCAAGGTTATCTGCTCGCGACGAAAGCGGTTCTCGATAGCATCGATGCCACCCCCGACGTCGACGTCGAGACCAAAGAGCGGATCAAGTTCTTCGCGAAGCAGTTCTGCGATGCGATGAGCCCGACGAATTTCGCGTTCCTCAATCCGGCCGTCCTCGAGGAGACCTTGCGCACGGGCGGCGCCAATTTTCAAAAGGGCGCGCAAAACTTCATGGACGACCTGCGCGACAATGAGGGCCGCCCTGCGCTGGTCGACAAATCCGCCTTTGCGGTCGGCAGGAACGTCGCCGCGTCCAAAGGCGAAGTCGTGTACCGCAACGAGCTTATCGAGCTCATTCAGTACACGCCGACGACCGAAACGGTTTACGCGCGGCCCCTCGTCATCGTTCCGCCGTGGATAAACAAGTTCTACGTCCTCGACCTGCAGCCGGCCAATAGCTTCATCAAGTTCGCGACCGACGGCGGCCTGACCACGTTCGTCATTTCGTGGCGCAATCCGGATGCGTCGATGCGCGACCTGGGCTTCGCCGAGTATTTGGAGCTTGGCCCGCTCGCGGCGGTCCGGGCTGCTGCCGAAATCTCAGGCTCGCCCGACGTGAACCAAGTCGGCTATTGCATCGGCGGGACGCTGACCGCGATGGAGCTCGCGTACCTCGCGAAGACCGACCCGCAGCTCGTGCGCGCGGTCACGTTTTTCGCGGCGCTCGTCGACTTCGCCGAGGTCGGCGACATCAGGAGCTTCCTCGCCCCCGAAGCGCTGGCCCACATCGAAAAGAAAATGGCGGCAGAGGGTGTCCTGCCTGCAAGCGACATGGCTGCCGCCTTCAGCATGCTGCGCGCCAACGATCTGATCTGGAACGTCGCGATCAATCGCTACCTCCTCGGCAAAGACGCGCCCGCCTTCGATCTGCTCTATTGGAACAGCGACGCGACGCGCATGCCGGCGGCAATGCATCGCTACTATCTCAACAACATGTACGTGCGCAATGCGCTGGCGACGGGCCAGCTGAGCCACAAAGGCGTCCCAATCGATCTCGGCGCGGTGAACAACGACGTGTACGCGGTCGCGACGATCGAAGACCACATCGCGCCGTGGCGCTCCGTCTACAAGATGACGCAGCTCTTTTCCGGCGACGTGCGTTTCCGCCTCGGCCACTCGGGTCACATCGCGGGCGTCATCAATGCCCCCGCCGCGGCCAAGGGAAATTACTGGGAGGGCGACCGCAACCCGCCGTCGGCGGACGAGTGGCTCGCCGCCGCGCGCAAGCACCCGGGCTCGTGGTGGCCCGACTGGCTGGAATGGATCGCGCAGCGCTCAGGCGAGCGGATCCCGGCCCCGGCCGCGGAGGGCTCGATAACCTACCCGCCCCTCGTCGCCGCCCCCGGCACCTACGTCCTCGAAATGGCCTAGTAGCCGCTTGTCGGGTAGGCGCCGCGTTTTCGCATGTGGTATACTGCCGCCCGTGCCTAACATCAAAGCCGCGCAAAAGTGGGTCCGTCAGTCTGAGAAGCGCGAGCTGCGCAATCGCGACGTCAAGACGCGCCTNNGAGAGCCAGTTCGACAAGGCCGCAACCAAGGGGATCATTCACCCGAACAAGGCGGCGCGCAAGAAGTCGCGCCTCGCCAAAGCGATAAAAGTAACGGCCGCGGCCGCGGCCGCCGCGATCCCCGCGACCGCCCGCCCGGCCCGCAAGAAGAGCAGCGCCAAGAAATAAGCGCGCGCCCCGGGGCGGCGCCTACGAACCGATTGTTAGCAGCGTTTCCAAGGACTCCGCACCCGCGATGCCGTTGGCAGCGAGGGTGCGGGCTGCGGCTTCAAGCGCGGCGGGTGCGCCGCCGAGCGAACGGGCGATACGCCGCAGCATTTCGGCGTCGTTCATGCCGGAGCGCAGGCGCAGAAGTTCGACCGCTGCGTCCTCGCCGAGCGGCGCGACCACGACGACTCGCTCCTGCGCGCAACCCAGTGCCGACCGGGACGTCGCGATGATCGAGAGCGACGGCGCCGCTGCCAACAGATCCTCGCACAACGCGGTAATGCGAGGAATGTCGACCGCAGCGATGTCGTCGAGAATCAGCAGCGTTTCGCGTTCGCGGAGGGCGTCGTGCAAGGCCTCGCGCACGTCGGCCCCTTCAACCGCGATGTCGAGTGCCGCGCCGATCGTCGCGACCGGATCGGAATCCGGTGCGAGCAGCGAAAGGTTGACGTAAACCGCGCCGTCGGTAACGAACTGCTGCGCCGCCGAACCCACGAGGCGTGCGAGCCGGCTTTTTCCGATCCCCGCTGAACCGACCAGCGTGATCATGCGCGACTGACGCAGAGCCCCGGTCACTTGAACGAGATCCGCTTCGCGTCCAACCGTTGCGTCGTCGAACGGTGGAGGGGCGGCAAGGACGCGCGTATGCCGGGAGACGATCGGTCCGCCCGATGCGTGTGCGCCCGCGCACACCCGGTTGCGCCCGAGCACTTTCGCGCGGTAGAGCGCGCGATCTGCTTCGATAACGAAGTCTCCGATCGGCCGGCCGCGTGCGGGCACGCTGCAAGCGATTCCCGCGCTGAGCGAAATGCGGCCGAGGGTCGAGCCCTCGTGCACGATCGGGTGCTCTTGGAAAAGCCGCAACACGCTGCCGATTGCGGCCACGGCCTCGGCCGGAGCGAGCCTCTGTGAGATCAACGCGAATTCTTCGCCGCCATAGCGCGCGACGAACTCTGCTTCGGCGCGCGACTGCCCGCTGAGCAAACGCGCCACGGCACGCAAGCAATGGTCGCCGGCGACGTGTCCGTAGATGTCGTTGTAGATCTTGAAATAGTCGATGTCGAGCAAGGTCAAGGTCAGTGGTACGCCGCGCTCGCAACAGCGTTCCCACGCCGCATCGAGTTCTTCGTCGAAGGCCATCCGGTTCGCAAGCCCCGTGAGGGCGTCCGTGCGGGCCAGATCGCGCAGACGCGTCCGTTCGTCAGCGTGCGTTCGCCACGCGAGCGATGCGGCAAGCGGTGCGGCGAGGAGCATCAGCGTTTCGCGCTCGTCCTCGGTCGGCGGTCGCCCGAAATCGACGGTGAGCGCTCCCATGCGGATGCCGTCGAGCACGAGCGGAACGCTCGAGTCGCCCGTTTCGCCGGCTCCGCCGCGGCCGGAGTTCCCGAAGCGAACGACGACTTGGCGCGCGTCCAATGCACGCGCAAGCTCGCGCTCGACCAATGCGACGGAGGCGAGCAGCGGGTGATTCGCTTCAAGTATCGTTGACAGCGCCTTGAGGGCGCTTCGCAGTTCGGACATAGTCTCGATGTACTATTTCGGCCGAAATGCCGGCAGCGGCGACTGCGCTGCGTTTGCGCACTCGACACGGGGTGGCCCCCGTCACACCTCGACTCCGGATCGCACGTGGCCTGACATTTTCGAATATAGTAGTCCTGCGCGAACTGCGGGCGAGTTTACAAGCCCGTAATTTCACGTCGTTCCCCGAGCGGATAAAGGAGTCTCAGGCTTACATGCTTCGATTTTCGGCCCTCGCGGGCGCCTCGCTCGCGATCGTTCTGCTCTCAGGCTGCGCGGGCAGTGGTGCGCTTGGAACGCCGCCGCTGGCACAGACGGCCGGCAAAACGGTGAAATACGCGCGACCGCTCCGTGGGCCGCTTGGGCTGCATAGCATCGTACCGAACCTGAGCGGTAAAGCTCCGCGCGCTCTTTGCCCGCGCACCACCGTTTCGCGCCACGCCTCGTGCTTTGCAGCCGTGCGTATGGATGCGTCGACCGTCGGAGCTTTTCCGGATTCGGTGAACGGCTTGACGCCGAACGATCTGAGCATCCTGTATAACTATCCGGCGCCGAACGCTCAAGCGGGGACTGGACCCGTCGTCGCAATCGTCATCGCCTACGATGCGCCCAACGCCGAGGCGGACCTCGCGACGTACCGTTCGTACTTCGGCTTGCCGCCGTGCTCTTCGGCGAGCGGGTGCTTCACAAAAGTCGGCGTGTCCGCGCCAAGCGTAAACGGCACCGCCGCCACGGCGGACGCGTCTTCGCGCCGGTCAAGCGCTTCAAGCCGCGCCCGGCCCGACTCGGTCTCGCCCTTTCCGGAGCGCCCGAACGATCCCGAGCAGCCCGACTCGATCTCGCCCGATCCGGGCCGCCCAACCGTGCCGGGATCTCCCGGCAAGCGGAGCTCGTCGGATGACGCGCTGGCCAACCCGGACTCGATCTCGCCTTTCCCGGAAACCTCGGCGGGCGGCTGGCCCGATGAGGCGGACGTCGACCTCGAGACGCTCTCCGCCGTCTGTCCGAACTGTCAGATCGTTCTGTCGGAGGCTGCCTCAGACGACCTCGTCGATCTTGGTGCGGCCGTTCAGGCAGCGGTCGCGGGCGGCGCGACGGTCGTCAATGCGAGCTTCGGAGCCTCCGAAGACCCAAGCCAGCTGTTTCTCGAACCACTCTACGAGCCGTGGGGCGTCAAGCTCGTCGCCGCCGCAGGCGATTCCGGCCCCGGAGCCTTCTTCCCGGCGTCAGCGACGCGTACCGTAGCCGTCGCCGGCACGACCGTGAGCGTCTCCGGTTCGAGCGTCGTCCAAAGCCTCTGGTCGGGCTCTGGCGGGGGATGCAGTAGCCTCTTCCATAAGCAGCGCGCGCAGCCGAATTACTGCGGCTGGATGCGCAGCGTTGCCGACGTTGCGGCAGTCGCCGACCCGAACACCGGCATCGCGTTCTACGACTCAAACCTTGGCGGCTGGGGCATCGTCGGCGGCACGAGCGTCGCCGCACCGATCATCAGCGGTATGTACGCCCTTTCGGGCGCTAACCAAAACGGCAGCGGGGCCGCCGCGCTTTACCAAAACCCCGGCGACTTCACCCCCGTGCTCAACGCCGGCAACATCGACGGTCTCGGGGCGCCCAACGGCGTCGCCGGTTTCGGGGCGCCCAACGGCGTCGCCGGTTTCTAAGGCGGGTTGCGCACATGATTCTCGAACGCCAACGACTGTCACAGCGGCTTGCAGCTGCGGCCGCATACCCGGTTACCCTGCTCGTCGCGCCGGCCGGTTACGGTAAGAGCGTCGCACTCGATGCGTACCTGTGCGACGTGCCCGACACCGTGGTTCGCTTCAACGTGCGCAAGGCGCACGGCTCGCTCACGCGGTTCGTGCGCGGGCTCGCGGCATCGCTCGAACCCGTCCTGCCGCGGGTCGCGCAATCCCTCGCGATCGCCCACGAGCGCGCCACCCAGTCACCCAAGCCGGGGGACGTGCTCGCGGCATGGCTCGCCGAACATTTGGAGGGCGAGAACCGGACCATCGTCATCGACGACTTCCACCACTGCGAGGGTGACGGCACGATTGCAGCCTTCCTGACGAGCGCGATCGAGCGAACGCGCCCGCATGTGCGCTGGATCGTCGCAACCCGCTCGAGCGCAGATCTGCCGGTGGCGACCTGGCTCGCCCGCGCCGACACGGAAATTCCCATCGACGACGCCACCTTGCGCCTCACGCAGCCCGAAGCACAGGCCCTCGCGGCCTCGTTCGCCCCGTCGCTCCCCGCGGCGACCGTCGCTCGTCTGCGCGACGTGACGGACGGCGCGCCCGCGATCTTGACCTTCGCCCTCGCGACGATCGAGCAAGAACCGGCAATCGTCGATCGTCTTCTCGGCTCGGGCGGGGATCCGTTCGGCCGATTCGCGGACGAAGTCTTCGAGCGCTTCACGCCCGACGAGCGCCGGCTGCTCGTCGAGACCGCGGCCTTCCCCGAAATCGACGAGCAGCTGCTCGCAGGCGCCGGTGCTGCCGATTCGGCCGCGCTCATCGCCTCGGTCGCGCGCAAGGCCCCACAGATCTTCGAAATCCGCGGCGACGAACGTCGCTATCACGGCCTGTTCTTAGGCGCCCTTCGCAGACGCTTGCGCGAACTCGGCCGTGAAGCGACCCGTGAGGCGGCGATGCGCGCGGCCCTTGCACTCGAACGCTCGGGCCGGATTGCCGAGGCGCTCGCCTATCACATCCGCGATCGTCGCGACGCGCAGCTCGTGCGCATCATTGAAGCGCATGGGTTCGCGTTTCTCGAGTCGGGCCACGGCGAATCGATGCACGAAGCGATCGACGCACTCGACCCCTACGTCCAAATGGGAAGCTCGGTCGTGCTCGCGATCAAGGCAATGGCCGAATCGCGCCTCGGGCGCTTCGACACCGCCGAATCGTGGTTTCAGCTCGCACTCGACCGCGCGCCGGCCGGCCTGCGCGGGCAGATCGCCTATCAGTACGGAACGCACTTGCTGCGTTTCTTCCGCCACGAGGCCGTCGGGGTCTTCGAAGCGCTGGCCGCAGACCCGCTCGTCCCCGAACGTCTGGAAGCCTATGCGCTCGCAGCGCTCGGACCGGCCTACGTTTTCGAGCGCCGCCTCGACGACGCGCGGCGCGCGACCGATCGCGCGCTCGTGCTGACCGCGAAACTTGGCGACGTGCACCTGACGGCCAAGGTCAATCATCAGGCGGCGTACGTCGCGCTGTACCGGGCCGATGCGGCACGCGCGAAAGAACTCGCCCAAACGTCGCTGGCGTGCGCGAGCGAGCACGGTTACTTCGATGTCGCTGCAAGCGCCCTCAGCGTCCTCTATAGCATCGCCTCCGACGTGGAGGACGATCCGACCGAGAGCATTCGCCTGCTCGAAGCGCTGGGCGACTGCGCGGCCAAGTCCGGTAGCCTCACCAAGCAACTGTTCGCTCTGGTCGGGACCCTCGAGATTGAAGTCGAGCGCGGAAACGAAGAAGTCGCCGAGCGCATCGACGGAAAACTTCGCACGCTCGACGTGGCGTGCAGCGGCCGCGGCGTCTACGAGGCACTGCTGCCGACCCAGGCTTTGCGCTCGAGTTGGTCGGGCGATTTTCTCGGCGCGTACCGCTTGCTCGCGGCGAGCGAAGATCAGCAGTGGAGCGCCGACCGCAAAGCGCTGCGTCACGCTGAAGTCGCGACCTACGCCGCCGCGGCCGGGCTCGAACGCAAAGCCTCCGATTCGATCCGGGCGGCGCTCGAATTCCTGGCCGGCATCGAGGAGACGAACCTGCGNNGCAAGCGACATGCTCGGCCGCATCGACGCGGCGCCCGAGGCACTCTCCAAACGGCTGCTCGCGCTACGGCGCATGCTTGGCGCATTGCTCGAACGCTACCGCGGGGCGCGCAATCAAAACGACGTCCTCGCCTATTTCGCCGAGCTCGAGGAATGCGGCTCCGGCGGAGTCGGCCGGGCCTTGACGATGCTGCCGCTCGCGAATAACGCGCTGCGCCGAATCGGCCGGCTCACGGTTGCCGAACGCATCGCGATGCTGCGCTGCGCGGACGGCGATCATTCCGCGGTCGACGAGCGCAAGAAGAGCATCGCCCGCAAGCTCGGCTGCATCGAGAACGGTGCCGTCACCCGCGCCGCCACCTGGCATCGTGAAGCCTTCGAGTGCGCAGAAACAAAAGCGTTTTCCGCAATGGGAGCAAACTAGCGTGTTATCCTTCGACGTCGATCTGGACAACATCGAGACCCATCGGGACGAAATCGTCTGGCGCATCGTCACGACCGGCGTGCTGCCCGAGCAGCGGACGCTCGCGGTCGACGTCGTCGCCGAAGCGTTTCTCGATCGCCTGCTGATCGCGCTGGATCGCGGATCCTACCTCGATCTCTTGACCTGGCTCGACGCGACGTGCGAGTTTCACGCGGGCTCTCCCCAAATCGGCTCGATGCTCGCGAGCGCCCCGCGCGCCATTCTTGCGGTCCTGGCGGCGCGCGGCAGCTCGTCGCAGCGACTCGCAGCCCAGCTCGTTTCGCTCGAGCAGTCGATTGCCGGGATCGCGTTCAAGCCGCGGAAGCGGGTCGTGCGCAATGGGGCGCTCGAGGTCGACGAAGTCGGGCGGTTGATCCACGACTTGCTCGCGAAAGTCGAGGAGGTTGACCCCCTTACGACCGAGCATTCGCATGCGGTCTCCTTATGGTGCTCGCGGATCGCGCGGCGCCTGTCGCTCTCCGAGAGCGAGGTCACGCACATCGCCCGCTGCGGCCTCGTCCACGATCTCGGAAAGATGAAGATTCCGGTCGGAATTCTGGGCGCGGCGCGCTCGTTGACCGACGAGGAGTGGACGCTCGTCAAAGCGCACCCCGCGATGGGCGAGGAAATCGTCAGCGCGATCAAGCCCCTGCGCCAGTTTGCGGCAACGATCCGCTCGCATCACGAGCGCTTGGACGGCCGCGGGTATCCCGACGGGCTCGTCAGCTCGCAGATCTCATTGACGACGCGAATCGTCACGGTCGCCGACTCGTTCAACGCGATGATCGGGCGCCGGCCGTACCGTCTGCCGCGCTCGCCCGGTGACGCACTCGAACAGCTGCGCGAGCACCGCGGCACGCAGTTCGACCCGATCGTCGTCGAGGCGATGATCGAGGTCGTCACCCACACCGACCCGCGCTAGCCGGGCGTGCGCTCGAGAATGCTGCGGTAGCTGGCGTAACGGGAAGACGCGATCCCCCCGGCGGCCACGGCCGCCAGAATCGCGCAACCCGGCTCGCTGCGATGGATGCAGTCCGCGAACCGGCACTTGCCCGCAAGTGGCGCGAACTCCACGAAACCGAGGCTGAGCTCGGCCGCGCCGACCCCTTCCAACGTGAATTCGCCGACGCCGGGGCTATCGATCAGGAAGCCGTCGGCGAAGCGGTGCAGGCGGCCGGTCGACGTCGTCTGCTTTCCGCGGCCGCCCTTGGAGACGTCACCGACCGCGGCGACACCGCCAAGCGCGCGGAAGAGCGAACTCTTTCCGACCCCCGACTGGCCGATGAGTAGCGTATGCGCGCTTGCAAACTCGCGCTCGATCGCATCGATGCCTTCGTGCGCTTTCGGATTGGTTACGAGGGTCTCGTAGCCCAGGCTCCGGTACAGCGCCGGGACGGCTGCCAGCTCGGCGGGTTCGGCGAGATCGGCCTTGGTCAGGATCAACCGCGCGGCGATGCCCTCGAGCTCCGCGAATGCGATCAGCTCGTCGATCATCGCCAGGTGCAGCGCCGGCCGCGCGAATGCCGCGACGATGGCGATCCCGTCGATGTTCGCCGCCATCGTTTTCGTACGCCCGCCACCGGTCGTGCGCTGTAAGGCGAACGTGCGCGGTTCGCGCGCATCGACTACGACGCGCTCGCCATCGAGGGGCGTGGCGCGGACGAGGTCGCCCGGAACTAATGTCAGCCGTTCGAGGTTCTTGCGCAAAGAGGCCAAGCGCACGAGTTCCTCGTCTTCGAAGACGATCCACGCGGAATTGCGCCCGACGCCGACGACGCGCGCCAAACGCTCGCCGTTTTTAGGGCGCATGAGTCAAGTGCTGCGACGGCTAAGGATGTGGAAAGACTCGGGGTCTTCTTTGGGGGGCATCGGGGGGCACGCCGCCCCGATTTTAAGGAAAAGGTTTGAAACGGTTCGCCAGCCTCCGGTACGACGGCGTGCTCGCCCCGCGCGAGCGCGACGAGACGACGCGCAGCTTAGCTTCGGCTGGGATCGCGGTAACATCCTGGAATGCGGCGGCCGGGCGCACGTACGCGCGCGTCACCCTTCCCGCCAGTCTTTCCTCGGCCACCGAGCTGCCGGGGCGGATCGACGAGCCGCCGCTCGTTGTGTTGCGCGTCATCCCCGATGCTCCGCCGGGGCTTGCGCTCGTGCATGATGCGCTCGCCGGGCCCGGGCGCCCGCTCGGCGTCGTCGATGCGCGCCTCGACGACGATACGCTTGTGGTCGAACTCGACGCGAGCCGGACGCCGCTTGCGCTGCTGGTGGCCGTCGTCGACATCGCGCTCGGCGCTGCAGCGAAGCGCCGGATCGAGCCGCTCCTGCCGCTCGACGATGCAACCCTAAGCGCCTTTGCCGGCGCGCTTTTGGGCGAGCCTGACCTCGATTCGTCGCGACTGATCGAGACCCACCTCGAGCCGCTGATCGGTGCGCCGGTATGAACTGGAACTTCGCGATTCCCCGGCCCGACGTGGGCCTCGGCGTCAGCGATCTGGTCGACATCGTCGCGACCGCACTGCTCGTCTACTATCTGCTCGTTCTGATCCGCGGGACGCGAGCGGTGCCGATCATCCTCGGGATCGCGGTCCTGCTCGGCCTTTTCGCGCTCGCAAACACCTTCCACTTACTCGTGCTGGCGACGATCCTGCAATTCGCCCTGCTCGGTACGGCCGTGACCTTGCCGATCGTTTTCCAGCCCGAGTTGCGCCGCTTCCTCGAGCAGATCGGCCGCGGTGGATTGATCGCGCGACCGGAAGCCATTGACGACGTGCAACAGCTCGAAGATGCGATCGCGACGCTCGCGCAAGCTGCGATCATCCTCTCGCGACAGCGCACGGGGGCCCTGATCGCGATCGAAGGCGCGACCGGCTTGCGCGAATTCGTCGAGAGCGGAACGCGCCTGGACGCGCGCCTTTCGCTCGAATTGCTGCTCTCGCTCTTCGTGCCTAAGTCGCCGCTGCACGACGGCGCAGCGATCGTCAAAGGCAACCAGATCGAGGCGGCCGGCTGTTTCTTGCCGCTCTCGGAGAACGTCGTCACCGAGAGCCACCTCGGGACGCGGCACCGCGCCGCGATCGGACTTTCGGAGCAGACCGACGCGGTCGTTCTCGTCATCTCGGAACAAACCGGCGCGATTTCGGTCGCGCGCACGGGCAAACTCTCGCGCGAACTCGACGACGAAGGGCGGCTGCGCAGCGTGCTGCTCGCGTGCTGCCGCGCCTCGCGCGGGCGCCGCCCGCAGCGTCCGCGGCGGATCCTGTTCGGACGCCGGATCGCGAAGGCCGAGCGCAAAGCTGGAGAACTCGCGAACCCAAGTGCTTAGCCGTCTACGAAATAATTTAGACCTAAAGCTTCTCTCGCTCGTCATCGCACTCGCGCTCTGGGCGTACCTTCGGCTGACGCCCAACCCGCTGATCGCGGCGGCCCGGTTCACCCAACATTTCAACGTGCCGCTCGAGACGACCGGGCTCGCAGCAGACGAAGTCGCGCGCTTCACGGAAACCGCAGCGCTCGTCGACGTCGCCGTGCCGCGCGACGGCGCACCGGTCAGTTCGGGGATGCTGCACGCAGTCCTCAACCTCGAAGGGCGCGGCCCGGGCGTCTACAACGTCCCGGTCGAGGTAATCGCACCGAAGCTCGAGATCAAATCGCTTTCACCCGCGTCCGTGACGCTCTCGATCGAACGCATCGAGGAACGCAGCACGCCGGTGTCGCTCCACTACAGCGGCTTCGTGCGTCCCACAATCGTCGTGGCGCATACCGACGTTCTGCCGTCGCGGGCCCGGCTCCGCGCCTCCACGAGCGACCTGGCGCGCGTCGCCGCCGTTATGGTCGACGTGCCGCTCCCCAACTCGCCGGAGGGCTTCGATGCGATGCTGCGCCCGGTCGCGATCGACGCGCACGGGGTCGTCCTGCCGTCGATCTCGGTCACCCCGAACCTCGTGCGGGTTCGCGTGCGCTTCGTCGCGCCACAACGCAAGTAGTGGGACGCATCTTCGGAACCGACGGCGTGCGCGGGGTCGCGAACGTCGATTTGACGCCGGAACTCGCATTTCGCCTCGGACGTGCGGGCGCCGCGGTTGTCGCCGGCCGGCCCGATCGCAATCGTCCGCTCGTCGTCGGGCGCGATACCCGGCTCTCCGGTACGATGCTCGAGGCGGCGGTCGTCGCCGGGGTCACGTCGACCGGACACGACACACTCTCGCTTGGGGTCGTTCCGACGCCGGCGGTCGCGCGCATCACCGTGGCAGTCCGGGCGGCCGCGGGCATCATGATCAGTGCGTCGCACAATCCGATCGAAGACAATGGGATCAAGTTCTTCGGAGCCGACGGCTTCAAACTGAGCGACGCTCAAGAGGCCGCAATCGAAGTGCTACTCGAAGACGGCGCCGAGATCGCCCGGCCGGCCCACCACGACGTCGGCATCGCGCGCACCTCGCACGAGCTCGTCGAGCACTACACCCGGGCGCTGATCGCGGGCGGCGCGGATCTCGCGGCGCTGACGGTCGTCGTCGATGCGGCGTTCGGGGCGGCGTACCTGGTCGGACCGCGCGTGCTCGCCGAACTAGGCGCGATCGTCGAGCCGCTGCACGCGCAGGACGACGGCTCGCGCATCAACGTCGCTTGCGGATCGACCGACCTTAGCGTGCTGGCCGCGCGCGTTCGCGTGCTGGGCGCCGAGCGCCCGGCCGCCCAAGTCGTCGGGGTCGCGTTCGATGGCGACGCCGACCGCGCGCTGTTCGTCGACGAGACCGGTGCGGCGGTCGACGGCGATGCCGTCATGTTGATCCTCGCGCGTGAGAAGAAGCGCCGCGGCGCGCTTCGCGGCGATACGGTGGTCGGCACGGTGATGAGCAACATCGGACTCGAGCGTGCCTTGCGCGCCGAGGGCATCGGACTCGAGCGCGCCGCCGTCGGCGACCGGTATGTCCTCGAGCTGATGCGCGCGCGCGATCTCACCTTCGGTGGCGAGCAATCGGGGCACGTGATCGACCTCGAACGCAACACGACCGGCGACGGACCGGGCACTGCCGTCGCGTTGTTCTCGGTCGTCGCCCGGCAGCGCGCGACCCTGCGCGAGCTCGCGTCGGCACTTGTCGTCGCGCCGCAGATTCTCGTCAACGTGCGGACCCCGAACAAAGACGTTCTCGACGATCTCACGGTTCTGGCCGCGATCGAGAGCGCGCGCCGCGAACTCGGGCCTGCGGGCCGGATCCTCGTGCGCCCTTCGGGTACCGAACCGTTGATCCGTGTCATGATCGAGGGCGACGATCAGGCACGCATCGATCGCCTCGCAAACGAGGTAGCGGAAATCGTGCGAGCAGCGGCGCAGTAGCGCCGCATGACCGGCCGCCTCAAATATGGTGCAGTCGTTGCTGCCTTTTCGACGTTGGTTTGCCTTCCGGGTGCCGTTTCTGCGCAGACCGGTACGCCGCTTCGGGTTTCGGTCGACGCGAGCGGGGCGGCGCAAAAGATCTATCACGTCAAAGTGACGATGCCGGCGGCACCGGGCGCCTTCACCTTCGTCTATCCCAAATGGATCCCGGGGTATCACACGCCGTCCGGGCCGATCGAGGACGTCGTGGGCATGCGCGTACTGGCCGGCGGCGTAACGCTTGACTGGCGACGCGACCTCGTCGATTTCTATGCCGTTCACACGAACGTGCCGGCCGGCGCTTCGAGCATCGAAGTCGCTTTTGACGTCGTGGGTGCGCCGTCGGTCGACGGCCAGGTCGCGCCGGGGAGTACGTCGGAGCTGGCCGTCATCGAATACAGCAACCTCGTCATGTATCCGCAGGGTGCGACCGCGCTCGGCACGCAGGTCGAGGCGAGCCTCACGTTGCCGGCAGGCTGGACGTTCGGCACGGCCCTTCCGGTGCAGACGCACAGCGGTGATACGATCGCGTTTGCGCCCGCCACGTTGTACACGCTCGTCGATTCGCCGATCGTCGCGGGCGCTCACGAGAAAGAGTTTCCGCTCGGTCCCACGGAGGTTCTCGATGCCGCGGCCGACAGCGATGCCGGGCTCGAGCTGGCGCCGAAATTCCTCGCCGGGATGAAGCATCTGGTGCAGGAAGGCCCGGCGCTCTATGGCGGCAAGCACTACCGCCGCTACCACTTCCTTTTAACGTTGAGCGACGCTATCGGCGTTACCGGGATCGAACATCACGAGTCGAGCGACGACCGCGCGGCGGAAAAATACGCCTCCGAGGATTCGGGCTATCTATGGGACGCGGACCTCTTGCCGCACGAGTACTCCCACTCGTGGAACGGCAAATACCGCCGCCCCGAGGATCTCTCGACGCCCGACTATCAACAGCCGGAGCAAACGGATCTGCTTTGGGTGTACGAGGGGATGAACCAGTACAACGGCGAGAAGCTGGCGGCACGCTCCGGGCTGATCGATTTCAAGAATCAGCTCGACAGCCTGGCGCTTTCGGCCGCGCAAATGGACGCGGAGAACGGACGCGACTGGCGCCCGATCCGCGACACCGCCGACGGCGCGCCGTTCCTCTATACCGTGCCGAACCAATACGCTTTCCTGCGGCGCAGCGCGAACGACTTCTATACGGAAGGAACGCTGATCTGGCTCGACGCCGACGTTACGATTCGCCGCCTCACGCACGACGCGAAATCGCTCGATGATTTTTGCAAACTCTGGGGCAACGGCACCAACCAGACTTCCGCGCCGGTCGTGACGACGTATAACGAGAACGACGTTTTGACGCTGCTCAACCAAGTCGTGCCCTACGACTGGGCCGGTTTCTTCAAACAGCGAATCGCGACGATCCAGCCGCGCGCGCCGCTCGGCGGAATCACGGGCGCCGGCTACAGGCTCACGTACACCGACCAGGAGCCGGCCATCGAGAAGGCGCGCGACGACCAGGCAAAGCAGATCGACGAACGCTTCTCGCTCGGATTGATCGTCAGCACCGATGCCAAGAGCGACGGCGTGATCCGCGACGTCCTCACCGATTCGGCCGCATTCCGCGCGGGGCTCGCACCCGACATGCGGATCGTTGCCGTCGACGGTCGCGGCTGGTCCGCCGACCGTTTACGCGCGGCGCTCGGCAATCACAAAGGCGTAAGTACGGCGCTCGAGCTGATCGTCGCTGACGGCGATTTCTTCAAAACCGTTCACATCGACGCGCACGAAGGTTTACGTTACCCGCACTTGGTCCGCGACGCTTCGCAACCGGACGAGCTTCAAAAGATCTATGCGCCACGCACGCTTACGTCGTTCGAAAAAGCTCGCTCCACGTCATGAGACCGGCGTCACTGGCATAGGCTTAAAGTCACGGTCTTATCGTGCCGACCTTACGCAGGACACGGTCAACGGGGGGATAACCCGTCAACCACGCCGCTCGGGCACCCTTGCCTGAGACCCGCGTGCGGGCCATCACACTCGTTCCGTTTTCTTACACGCTAACTGCCGAATCCGAGCCAAAAACTCGGAGCGGGGGACTCCCAAGGTGGGGTGAATGCGCCGGTCGGCGCTAGGGCTACCTCTCAGCCCGAACCCGTCAACTAACCTCGCAGGCGTCGAAAGAGGAATCCGTTGTACTCACCGACACGCATGGCGCTGCTAACAGCAGCCCTCGTTCTGGCCGTACCGGGCGTCGCGTCCGCCAAGACTCATCTCGCCGCCGGGACGGTACTCGCCCTTGACCAGGCAGCCGTCGCCGCCTCGCCGGCCCAAGAGTTTTCGGTCTCGCCGGCCGCGCGCCGGCACCTGGTCGCGCTCGAGGCGGCGGGCAATATGCCGAACCCCAACGCCGACATGCAGATGTGGGGCGGAGGCGGCAACGCCCGGGCAATGTCCTTCCCCTCGAAGCGCTCGGACATCAACCGGTTCGCGCGCGGGATCATCCGGCGCACCTCGTCGATCGCACTCAGCCTCACGCGCAGCGCGATGCGCTTTATCGGTACGCCCTACGTCTTCGGCGGAACGTCGCCCTCAGGCTTCGATTGCTCGGGTTACGTTCAGCACGTCTTCGCGATGCTCGGGATCGCGCTGCCGCGCACGGCCGACGCACAGTACTACGCCGGCCACAAGCCGGTCGGCGGCGTCGAGGCCGGCGATCTCGTCTTCTTCCAAACGTACCTCCCCGGCCCGTCGCACGTCGGCATCTATCTGGGCGGCGGCCGCTTCGTCAGCGCCTCCGGCCACCGCGTGCAAGTCAGCTCGCTCTCCGACCGCTACTGGGCCGCCCGCTATCTCGGGGCCAAGCGAGTCGTTAGCGGCAAACAAACAAGACGGGTCCTCGCTTTTCAGTGAGAATGGGGGGCACCCCCCAGACCCCCGGCGCGGACTCCCGCGCCTCTCCATAAGTTAAGCCGCCTCGCGCGTTAAGGCGCTTGACCCCGCGCCGACGCGCGTGTGCCGCTTTACGGCGCGGTCGACCCGGCCAAGAGGAACACGAGCGCCCGGTGCGGATGCAAAGACCGCAGCTTTTATATGGGAGG
>PMHP01000048.1:0-6355 GCA_003158195.1 Vulcanimicrobiota bacterium | reverse complement strand
ATCTTCGGTCAGCCGTCGTTTGCCGGACTCACGTTCACGCTCAACAACAGTAAATTCGGCATCGGCGAGTTCATCAACGCTCTGGTGAATTTCTTGCTCGTCGCCGCTGCGATCTATTTCTTCGTCGTCGTCCCGATGAACCAAATCACGACGCGTTTCGGGCCCAAAGCCGACGAACCGCCCAAACTCAAAGAATGCCCCGAGTGCCTAAGCGACATCCCCGACGCCGCGCGCCGCTGCAAATTCTGCTGCGCGCAACTCGCCGCCTAAAGGCTCGAACCTCGGGAGTCCGCGCCGGGGTTTGGGGGGCTCTCCCCCATATAAAGTTGAAACGCATCAGTCGCCCGTTGGTAGGGTTAGATATGGGGCTCTTTGGGGTGTCGCCAAGCGGTAAGGCAGGGGCCTTTGAAGCCTCCATTCGTTGGTTCGAATCCAGCCACCCCAGCAATCTGCCGTCAAGCCTTGCGAGGATCTCACCATGCCGTGGCCGGACGCAAAAACGTATACCGAAAAAGTTAAGATGCAAGAAGGCAAGCCGGTTTACGAGATCGGCTCGAGAACGGTCCAGGTCGGCAGCCCCGAAGACAAGGACGTCAAGGAGAACGGCGTTGCCCACTTCCTAACGAATCCGACACGGGAAACACCCAACGCGTATCAGATCGGATCGATTTCGATTCCCAAAGGCGACCCGCCGTCGGACAAGCAGCTGAAAGCGTTTCAGGAAGCGCAGCTTGCGATCGGCGGAAGCGAAAAGCAAATCGACATTTTGACGCGGGCGCAAATCGGAATCCTTCCGGCGGCTTACGAACGCGCCCATCCCACACCCGCGGAGTTTCTCAAGAAGGTCCAAATCGACCCGAAGACCGGCGACGCATCGGTCGGAAACCTGCATTTCGGCGCGAGCGACTGGCCGGCGTATAAGGACATGATCCTCAATAACGGCTCGAAGGATCCGCAGCTCATGGGCAGTCTCGAGAAACTCGCGAACAGCCAGAACAGCGAGACGACGCTCGGAGAATCCGTCATATCGAAACCGAATCCGTCCGGCGAACATCTTCTTGCGAACTTTCGCCCGGACGAGCATGGCGACATGCACTACAAGAACGCGACGATTCGAAAAGAAGACTATCCGCTGCTGGCCGAGAGTTTGACGAAGTCCCCCAAGGACGTCGCTTTCATCGAGGCCGAAGCGAACAAGCCGGCGCCGCACGTCGTGGAAGTTCCGCGTGACGAACGCACGGCCGCGGAATTAGCAAAAAAAATAGAGCGCGTCGCCGCGGCCGACAAAGATCCCGAGACTCAGCGCGTCCTCGAAAATATCCCGGATTCCCGCTTCGGGAATCTTGCGAAGAAGAATGAGGCGATCGAAAGAGAGCTGATGACCGACAAAGACCACGTCAACCTCGTCTTGGGTGCCGACGGCAAGGGCGCGATCGCCGCACCGGGATTTTCCACCGACGGCAGCGTGAACTCCGTCAGCCACAACGACAAGAGCGGTTTCACGACCGTGCACATGACGGACGGTCGCGGCAATCCGCGCGATTTGAGCTACAAAGAACCGCTCGGCGAGGATCGGAACGGAGACCCGATTCACAATCCGCTGCACAAACTCGAGGCGCTCGAGAAAGGCAATCAATTCGCCGTAAGCGTCGGTTCCGACGGAAAAAGCGGTACGCTCGATCTGCCGGGCCTCGACGGGAAGCCGGTCGAGGTCCCAATCGGTCATGCTCCGCCTCCGCTCCCCAGCGTGCCCATGGAGGTGGGCGTACCGTACCCGTCGCGGTGAGAAGTCGTCGCATCGGGGTGTGACCGTTCGGCAATCTCTGGCACGACTTTTTCAGGAGTGGCGCGCCGGCGACGCGCTGCGCTCCGGCGCGCACTTTGCGCTCGACGCCACGTACCATGAAGCAGCGCGCGATCCGATCGCCGGCCGGCCGGCAATCGTCGCCCACTTTACGAAATTCTTCCGCGACGGGCCGGCCTGGGAGTTCCACGTGGACGACGTTATCGTGGAGGGCGATCGGGCCGCGATCCGCTACCGGTTCGCAACCGTTTCGGGGGACGGGGCACGGGCCGAGCGTAGCGGCTGCGCCTTCGTGACCTTTCGGGACGGGACGATTGCCGAGTGGCGCGAATACGAGGGCTGATGGCTCAAGATACGCTCAACATCGACGTCAGTACGGCAAGCGACGGCAACGTTGCGCTCTTTGCCCTCGGGGGCAGTCTGGATCTGGCGACCTCGCCCAGCCTGCGGGCCGCGCTCTTGGAAGCGGCCAACGGCAAGAAGCACGAGATGATCGTCGATCTTACGCAGCTCGAGTTTCTCGACTCGACGGGCCTGGGCGCCTTGATCGGCGCGCACAAACGGGCGAGCGAAAACGGGGGCTCCGTGCGGCTCGTCACCCACGAAGGTCAGATTCTTCGGCTCTTAAGGATTACGGGTCTGCTCGAGGTCTTCCCCGTCTATCCGAGTGTCGAAGCGGCGTTGGCCGACGACGCACGGCTCGTCGGCTTGTAAGCCGCATACGACTCGTCCAGGAGTTCGACGACGTGCTTGACGGCGATCGCATGACCGGCCGCGCGCAGGCCGTTCGCAAGCTGTAAGGCGCAACCGGGATTTGCGGTCGCGACGATCTGCGGTCGAACTGCAGCGATCTTCTCGACCTTCCGTTGCCCGAGCCGCTGCGCCATTTCGGGTTGCGTGAGGTTGTAGATTCCCGCGCTCCCGCAACACAGCGAACTTTCATCCATTTCCCGCAGAACGAGGCCCGGAATGCTGCACAAGAGCCGGCGCGGCGCCTCCGTGATGCGCTGCGCGTGTGCGAGATGGCAGGGCTCTTGATAGGTGACGACCACCTCGAGCGGCCCGAGTTCCGGCGAGATCCCGATTTCGTCGAGCAATTCGGTCACGTCGCGCACGCGGCCGGAAAAAGCCGCGGCGCGCGTGGCCCAGTGCTCGTCCTCGGCGAACAGCTCGCCGTACTCTTTCAGTGCCGAGCCGCAGCCGGCCGCGTTGACGACATAGACGTCCGCGCCCGACTCCTCAAAGGCCGCGATGTTGTGTTTCGCAAGCTCTCGGCCGCGCTCCATGTCGCCGGCATGGATCGCGATTGCGCCGCAGCAGCCCTGCGCCGCCGGCGCCACAACGTCGCAGGCCGCGCGCTGCAACACGCGCACCGTCGCTTCGTTGACTTCGGCGAACGCAACCTGCATGACGCAGCCCGCGTGCATGAATGCGGTCGTCTTCGCAGGGCCGCCGCTCGCTGCCCAGCGTTGTCCGCGCGGCACGAAGAACTTCGGCGAGATCGCCGGGGCCATCGCCTCGAGACCCCCAAGACCCAGCGCGCGTAAAAGCCCGCTCGAGCGCGCGAAACGCTGCAGGCCGCTGCGCTGATAAAACCGCAGCAGCGCGGCGACGAAGCGCATCCGCCAAAGGTGCGCAAAAAGTCCAAGGCCGAACGCTCGGCGCAAACGCGCGCCGGGCGGCTGTTCTGCCTTCGTCGCGCGCTCGATCTGCGTACGCGCCGGCTCCAGCAACCTGCCGTAGGCGACGCCGGAGGGACACACCGCCTCGCACGCGCGGCAGTCCAAACATTCCGACATCTGGTGCATGAAGCCGGGGCTCGTTAAGTCGAGCCGGCCTTCATCGACGGCTTTGATCAGGGCGATGCGGCCGCGCGGGCTCGACGTCTCGATCAGCGTCTCGACGTACGTGGGGCAGGTCGGCAAGCACAGTCCGCAGCGGACGCACTGATCGTAGACGGCGGCCGGGGGCACGTCCGGCGCNNTTTGATGCGCCGCATGAGCGCGAGCGCTTCGGGGCCGAGATCGAGTTCCATGAATTGCTTTTTCAAGAGTCCGATCCCATGTTCGCCCGAGAGCGTGCCGCCGAGTGCGACCGCCGTCTCGAAGATTTCGCGAGCGGCGGTCCGAACGCGCGCCATCTCGCCGGGATCTCGGCGATCGCACAAGATGTTTGGGTGAAGATTACCGTCGCCGGCGTGACCGAAAAGCGGGATCATGAGGTCGTGACGCGCGGCGATCTCGCGCACGGCGCGAACCATCGCAACCAGTTCCGAGCGCGGAACGGAGATATCTTCGCCGAGCTTGTTCGGCCGTTTGCGCGCGAGCGACGGCGAGATGGCGCGGCGCGCCTCCCACAAGCGCGCGCTTTCCTTCGCATCGGCCGCAACCCGCGTCGCGCCGGCGCCGCACTCGCGCGCGATCTCCGCGATCCGGCCGAGTTCGCCGTCGACATTCTCCTCGTAATTTCCGTCGACGGCAAACAGCAGCAGCGCTTCGCTGTCCACCGGAAGGCCGGCCGGGTGATACTCTTCCACGCACTGCATCGTCAGCCGGTCGAGCAGCTCGATCGAGGTCGGGAGGATCCCGGCGCCCAGGATCGCGATCACGGCGCTGGCCGCATCCTCGATGCGACCGAACGCCGCGGTTGCCGTCTTTGCGAACTTCGGCAGCGGAAGAAGCCGCAGCGTGATCTCCGTTATCGTGCCGAGCGTCCCCTCGGCGCCGGTGAAGAGCGCGCGTAGATTGTAGCCGGTCACGTTCTTGACCATCTTACCGCCGGTACGGATGATTTCGCCGCCGGGCAGGACGACTTCGAGCGCAGCGACGTAGTCCGCGGTGACGCCGTATTTCAGACAGCGCGCTCCGCCCGCGTTCTCCGCGACGTTCCCGCCGACCGCCGATTGCTTGAGGCTCGACGGGTCGGGCGGGTAAAAAAGCCCGCGCGCTTCGACCGTGCGCTGGAGGTCGGCCGTGATCACGCCCGGCTGCACGACCGCGACGGAATTGGCTCCGTCGATTTCAATGATGCGGTTCATCCGCATGATGTTCAAGACGATCCCCCCGCGCAGCGGGACGGAACCTCCCGAGAGCCCGCTGCCCATCGCCCGCGGGGTCAGCGCCAGCCGTTCACGCGTCGCCAGCCGATGGATTGCCGCAACCTGCACCGCCGTTTCGGGCAGCACGACGCACAACGGCGCACTGTCGTACCACGTGCCGTCGTAGCCGTAGGCCAGCAAATCGACGTCGGATGTCAGAAGATTCGCCGCGCCGACAATCCCGGCCAATTCCTCTCTTAAATGGGGGGTCACCCCCCAAACCCCCGGCGCGGACTCCCGCGCCTGTCCATAAGCGATCCGCCGCGCGCGTTACGGCGCTTGACCCCGCGCCGACGCGCGTGCGCCGCTTCGCAGCGCGGTCGAGCGTCCACGGCAGTGTGACAGAGCACACGGGGCAGGGGGGTGAATTCGCCGCAAAAGACGGCCGAAAGTCTGGGCATGGCCGTCGGTTCGTTCGGAGCGGCGCGCCCGCTACACCTCTCCGATTCCTTATTCGTCGAGGGGCTTCGCTTGATGCGCGAACGCCTGGCGGTCTATCTTTTGCTCGCCGGCATCTGCGCTGCATGCGCTTGGATCGTCTTCCCCCGGGTCGACATCTACGGCGCGCTCGTCGAAGCCGGTAACGGGCACCCGTTCGCGCTCTTCACCCAGCCGCCGGTCTCGATCGTTTTCGTTCTCTCGATCGGCGCGGTGCTGTTCATCCTGCCCTCGGCCCTGCGCCGCATCCAGCCGTCCTTCCAGATGACGCTCGTGCGCTTTTGCATCGCGCTCGTGACCCTGGCCTGCGTCGGCGCCGTCGTCGACGCCGGCTGCGCGCTCGCCGTCATCCCCGGGATCGCCGCGGCGGTGTTGCTCTCGCAGGTGCTCGTCGGCGCGCTGCTGCGCGCACCCGATCGAGCCTCAGTTCGGGGCCTTGCCGCGACCCTGCGCGACGCGTTCCGCAGCTCGTTTGCGATGACGCGCGACCATTTCGGGACGACCCTCTCGGTCATCGTCGCGTCGCTTGCGATTTTCGTCGTTCCGGCAGCCTGCGCGCTCTTCGCCTTGTGGATATTCGGCGTCCGAATGCCCGTCTCGCTGGTCCTTACCGCGCCGCTCTTGTTGCTCACGTTCGTCTATTCCGAATGCGTGCGGTACGCGCTGATCGTGCGCTGGTATCGTCGCCTCGCCGAGGACACGGGCCAGCTGTCGCCGTAAGTCGCTCGGCGACTATGGCTTACGACATCAAGAAAAACAGTGCGACGATCACGCANNCGACGAGGATCTGCGCAAGCCGATCGTCGGCATCGCCAACACCTGGGTCGAGACGATGCCCTGCAACCTGAACCTGCGGACCCTCGCCGAGCACGTCAAGCGCGGCGTGCGCGATGCCGGCGGGACGCCGATGGAATTCAACACGATCGCGATCTCGGACGGAATCGCGATGGGCACCGAAGGTATGAAAGCGTCGCTCGTCTCGCGCGAGGTCATTGCCGATTCGATCGAACTCGTCG
>PMHP01000028.1 GCA_003158195.1 Vulcanimicrobiota bacterium | reverse complement strand
CCTTGACCGTGACGCGCACGACTTCGCAGCCCGCCGCGGCCAGACCGTAAATCTGTTCGAGGGTCTTATCGACGTCGGCGGTATCGGTCGTCGTCATCGATTGGACGACGACGGGGTGGACGCCGCCCATCCAGACTTTCTTTGCCCCGCTCGACCACTTCGATTTGTTTTCGAGCAGCACGGGCTTGGACTCACGCCTGAGGCGAACCACTAGAACACTCCCTTGCCGTTGATGATGTTCTCCACGTCATGATACGCCACGAAAACCATGAGGACCATGAGAACGGCAAAGCCGGTGACGTGCACGAGCGCTTCCTTCTCCGGATCGACCGGCCGGCCGCGCAGCATCTCGGCCAAGATGAAGACCGCCCGCCCGCCGTCGAGGGCCGGGAACGGAAGCAAGTTCAGGATGCCGAGCGCAATCGAGATCGCCGCGGCGAGCGAGAGATAGGGGCCCCAACCGAGGTCTTGCGTCGCCGACGCAGCGCGTTCCATGCCGATCACGCCCGAGAGGCTCGAGGCATGCTGCGCCGGCGCGGTCACAAGCTCGGCGAAGCCCTGCAATTGGCCCATTGCCTGATCGGCAAATTCAAACCACGCGATGGGAAACGCCGCGAGGATTCCGACCCGTTCGAACTGCGGAACGCGAATGAAACCGATCCGCCCGATCGTCTTCCCCTTGAGCTGTTCGGCGCGTGGGGTGACGACCACCGTTTGCAGGTTGCCGTGGCGAACGAATCCGATCCTTAGCGGGATGCCGGCGGACGCCTGAATCTTTTCGACGAGCTTGTTGCCGTCGGTAATCCCGACCCCGTTGACCGAGACGATCTTATCGCCGATCTGGAGGCCCGCTTTGGCTCCCGGCGACCCGTCTTGGAGCGGACCGATGACGGTGCTGAACGTTGCCGAAGCGATACCGAACGTGATCGCCGCCACCAGCAGAATGACGTAGGCGAGAACGAAGTTCGCGACCGGCCCGGCGACGACGATCGCCAGGCGCTGAAGCGTCGTTTTCGCTTGGAAATTGTCCCCGCCCGGCGCGCCCGGCTTCTCGCGGAACTGGCGCTGCTGCTCGGCCTCGCTCGTCTTCCCGTCCTCGCCCTGCATCGCGCAGTAGCCGCCGATCGGGAGCAGATTGAGCCGGTAGTTCGTGCCGCTGCGGGGCGACGTCCACTTCAGCAGCGTCGGGCCGAATCCGACCGCAAAATCGTTGACGCGGACGCCGTTGACTCGAGCGAGCAAGAAGTGGCCGCCCTCATGCAGCACGACCAAAATCGAGAGCATGAGCAGGAAGACGACGATTTTCTCGATCCCGTCCAGCGACGGCAACGCGAGGGCGAGCGTGAGCGACATGACGGGCATAGGTCCTATCTAGTTCGCCGGGGTGGCCAAACGGGCCTCGACTGCGGCCCGCGCGAGCTCGCGAGCGCGAGCATCGGCGGCCCGTACGGAACCCAGACTAAGTGGTTCGTCGGGCGTGCCGGCAAGCGCGGCCGACACGACCTGGGGGATGGCGCCGAAGCGGATCTGCCCTCTTACGAACGCACCCACGGCGATTTCGTTTGCGGCCGAGAGAGCGGCCGGTACCGTCCCTCCTCGGGCAAGCGCAGCGTACGCAAGACCGAGGCACGGGAAGCGGTCGAGGTCAGGGCGTTCGAAGGACAGCCGGGCCTCGACGGCCTGCGCGGCTGCACCGAGGGCGTCGAGGGAGGCAATCCGCTCGTGGTCCGGCAGCCGGTCCGGGTAGGCGAGCGCGTAGCCGATCGGCAGCCGCATGTCGGGCGGCGCGAGCTGGGCTTTCACGTTGCCGTCGGTGAAAACGACGAAACCGTGGGCGACCGACGTGCGGTGCACGAGCACGTCGATCCGGTCGGGTGGGACGCCGAAAAGACGGCTGGCCTCGATCACTTCGAGCCCCTTGTTCATCAGGGAAGCCGAATCGACGGTGTTCTTCGTCCCCATTTGCCAGGTGGGGTGGCGCAGCGCATCGGCGAGCGACGCTTGCGCGATCGCATCGCGCTCCCAGGTCCAAAACGGTCCGCCCGACGCGGTGAGGATCAGCGAACCGATCCGTCCGGGCGGCTCGCCGACGAGGCACTGGAAAAGCGCGCTGTGCTCGGAATCGACCGGGATGATCTCGGCGCCGCTGCGTTTGGCGGCGGCGATGAACAGCTCGCCGGCGGCGACGATCAGCTCTTTGTTGGCGACCGCGATCCGGATGCCGCGCTCGACCGCGGCGAAGACGGCATCGAACGAAACCGCGCCGTCCGTTGCCGCAAGCACGACCTGCGCGCCGCTCTCGGCCGCGACCGCGAGCAGCCCCGCAGCGCCGCAGGTGACGCGGGTTTTCGCCGGCAGCGCGGCCCGCAGCGCGGCGACGTCAGCCTCGTTCGCACACGAAACGAGCCCGGGCGCGAAGCGCTTCGCTTGGTCGATGAGTTCGCCGACGCGGCTTCCCGCGGCGAGCGCTACGACCGCAAAGCGATCGGGGTGGCGCGCGATCACGTCGAGCGCCTGCGTCCCGATCGATCCGGTCGAGCCGAGAATCGCTACGCTCTTCTTCACCCGCACCGCGTTCGCGTCAACGCGGGATGTGACCCGTAATGTAGAGTGCGGCGTAGAAAGCGATCCCGCCGAAGGTGTACGAGTCGAAGCGGTCGAGGATGCCGCCGTGGCCGGCAAGGAAACTGCCGGCGTCCTTGACCCGGGCGTCGCGCTTGAGTGCCGATTCGACGATGTCGCCGCATTGTGCGGCAACGCTCGTGATCGCGCCGATGAGGACGCCGTCCCACCACGAGATGTGCAGCGCCGGGATGAGCCCGAACGACGCGCCGACCGCCGTCGTGGCGAGCAGGCCGCCGACGGCGCCTTCCCAGGTCTTGTTCGGCGAGATCGAGGTCAGCGGCGTGCGCCCGAGCGTCGTTCCGACCAGCATCGCGAAGATGTCGGTGATCGCGATCGCGACGATGCTCGCGATCGTATAGGCAGCCCCGACGTGCGGCAAATTGCGCAGCGCGATAAAATAGGAGGCGAGCCAACCGATGTAGAGCACGCCGAAAACGGTGAAGGCGCTGCGGGCAAAGTAACCCTGACGCTCGCCGATGAGCGAAAATCCAAGGGAAGCGATGACCGTGAACGCGAGCAGCGGTTTCTCGTAGGCGTGCTGCAAGCCGAGCGTCGCGAGCACGATGTAGGTCGCAACCGCGACCGCCGCGACCGGAAAGATCAGCGCCTGACCTTTGCGCGCCGTGAGTCCGGCTAGCTCCCAAAGCGAGCCGAGCGTAATCGCGAGGACCACCGCCGCGAACGTGTAGATGTTTGCAGCCGAGGACAGCACGATTGTGGCGAGGACCACGCCGCTGACGATCCGGCGCAAAAGATCGCGGCGCCCGAGAGCCTGTCCTGAGCCTGTCGAAGGGCCCGACCCGCGGGCCGCACCCGAGGCGGCGCCGGAAGCGGCGGCCGTCAGCGTTCCCCCGCGGTGCGCGAACGGTACGCCGCCAGCGCCCGCATGAAATGTTCGCGATCGAAATCGGGCCACAGCGTGTCGGTCAAATACATCTCGGATTCCGCGAGCTGGTAGAGCAGGAAGTTCGATAGCCGCGACTCGCCGCCCGGCCTGATCAAGAGATCCGGGTCCGGCATGCTCGCCGTCGAAAGATACGATGCGACGACCGATTCGTCGATCGCCTGCGGATCGAGTGTGCCCGAGGACACGTCGCGCGCGACGTTCTCGATCGCGATGCGCAGCTCGGCGCGCGCGCTGTAGTTGACCGCGAGATTGAGCTGCAGGCCATCGTTGCGGGCGGTCTTTTCGATTAAGCCGTCGAGCGCTTCGCGCGAAGCGGCCGGCAGAGCGCGGTACTGACCGATCACCCGCACTTGCACGTTGTTCCGATCGAGTTCGGCAAGCTCGCTGCGCGCGAAGTAGACGCATAGGTCGAGTAGGAGCGATATCTCGGTCTTATCGCGCTTCCAATTTTCGGTCGAGAACCCGTAGACCGTCAACATCGGGATTCCGAGGTCGCTTGCCGCGCGCGTTACGTGGCGCAGCGCGACGATGCCGCGCCGGTGTCCCTCGATCGCCGGCAAACGCCGCGCTTTGGCCCAGCGCCGGTTGCCGTCCATAATGATCGCCACGTGGCGCGGCAAACCTTCGAGCGCCGGCACCTCGCGGACGGATGCTCCCGGCGCGCTCATCGCTTCGGCTCCCCGAGGCGCTCGTAGCCTTCGTATCCGGCGACGATTTCGGTCCGCTCGCCGCGTTCGCTCACGCGCAGGACGCGCAGCACCCCAAGGCCGAGGGCCGGATACGGTGGGCGCAACACGCGCAGCGAGAGCTCCCGCCCCGCGAGCAGCGCGCGCGCTTCAACCTCGGGAAGCAGCGTCAGCACCGGACCCGGCGACGAGTTATCCACAGTGCTTTTCCGTTTGATTGGCGCCACCGAAAAAACCTGGTCGCGCCGGTGCTGGGCGAGAAAACCCCGTCGCTAGGCTGCTCCTAGCGACGCCGCTTATTCTTCTTCGTAGTAGAAGTTTACGTGGTGCCCTTTGGTGTCGGAAATCGTCGCGGTTTCGAACTCGCCCGAGTGGCACGGGTTGCCGGAATCACCCGAGGGGACGGCACCCGCGTACGCGTAGGGCTGTCCGTTTGCGTTCCCGCCTTCAAACGTGATCGGGACGGCAGCCGTCGTAAACGTGTTCGCGGCCGACGCCGAGTAGCACGGCTCGTTGAACGCGTAGGGATACACCGACCCGCCGTTCGAGGCCGTCGGCAAGTTCTCTTCGGCGATGATCGCGACCGCGTAGGGCCCGTCGTAGTGCGTTTCCGTCGCCGTAATCGTAAAGCGCAGAATCCCGAACGGAAGAATGTATGGGCTCGTCGGCGACGTGACGATGGCCGCGCCGGACGCCGCATCGGCGAGCGCAATCGTGCCGCCGGGGTAGTCGAGGATGCCGCCGCCGCCCGATCCTGCAGAGCAGCCGGTCGTGCCGGCGGCCACCGCCATCGCGCCGACCAGTGATAACGTAACCGGGAACTTCATCGCGCCTCCAGCAAGGGAAACGGGTCCGCACCGCCGCCGCTCGGGCAAAAGGGTGCGCCGCTTTCTCTAGTGGTCGGACGGCGGAAGCCAAATCATTAGTGTGACGCCGGGCAATTTCTCACCCTACTCGCGAGGGCCGGCCCCTTTGTCATCCCGAGCGGAGGCGCGAAGCGCCGCAGTCGAGGGACAGCCGTGACCTCCCCTTGACAGGGGCGGCTAGACTTCCATGATCTCCTTTTCTTTGGCGTGGATCAGGGCGTCGACGTCGTGGATGTACTTGTCGGTCATTTTCTGGATGCGGTCGCCCGCGCGCTTGTTCTCGTCTTCGGTGATCTTGTGGTCTTTAAGCAACGCCTTCGCTTCGTCGATGCTTTTGTGGCGGATGTTGCGGATCGCGATCTTGCCGTCTTCGGCTTTCTTGTGAACGACCTTGACGAGATCTTTGCGGCGCTCTTCGGTGAGCGGCGGAATTCCCAGGCGAATGTTCGAGCCGTCGATGTTCGGCGTCAGCCCGAGGTCGCTCGTTTCGATCGCCTTGCGAATCGCGCCGACCGTGTTGCGGTCGAAGGCGGCGATTTGCAGGGTGCGCGCATCGGGCACGCTGACGGTCGCGACCTGCTTGAGCGGAACCGTCGCGCCGTAGGCTTCGACGTGGAGACGGTCGAGCAGTGCGGGCGACGCGCGCCCGGTGCGCACCGAGGCGAAGTCGTTGCGGGTCGCCTCGATCGCCTTCTGCATCCGGCTCTCGGTCGATTTAAAGATACCGTCGAGGTCGCTCACGTCGTCGCACTTTCTAAGGTTGGCGCGCCGGGAGGCGCCGTGCTGACCAGCGTTCCGATCGGTTCCCCGAAGACGACGCGGCGGATGTTGCCGGGGACGTTCATATCGAAGACAACGATCGGTAAGTCATTGTCCATGCACAAGGTCAGTGCGGTATTGTCCATCACTTGCAGGCCGCGCTGCAGCACCTCCAGGTACGCGAGCTTCGTGAAGCGGGTCGCGGCGACGTCCTTCTTCGGATCGGCGCTGTAAATGCCGTCCACCTTTGTCGCCTTGAGGATCGCTTGCGCGCCGATCTCAACGGCACGCAGCGCAGCCGTCGTGTCGGTCGTGAAATACGGATTCCCCGTGCCCGCGCCGAAGATGACGACGCGGCCTTTTTCGAGATGCCGGATCGCGCGACGCCGGATGTAGGGCTCCGCGATCTGCTGCATTTGAATCGCGGTCTGCACGCGGGACGCGATTCCGATGCGTTCGAGCGCGTCCTGGAGCGCGAGCGCGTTGATGACGGTCGCGAGCATGCCCATGTAGTCGGCCGTCGCGCGGTCCATGCCGCCGCCCTCGTGCGCCTTTCCGCGCCAGATATTCCCGCCCCCGACGACCACCGCGACCGAAACGCCCTCGCGCGCCACTTCCGCGATCTGCTCGGCCATCCAGGCGGTCGTCACCGCATCGATCGGACTCTCTTTGCCGGCGAACGCCTCTCCCGAGATCTTGAGGAGAATGCGATCGTATGCCGGCAGCGTTGTCAGGCTCCCCCGAGTGTGAACTTGGCGAACCGCCGTACCTCGATCTTCTCGCCGAGGACGCCGACTACCGAGGCGACCAGCTCGCCCACCGTTTGATCGTCGTTCTTGATGAAGGGTTGATCGAGCAGGACGTTCTCCTCGTACCACTTGTTGATCTTGCCGGCAACGATCTTCTCGACGATGCCGGGGGGCTTCCCCTCGGCAGCCTTGCTGAACTCGGCGCGCAGCGCCTCTAATTCTTCCTCGGGGACCTGATCGCGCGAACGGTATTTGACCGGCATCGCGGCGATGTGCATCGCGATGTCGTTTACGAGCTCGGCGAAGCGCTCGTTGCGCGCGACGAAATCCGTCTCGCAATTGATCTCGACGAGCACGCCGATCTTGCCCCCGACGTGAATGTACGAGCCGACGAGCCCCTCGTTCGCGGCCCGCTCGGCCTTTTTCGCAACTTTGCTCAGGCCCTGATCGAGCAGATTTTTCTTGGCGGCATCGTAGTCGCCGTTCGCCGTCAGGAGCGCGGCGCGGCAATCCAGCATGCCTGCGCCGGTCTCGTCGCGCAGACGTTTGATCTCAACGGCCGACGGCTTGTAGCTCATAGCGGTGCTCACGGGAAGAGAGGCCTTTCTTGGCGGCTCGCAGAGAAAGGCGCCGCACCTGCGACGCCATCCGGGTTTGCTAAAGATTTCGGGGCGGTTAGACCGCGGCCTCCTCGACCGGCGGCGGAACATCGGCTTGCGGTTCGGCCGCCGCAACCGGTTCGGGCGGGGCCACGTACGCGTCGTCGTAGGCATCGTCTTCGAAGCCGCCGCTCTCGTGCTCCGTGCGGCCTTCGATGATCGCGTCGGAGATCTTCGAAACCATCAGCTTGACCGCGCGGATGGCGTCGTCGTTGCCCGGAATCGGATAGTCGATCTCGTCAGGATCGCAATTCGTATCGATCACCGCGATGATTGGAATCTTGAGCTTGCGCGCCTCGAGCACGGCGATCCGTTCTTTCTTCGGATCGACGATGAAGACTGCGTCGGGCAGGCGGTGCATGTCTTTGATTCCGCCCAGAAACCGCTCGAGCTTGTCGAGCTCGTCGGTGAGCCGCGAGACCTCTTTTTTCGGCAGCAGATCGAAGCTGCCCTGAGCGCGCATCCCCTCGAGTTCGCGCAGCCGGGCGATCCGCTTCTGGATCGTGGCGAAGTTCGTGAGCGTCCCGCCAAGCCAGCGCTCGTTCACGTAATACGTACCGGCGCGTTCCGCTTCTTCCTTGACGACGTCTTGAGCTTGCTTTTTCGTGCCGACGTAGAGGATCACTTTGCCGTCGCGCGCCATCTGCCGGACGGCGGCGTAGACTTCGCGCAGCATCAACACCGTCTTCGAAAGATCGATGATGTAGATGCCGTTGCGCTCCTGGAAAATGTACGGCTTCATCTTCGGGTTCCAGCGGCGGGTCTGGTGGCCGAAGTGGACGCCCGCTTCGAGAAGCGCCTTCATAGAGATGACCGATGCCATCGGTTTTTTTGCCTTTCTGGTTTCGCGCCGCAGCAGTCCCTTGCCGCCGGCGAGTTTGAAACCATCGCACCCGTCGTCCGTGACGGGTGAATTTGGGTTTTGACCGCAGAATTATAGCACGGCCGCCAATCTCGAACAAACGTTCGGGTCGCTCTCGCAGGCCGCCGGAACTCCGCGGGCAGCCCGCGAAGCGCGGCGCGGATGGGACCTTCGCGCGGGATGTCGGTCCGCACGTCCGGCTCGAGCGTCACGGTCGCCACCCCGCTCTACGCCCGCGGGGCCCGTCGCGGGATCGTCCCAGCGATCGGGGTCGCGCTTTCCCTCGGCGTCGCGGCGTCCTATTGGTTCGCCGGCCACAATGCCGCCGTCGCGCTGCTGTTCGTCGTGCTCGCGGCGTCTGGAGCGTATCTCGTGGCGGCGCTGCTCGGCGGACGTGCGATCGCGACGCTGCGGCCCGACGGCGTGACCGTGTCCGAACGCCCCGGTCTCTCGAGCGCGCGCTCCGGAACCCCGGCGGCGATCGCTTACGGCAGCGTCGCGTTCGTGACGCGTTACGGCCGGGCTTCAACCTATCCGGTCTTTGCGCGCTTTGCGGGCAGCACGCCGATGCGGATCGTCAACGATGCAGGCGACATCGCAACGGCAGCTCGCTTGGCGCGCGAGATTGCCGGGGCGCTCGGTTTGCCGGTTGAGGACGCGGTTCCGCGTCTAGCTCCGCGCGACGCCGTCCGCCTCATCGCGCTCGTCACGACGCTCACGCTCGCACCTGTCGCGGGCCTGCTGATCTTGCTTTTCTTCGTGGCGATGCACCCGGCACACCAGCGCGCGACCTCCGAACTGCCCGTCGGCGAGTCGCACGCGGCGTTGCGCGCACCTCGAGTCCTCGGCACGCCCGTCCGGTATGGGCCGTAGCCGCTAGGAAGCGCTCGCTTTGCCCTCGCCGCCATGGATCTCGGCGTACACCTCGGCCCGATGCACGCTGACATCGCGCGGCGCCTCGATCCCTAAGCGGATTTGATCCCGGTCGACGGAGACGACGATCACTCGAATGTTGTCACCGATCACGATGGCTTGATTCGGCTTGCGGGTGAGGACGAGCATGCACGCTCCGGGAGCCCTCCGAAATGGGCTCATAAACTCTAAAGACCGGCAAGTGACTCAGCCCCTTCGCGCCGCCCGCGTTCGCCCCTGTCGCACCTCCGCGTCTTCTTTCCTAGACGGCGAATTGAGCTGCGTGCAGCGCGGCGTAGGCGCCGCCTCCGGCGAGCAGCGCGTCGTGCGTGCCGGCCTCGACGACCCGGCCCGCATCGATGAAGAGGATTTTGTTTGCGCGCCGGATCGTCGAGAGGCGGTGCGCGATGATCAGGGTCGTGCGACCCGGAAGCAAGCGGTCCAAGGCGGCCTCGATCAATCGCTCGGAATGGCTGTCGAGCGCGCTTGTGGCCTCGTCGAGGATGAGAATGCGCGGGTCGCGCAAGACGGCGCGCGCGATCGAGATGCGTTGTCGCTGACCGCCGGAGAGGCGCATCCCGCGCTCGCCGACCGGGGTATCGTATCCAAGCGGCAGATCGAGGACGAACTCCTCGGCGTTGGCTTCACGCGCCGCCGCCTCGATCTCCGCTTGGGTCGCATCGAGCCTGCCGTAGCGGATGTTCTCGGCCACGGTGCCGCTGAACAAGAGCGGCTCCTGCGGCACGATCGCGATTGCGGCGCGCAGCGCGTCGAGTCGCAGCGTCGCAAGATCCAGCCCATCGAGCAAGATCCGTCCGGCTTGCGGCTGGTAGAAGCGCGGGACGAGATTGACGATCGTCGTCTTCCCCGCGCCCGAGGGACCCACGAGCGCCACGATCTCGCCCGCGGAGATCGTTGCCGAGAGGTCGTGCAGCACCGGCGGCGCCTCCGCCTTGTAGCCAAACGTAACGCCCTCGAAGCGGATCTCGCCCGCAATGCGCTCCGGTGCCACCGCACCCGGCACATCGGTCTCGATCGGCAAATCCAAGATCTCGAAAACGCGCTCCGCTCCGACCAGCCCTTTCGAAAGGTCGCCGATGAAAGCCGCGAGGCGATTGAGCGGATTGATCGCCAAGACGACGAGGGTCCAGAATTGGAAGACCTGTCCGCTGGTCAGCCGGCCGACGATCGCCTCGCGCACCGAGAAGCACATGACCGCGAGCAGCGCGACGGTTACGATCATGGCGACGACCGGCGTTTGGGTCTGTCCGAGCTGCAACACCTTCATGTATGCGCCGAAATAGTCGTCGTTGCTGCGCGCGAAGCGGCGCGTCTCGAAGTCTTCGCGTCCGAACGCTTTGACGATCCGTTCGGCTTGGAGCACTTCGGCAAGGTTCGAGCTGAGATCGGCCGTCCGCTGTTGCGCGCGCTTGGTGCTGGCGGCGATCATCCGCGTGAATGACGCCACGACCCAATTCACCAGCGGCGCGAAGACGAACAGAAAGAGCGACAGGAGCCAATCGACGTAGAACATCGTCGCGACCGACCCCACGAGCGTCACCATCGTGACGAAGAACTGCGGCAGCGCGACGCTGAGCGCATCGGTCATCAGTGTCAGGTCGCTCGAGAAGCGCGCCATGAATTCGCCCGGACGCCACTTGTCGAACTCGCTCATCGGAACGTGCATCGTCCGCTCGAAGAGGCGCACGCGCAGGCTCGCGATCAAGCGCTGCCCGCTCCAGGCGGTCAGATAGCTCTGCCCGTAGGTCGCGAGATTGGAGACGAGGTTAACGACGAAGACGCCGGCCAAGACCCAAATCAAGAGCCCGATCGGGTGCTTCGGATTCTCGATCACGCCGTCGATGACCAGCGGGAAAGCCTTGGTCAGGGCGAGCGGGCCAACGCCGGCGATGATCCCAAGGAGCATTGCCAAGCGCAGGCGCGGGTAGTATGGCCGCAGCTCGCGCAGCAGGCGCGCGATGACTTTCCTGCGCAACTTCGGGTCGAGGCCGGTCTTCAGTATCGCGAAACCTTTCCCAGTTGGGGCTGGTAGATGCCCTAAAAGCTCGTTCGCCGGGGTAGTCGCCGTGGACTGTTACTATCACAACGCCGTACCATCCGTCGCCGTATGTCACGATTGCATGCAAACGATTTGCGCGACGTGCCGCGACGAGCAGGGCATCTGCCCGGGCTGCCGCCTCGAACGGCGCATGAAGAGCGCCGCATCAGCGCGCTCGGGAATCGCCGGTGGGGTTGGGCCGTCGTCCCCCCCGCCGTCTCCGCCGCCGCCGGGGCCGAGCTGGAGCGCGCCGGTCAGCCGCCCGCAAGGCGCGCTCGCGGCCGTCTCGCCCGAGACCCGCGTGCTGCTTGGGCTCGGATACCCGCTTTGGCCGCTCGCGGCAATCGCTCTGCTCGACCCGAAGCGCTCCCCCGCGGTCCGGCGCCAGAGCATTCAAGCGCTCGCACTCAACGGCGGGATGTTCGCCCTGTTTACCGCCTTGAGCGCGCTCCACTACTTCTTCTGGTCGATCATCGCGTGGCCGGCCGTGGTGATGTTGCCGTTTCTGTTCCCGGTTTGGCTCGTCGCCACGGTCGTCTACGGCTTCAAGGTTTGGCAAGGCGAGGACGTCCGCGTTCCGCTCGTGAGCGACTGGCTCGACGAACACGAACGCGCTCGCGAGCACGTCATCGCTTAGGAGCGCGCCCGGCGAAGGTCGCATAGCGCGCCAAGAACTCGCGCGCAACCGGTTCGTGATCGACCACCGGCGCGGGATACTCCGAGCCCCCGAACAGCGGTAAGGCGAGTTGCCGGCGCCGCGCTTGCGCCGCTGCGTCGAACAACTCCGCGCTCGGGGCGCCGGCAAGTTCGGGAACCCAACGGCGTACGTAGGTCCCCGCCGGATCGAACGCGCGTGCCTGCTTGCGGGGATTGTAGATGCGCGGAAACTGCGCGAGGTCGGCGCCGACGCCCGCAGCCCACTGCCAGTTGCCGGTGCTGAGCGCCGGATCGTCTTCGACGAGTTCCGCGTCCCACGCATCGCGCCCGACCCGCCAATCGACGCCGAGGTCGAAGCACAAGAACGACGCGGCGACGGAACGCACGCGCGGGTGCATCCAGCCGGTCGCACGCAGTTCGCGCATGCCGGCATCCACGAGCGGATAACCGGTGCGGCCTTCGCGCCACGCCTCGAGCGCCGGATGCGAGCGAGCGAAGCCAAATGTGCGCATCCGCGGCTGCAGCACGCCGTCGGGGGTCTCCTCGAAGAACCACGCGAGTTGAAAGAAAAAGTCACGCCGCGCGAGCGCGTGCGCGAACGAACGCAGCGCGAATTTCTCTTCGGCGAGCAAGAACGGGTCGCGCGAGCGCTCGTCGACGCGGCGGAGGATCGTGCGCGCCGAGATCAGCCCGAATGAGAGCGCAGCCGAAAGACGCGACGTCGGGCCGTCGCCCGGGACGTTGCGCGCGGTGCGATACTGTAAGATCGCGGCGCCGAGGTACGCATCGAAGGCAGCCGACGCGCGCGCCTCCGACGGCGCCTGATCCGACGGGGCAGCGCCGAAATCTTGCGGCTGCGGAAGCGGCTCGGAATCGATCGGCGCGTTTAAAAAGCGCACCGCCGCAGCGTAGGGCTCGCGCGGCTGCGCGGCCCAAACCGTAAGGTACGGCCCGAGCGCCCGGTAGCCGCGTCCGCCGTCGGATGCGCGGGCGGCGGCCGTCTCCTCGGGAGGCACCGCGGGTGCGTCGTGCACGATCGTTGCGCGCAAGCCTGCTTCTTCGAGTGCCGACTGCAGTTCGCGGGATTCTCGCTGCGACGCGGCATCGTACCCGGCGGACCAGGTGACGGCGCCCGCGCCGACTTCGCGCGCGAGTCGCAGGATCGTCTGTCGCGCCGGCCCGCGGCGGCAGATCAGGTGCGCTCCGCGGGCCTCGAGATCGCGCGCGAGCGAGGCGACCGCGCCGCAGTAAAATGCAGCGCGGCGCGGGTTGCGCGCGAGCCCGGGCGCCGGGCGCCGGTCGACGACGAGCGCCGGAACGACGGAGCCGAACCGTGCCGCCTCCGCAAGCCCGGCGTGATCCCCCAAACGAAGATCGCGCCCGAAGACGAAGAGGCTCGAGTTAGAGACTTTCGACGTACGCGGCGACGTCTTGAACGTCGCTCAACGAGAGCGGCGAGGGGTAGAGTTTCGGCATCGGCGGCTGGGGGTTTTCGATCCACACGATAGCCGCCGCGTAGTTCTTGCGTTGCTTCTCGCCCTTGAGTACCGGGCCGATTCCGCCGCCCGCCCCTGCCGCTCCGTGGCAGGTCGTGCAGTTCTGTTTGAAGATCACCGCGCCGTGCTTGGGATCACCCATGACGACCGCGGGGGCCGCGGTCGGTTTTAGACCCGAGTTGTCCGCGTCGCTGATCGGTCCGGAAGCGGAAGCGTTCGCGCCCTCCGACGACGTCGTTTTCGCGCAGCCCGCAAGGATGAGACTGCCCAGAACGCAAGCCGCGACGACCGTAAGCAACGATTTCACAACGCATCTCCCCAGCGATTGAAAGCTCGCCTTTCTTTACCCGAGCCCCCCGTCCCTCAAAACGCTAGCGGGGCGGCGCGAATTCGATTGCGACGTTGCGCGCGGAGTTCGGGTCGTTGCCCGGCTCGTACAGTCCGGCCAAGAGGTCGGGCGGCTCGAACGCTGGCGCGGCGGGAGCGACGCGTAAGGGCGCGCCGGGAAGGCGATGCGTGCGGTCATGCTTTGCTACGTGAGGCGACTGGGCAATCGCGAAGGCCCGCGGCAGCGAGCGGCGTCTGATCGTCGCGAACGTTTCGGGCGATAGGCGAACGAAGTGCGGAGCGGCAACGTCCGCGGTCGTTTCGGGCGCGCCGCGCAATGCACCGTCGAGCCGCCCAGCAAAGCCGGTTACGAATGCAACGTTCACGGCAATCGAGATCGCCGCCGCCCAACCGAGCGCGCCGACGGTGAAACGCGAACGCTGCTTTTGCGTGTCGTGAATCCGTTCGAGAATGATTCGGTCGACCGACGGCCGCCACGTCTCCCCCTCGCGCGCGGTTTCGACCGTCCGGAGCAGTTCGCGCTCGGCCGGAAAACCCGAGCACAGCGCGCAGCCGTCCGCGTGCTGCGCGAACTCTTCTCGCTCGGTTTGCGTCGCCTCGCCGAGCGCGATCGCTCCCGCCAGGCTCTCGTAACGCGCGTGACTACGGGTCACGCAGGCTCTCCTAAGGTCTTGCGCATCGCGCGCATCGCGCGGCAAACGCGTTGGCGCACCGCGTCGGCCGTCGTCCCTAAGATCAGCGCGGCCTCGGCCGAGGAATAGCCCGCGTAAGTCGTCAGCAGCACGCAGGCGAGTTGCTCTTCGCCGAGCCCAGCGAGTGCGTTTTGCAGATCGAGCGACGTCGCCGAATGCTCGTCCGTGCGAAACGCGCAACCCACGTCTTCCAGCGGCAGCGTCTCACCGCGGCGCCGTTTCTTGCGCAGGTAGGTAATCGAGTGGTTCGTCGCGGTCTTATAGAGCCAACCGGCGCTCAGCGGCCGGGATGGATCCGCACGTAACATCTTATAAGCCGCGAAAAACACGTCTTGCGTGACGTCGAGCGCGAGATCCGCATCGTTCACGAAGCGCCGCACGTAGCGCGCAAGCTTCGTCTGGTGCTCGCACACGAGCCGTTCGATCCGGGCCTCAGCATCGAGCGCCCGGTCGAGCCCAAGAACGTAGACGTTTTGCATGGGCCCCTCCCACGCGAGCGCGGCCCCCGGTGAGGCGGCCTCGTGTGTTGGGCCAAGAACGCTACCCTCGGTCGGATTGTGACGCGACGTCATCCTAGCCGCCGATCTCGGAGAAGGCGCGCACTAGCCGCATGGATGCGGCTGTTTGCGCGCGCGCAGGATGCGCCGGAGGCAACGCTAGCCGCCGATCTCGGAGAAGGCGCGCATGCGGCTGGAGGCTTCGCCGAGGCGGAGGTGGTGGCGTTCGGGCTTGATGAGCATGCCGCCGTGGAGCAGGGCGGCGAGATCGTCGCGGGCGGCGCCTTGCCGCAGCGGGGTGCGCAGATCGATCTCGTAGTCGCCGAACAGGCACAGCCGCAACCGGCCGTCGGCGGTCAGCCGCACGCGGTTGCAGCGCTCGCAGTAGTCGTGCGAGAGCGGGCTGATGACGCCGACTGCGCCCGGGGCACCGGGGAACGCGAAGTAACGCGCCGGGCCGTTGCCGCCCGGTCCAGGCGCCGGCTCGAGCCGATCGACTGTCCGCAAGCGCGCCAGGATCTCGTCAGATGAGACGTACTCGCCCGCTTGTGCGGCCGCGTTCTCGACGACCGGCATCACTTCGATGAAGCGGACGAAAAGCGGCCGTTCCCGGGTGAGCGCCGCAAAATCGGCGAGTTCGTCGTCGTTTTGTCCGCGCATCACGACGCAGTTGATCTTAACGGGCGCAAGGCCCGCGGCCAACGCCGCCTCGATCCCAGCGAGGACCCGCTCCAAGCCCGGACGGCGCGCGATCCGTTCGAAGCGGTCCGCCCGCAAGGTATCGAGCGAGATGTTGACGCGGCGCAACCCAGCGTCCGCGAGTTCGCGGACGTTCTCGGCAAGCAGTAGACCATTGGTCGAGAGCGCGATGTCGTCGATTCCCTCGACGGCCGCGAGTTGTGCGACGAGGTCTGCGAGCCCGCGGCGCACGAGCGGTTCCCCGCCGGTCAGCCGAAGGCTCCGCACGCCGACCGACGCCGCCGCCCGCACCACGCGCTCGATCTCCTCGAACGACAGAATCTCCGCCTTGGGAATCCACGGCAGCCCGGCCTCAGGCATGCAGTACGTGCAGCGCAAGTTGCACCGGTCGGTAACCGAGATGCGCAAGTAGGTGATCGGCCGCCGGAAGGCATCGGCCAGCAGCCCGTCCCCAGGCTTCAGATTTCCGATCAGGTCGATCGTTTCGAGGACCACCCGCCTACCTTCGGCGCGTCGCGCTGGTTACTTCTCGACGAATACCGAGTCTTCGATCGCCACGTTGAGTTTGTAGTTTGAGAACGCGGAGGTGACCTCGGCTTTGTAGGCCGGCAGATCGACGTGCCCGGACTGCTTGTCGATCAGATAGTTTCCGTCGATCGAGGTGAACGATTGGTCGAAACTGACCGATCCGCCGTCCTTATAGGTCCAGGTGTAACTGTGGATCGTCGCGGTCGGATCGTCGACTTTCACCTCGAGGTAGTCGACGCGGCCGTTCTTCTTCGGGCGCAGCCGAAAGGTCGTCGTCGTACCGTCGTCGCCCATCACCGCAACGTCGTAAATCGTCGTCCAGGTCGCGGGTGGATCGACTCTGGGATAGACCTTCTTGAACTGCGACGCTAACGCCGGCACGGTGTCGAAGATGACGACCGTCTTGTCGGGCTTCTTATAATAGACGTCGCCGTCGACCGACGGACTGATGAACGGAAACGTTTTGAGCGCGATGTCGAGGTGCACGGTCGCGCGGTACGTGCGCAAGCTTGAGTTGAGCGCGATCATCCGTTTGTAGAGCGCGTTATTATGCTCGTCGAGCATCGCCGGGCCGGGCTGCGAAGCGGCCGAAAGCGGCCCCCCGAAGGCTACCGCGACAAGACACAAGGACAAACTCAGGGCACGATTCATCGAGACGGCTTCCTCCCGGACTCCAACGCCCGAGGGCGGCCGAAGGTTTCCCAGGAAGCGAGCGCGGCGCCAATCTCCTCGCGAACGACCCCGTCCGCTTCTCCCCCTTCACGGCAGCGAAGCGCGTCGAGGGCCCGCGGCGAGCCGATCCGGCCGAGCGCCCAAGCAGCGTGACCCCGGACGAGCGGGTGCGGGTCGACCTCGAGGGCCGCCTCCAGCGCCGGGACGGCCGCCCGGTCCAGCGCGTTTCCCAGTGCGACCGCAGCGTTGCGGCGCAAAACGGCGGCGCCGCGCCAGCCCATCGCCGTGTGCCGGTAACGCCGCTTGAACTCCCCGCTGCGCAGGCGCAAGAGACCGAGCAGTGCCGGGAAGGCCTCAGCGGCGATCGTGGGCGCGAACGCGGCGTCGGCGCGCGGGGAAGCGCGCTGCGTCGGCGGGCAGACGAGCTGACAGAGATCGCAACCCCAAACCCAATCGCCGATCAAGGCGCGAAGCTCGCGCGGAATCGCGTCCGTGCGCTGGGTGAGATCGGAGATGCAGCGGTTTGCGTCGATCGTGTAGTCGCCGCGCAAGGCTCCCGTCGGGCATGCTCCGATGCAGCGCGTACACGTGCCGCACGTTTTTTTCAGCGGCGCATCGGGCGGGATCTCGAGCGTCGTGACGATCTCACCCAAGAACACGAACGATCCCAGACCAGGCGCGATCAGGTTCGTGTGTTTGCCGATCCAGCCGAGCCCCGCGCGCGCCGCAAATGCGCGCTCTGCCAACGGCGCCGTATCGCACGTAATCCGCGTGACGGACGACCCCGCCGCGGCGTCGAGCGCGCGCGCGATCTCGCCGAGGATGTCGCGCATCCGCGCGTGATAATCGGCAGACCAGGCATAGTTGGAAACGCGCCCACAGAGCGGCGCGCGCCCGGGCGGCTCCGGGTGCGCAAACGGAACCGCAACGCACACGACGCTGCGCGCTCCGCTCAAAATCGTCGCCGGATCGCTTGCCGCAGCGGCATACGCGGCGTCGTACCGCCACGTCGCGAAGCCCCCACCCGCAAAAGCCGCACCCATCCGCTGCCGGGTCGCCACCTCGGGCTCGGCCGTGGCGAATGCAACGGCCGCTCCACGCTGGTGCGCAGACGCGCGCGCGATCGCGCGATAGTCCGGCGGCCCAACGACAGTATCCATTCGATAGACGTTCCGGCTCGCATCGAAGAAACCATAGCCGCGGCGGCCTTCCGCCCGAGCCGGCTGTAGCCGATACCGCCGAAGCCGGGCGACGACGGCATCGACGCGGTAAATCTTCGACTCGCGTCGAAGGAACGTGGGTGACGCAAGAAGAGTCGCAAGCTGCAGAACGTCGCGCGCGCCGGGCCGGCTGGAAAACGCGAAAGATACGCCTTCACGACGATCACGATGCATTCGACCGGGAGTGGTGGCTTGCCATGGATCCGCTCGAGCGCATGGCCTACGGGTGGCAGCTTACCGTCGATGCATTTGCGTTGAAGGGGATCGATGAATCTCAACTCCGACTTTCTCGATCTGTTGCGCGAGTTCAACGCCGCCGGTGTTGAATATCTGATCGTCGGAGCTCACGCGGTCAATTTCCGCGCTAGAACGCATCGAAGTCGTCGTGGATTACCGCGTAGGCGAGGAGGCCGTCGGCGAGATGGCAGAGGTGGGTGAAACCGGCGTCGCGCAGGCGGGCGACGGCCCAGCGCGATTTTGCGCCGACGCGGCATGCGACGACATACTCGCGCGCCGTATCCAGTTCGTGCATGCGCGCTTCGAGGACGCTTGCCGGAATGTGAAGGCTCTGTGGCGGCGCAGCTAAGATCGCCTCGTGCGGCTCGCGCACGTCGAGGACGCGCGCCTGCGGATGCTCCGCGAGATACGCGTCGAGTTCGTCCGGCGAGAGTTCGGGCACGCCGAGCGGTTCGCGCGCGACGCGCGCAAACGCGACGACGTCTGAGATCGTCGGGCGCTCGCCGTGTAACGGGCAGGCGGGATCGGAGGCGAACGCGATCTCACGCACGCGTGACTCGAGCGCGTCGAGCAGCATCAGCCGTCCCTCGAGCGGCTCACCGATGCCGAGCACGAGTTTGAGCGCTTCGTTCGCCTGCCACGTCCCAACCATTCCCGCGAGCACCCCGAGCACGCCGCCCTCAGCGCACGACGGCACGCTGCCTTCCGGCGGCGGTTCGGGGAAGAGACAGCGATAGCACGGCCCGCCCGGCACGAACGTGCTCACCTGGCCCTCGAAGCGGAAAATCGAGCCGTAGACGTCCGGCTTCGCTTCCAGCCGGCACGCATCGTTGATCAGGTAGCGCGCGCCGAACGTGTCGGTCGCGTCGACAACGACGTCGAAGCGCCGGACGAGCATTCGCGCGTTGGGCACCTCGAAACGTTCCGGGACGATTTCGCACGCGACGTCGCGGTTGAGCGCGCGCACGCGGCGCGCGGCGACCGCGGCTTTCGGCAGCCCGACGTCCTCCTCGGCGTAGATCACTTGACGCTGCAAGTTCGTGATGTCGACGACGTCGTCGTCGACGATTCCAAGGGTTCCGATACCGGCAGCCGCGAGGTACTGCAACACGGGCGAGCCGAGGCCCCCGGCGCCGACGACGAGCACGCGCGCCCGCGCGAGCTTCTCTTGTCCGCCGAGCCCGACCTCGGGGATCAGCAGATGGCGGCTATACCGGCGCAATTCGCGCCGCCCGGCGAGCGTCATGACGTGCGCGGGTGGCGTTCGTTCAACCAGGCGAGCACGGCGGCGCGCGAGTTCTCGGCGGCTAGCGTGTGGTCGCTTTCGACCGTAACGAACGTCTTAGGTTCGGGTGCGCGCATGAACAGTTCTTCGGCACTCGTGCGCGACACCATACCGTCGCGCTCGGCAGCGATGTAGAGGACCGGGCGGCCCGCAAGCGCGGGGAGCGCCGCGTCGAGCGCAGGTTCGGTCGCAGCAGCCATCTCCGGTAACGTGAGCCCGTCGACGTAGGCCGAGCGCAAGTCGACGGCACCGAGCGTGCCGAGCGCTTGAAGAGCCGCCGGACGCCCGTATCCGGTCGCGATCGAAATCGCGCCCGCGATCCCGGGGTCGGCCGCGCACGCGCGCAGCGCCGTCGTTGCGCCCATGCTGTGGCCCATCGCGTACACGATGCCGCCGTACTTCTCGCGCCCATACGCGACGGCAGCGGCGAGCGCGGCGGTCAGATCGTCGATCGACTCGAGTCTGCCGCCGCTCGCCCCAAGTTTGTGCCCGGGAAAATCGACGCTGATGATACGGTAACCGTGCCCGGCGAGAAACGCGCAGAGCAAGTCCAGGTTTTGTTTCGAACTCGAATAACCGTGGCCGGCGGCGAGCGTCACCCCGCGCGCGCGGCGCGGCTCGTAGTCGAGCGCCGCGATCGTCGCACCGTTGCTCGCCGTTAAGCGCAGGAGTTCGAGCTTCACGCGTTTTCGCGCCAGCGCTCGCTGCCGTCGACGTAGCGCTCTTTCTTCCAGATCGGGACGCGCCGCTTGAGTTCGTCGATCGCGTACTCGCATGCATCAAACGCCGCGCCACGATGCGGCGCCGCGACCGCGATCGCAACCGCAGCCTCACCGAGACCAAGCTCGCCGACGCGGTGCGCCATCGCAACCCGCGCGTGGTCGAAACGCTCCGATGCTTCGGCACCGATCGCGCGCATCTCGGCCAGCGCCAGCTCGCGGTGCGCTTCGTACGCAAGGCCGTCGACCGGACGTCCGTCGTCGCTGCGCTCGCGGACGTAACCGACGAACGTGACGAGCGCGCCGCTCTCGAGTCCACGCACGGCGTTCACAAGCGGCCCGAGATCAAGCGCCGTCTCGACGATGTCGTAGAGCATCAACCACCTCCGTAGGGCGGCAAGAGACCGAGCTCGTCGCCGTCGCGCAGTTCCGCGGACGACGGGACGAACGCCCCGTCGCGCACGAAGCGCGTCGATTGCGCCAACCCCGCAAGCGACGGGAACTCCACTGCCAGCCCGTCGAGCGCGTCGCCGGCGGTCGTGCCTTCTTCGACGACGCGCTCGAGCGCCGCCGCGCCGACGAGCTCGCGGATGCGTGCGAAGGTGACGATTCGAACGATCATCGTGCCACCGCGCGTTCGTATGCGCCGAGCGTTGCTTCGGCGTGACGGCGCCAGGTCAAGGCGCGCAGGCGCTCGTCGAGCGCGTCGCCGGGTGTGCGCGGCTCGCGTTCGAGGGCGCGCAAGACCGCCGTGCGAACCGAAGCCGGCTCCGCGGGGTCGGCGTAGTCGACGTCCGGCCCGAAATACTCGCGCTCGGAGCCGCGAGTTCCGACGACGACCCGCGCCCCGGTCGCAGCGGCCTCGATCGACGCAAGCCCCGGCAACTCTTGCCACGACGGTAACGCGTGCACCGCCGCACGGGCCATCATCCCGAACACCGTTTCGCGCGGAACCGAGGAAACGAACGTCGTTCGCGGCGTCGCCAAGCGCCGGCACAACCGGGAGTACGGCCGATCGTATTCGCGCCCCACGATCGTCACCTCGACGTCGACGTCGCGCAGCGCGTAGAGAAGAGCGGCCTGATTCTTGAGCGTTTCGACGCGCCCAAAGCAGACCACGCCGGCACGAGCCCTCGGCGGATGCGACGCAGCACCGGGCTCGTCGGCGCCGACCCGCGCGATGACAACCGGCACTGAGGTCACGCGCAGGCGTTCCCCATAGTGGTACGCCTCGACCTCGCTCGACGGCAACAGAACGTCCGCCTGCAAGAGAAGTTCGCGTTGCTGCGCGAGCCGCCGATCGGTTTGGCGTGCGATCTTTCCGGACCACGCGCGCTTGCGCTCCAAGCGGCGCATCGCGGCCAAGCGGCGCTCGACGGCTCGCGGCGAGCGCGCTTCGAGGGCACGCACGAGAAGCGGCGACGTCGCGAAGTAGAGACGCAGATCGCCAAAGATAGGCGATAGAACGAGTGGAACGCCGCGTGCGCGAATCGCAGCGATCTGACGCTGCGCCGTCTGGGGCTCGAAGACCCCGAAAACGTGGGCCACGTCGTATCCGGCCGGATCGGGCGTTTCGGTCGGGACGAGATCGACGGTGACGCCGAGTTCGCGCAGCCCACGACCCGCGCCCTGGGCTTGGGCGAGGTCCCCGCCCGGTCGTTCGAGCGCGTTTGCGCGCACGACGTGCAGGACGCGCAACGAAATCAGTAACCGCCGATGTCGGGTGTGTACCCGTGCGCTTCCAACCAGGCGCGTGACGACTCATGCAAGCCGAGGAGGTCGATGCGGCTGCAGGTCAGCTTGTGCAGCATCACTTCCCAAAAATGTTGCGGCTGCTCGTAGACGTCGCCCGGAATCTCGTTGTAGCGCCGCGAGAAGTCGCGCAGCTTCTTCCAATCGCGCGCGGACAAGATGCTCCGCAATTCCGATTCGTATTCGGGCGTCGGCGCGCCGCCGGGCGTCACGCCGGTTTTTTCTGCGCGAACCCGACGAAACGCTCGATCGCAAGCGCTACGCCGTCCTCCTGATTGCTCGCGGTTACGAAGCGCACGTTCTCCTTGACCTCGGGCAACGCGTTACCCATCGCAACACCGACCCCGGCCCAGCGCAGCATCGAGACGTCGTTGCGCGAGTCACCGATGGCCAAGACCCGCTCGGGGAGTATCTGGAAGTCGGCGCATAACTGTTTGAGCGCATTCTTTTTGCTCGCGTCGCGATTGAGGACCGCGCATTCGTGGAAGTCTCCCCACGTTTCGTGCCGGAACGCGAGCGGCCAGTCGCCGAACTCGCGTTCCATCGCGCGCACCGACTCTTCACCGAGAAAACGGATGAAGGTCGGCGCTTCGTGGAGGACGTCGGCGAACGTCTTGGCTTCGCGCCAAGCCGGGCCCGACATGTCGTCCATGAAAAGATGCGTTCCTTCGAGCCGCCAAAAGAATTCTTCCGAATAGATCGCAATCGAGAGCCCATTCGCCTCGGCGTACTCGATCATCGGTTTCGCGTAGGGCAGCGGCACCGGAAGATGGACGAGCGTCTTATTCGCACCGAAATCTTTGGTCAGCGCGCCATGGCAGCATATCACGGGCAGATTTAAGTTGAGCTCGCGCGATACCCGAATGGGTAAGTCGGTGCCGCGGCCGGTGACGAGCACGACCCGCACGCCGGCTTCGAGCGATCTGCGGATGGCGGCACGGTTGCGCTCGGAGATGCGCTCCTGCGGGTCGAGTAAGGTACCGTCGAGATCCAAGGCGATGAGATCGATGCGCATAGGGCGAGGGGCGACGTTAGTGTTTAAAAAGGGCCGCTCCTGTGACGGGGACCCGCGCGCAACGTCGCGCGGGGGCGCGCAGGAGCGTTTTTCCGGCGAAGTCGCAAAAGCGTTCCGGAGCGCCAGCGCCTCGCAACGTGAGGCGCTTTTTAATGACGGCGGCGGGTAACGAGATAGCGGGCAAGCGCGTTATACTGTACACTATGCTGCCGCCCTCGGCGAGCGCTGCGCTCGCGTTCTCGATCGCCCTTCTTGCGGCCGCCGCAGCGCCGGTCCAGGCGCCGTCGTGCTCCACGGACACATTCGCGATCGATGGGACGAATCTGAGCGTCGAGCTCTGCGCGGGCCAGCCGGCGAAGGGCGCGGCCAAGGCGGCGGTCACCGAAACGCTCACGGCCAAGGGGCAGACGCCCTACGTGCGCGACGTCGTCCTCGAGCTTTTGCCTGGGACCGAGACCGCGCGCACGATCGACGACGCCCCGCTTGCCAAGCTCGGACTGGCACGCTCGTTGCACCTCACGATCGCTCTGCGCAACGGCAGCGTGCGCCTGGAGCACGCCCTGCTCGTCCCGGGCGCCATCGCCCTCAAATAATCCGCCGTCCGCAACCCCGGCACGGGCGATACGTTTCTCACAGGTTCATGAGACGCCGTTATATCGCGTTCTCGAGCGCGAAGCTGCTCGAGTGTCGATGTCCCTCCAATAGAGGCTGAGAACGCCGAATATGGGCTGTACCGCGCTCGATCCGACCATGACCGCGCGAGACCAAGCGCTTTTCCTCAACGATCACATGCCGGCCGGCCTTTTCGCCGGCGTCGGCGTCGACCAGAGCCGGGTGGCCTGGCGACTCTCCCCCGAGCCGTTCTGGCTCTCGCCCGAGACATTCGAGGCGATCGAAGCCCTCGGCCCGGACCTCCTGCACTTCTATCGCGTACTCGCTGCCCTCTACCAGCGCAGCGCGCGCGGCACGGCACCGGCGTTCGTCGCCGAATATCTCGACCAAGGCAAGCCCGAACCGATCGTTAAGGCCGGGCGCCAAAACCGTTTCAAAAGCGATATTCCGGGCGTTATCCGTCCCGATCTCATTTTGACGGCGGACGGCTTCGCGGCGTCCGAACTCGATAGCGTCCCGGGAGGCCAGGGCTTCGTCGGTGCGATGGCCCAGGCGTACTGCGAACTGGGCTACGATACGATCGGCGACACCGACGGCATCCCGCGGGGTCTTGCCGCGATGCTCGCGTCCGTTTCCGGCAAGCAGAATCCGACGACGGCGATCGTCGTTTCGCAAGAATCCGACGGCTACCGCGCCGAGATGACCTGGCTTGCAAACGCGATGAACGGGCTCGAGCTCGGTGAGACCCACGTCTGCCGCCCCGAAGAGATCGTCTTCACCGAGGAAGCGCTTTTCGTGCGGCTCGGCGACGGCGAAGAGACCAAACTCGACGTCCTCTACCGCAACTTCGAGCTGTTCGATTTTCTCAACGTCCCGAAACAAGAATTGATGCTCTACGCCGCGCGCCACAATCGCGTGAAGATGACCCCGCCGCCCAAAGCGCATCTCGAAGAGAAACTCGCGTTCGCACTGTTGCAGCATCCGCTGCTCGCGAAGTTCTGGAAGGCCGAGCTCGGCGACGCATACGATCGTCTGCGTGCGATCTTCCCGGACACGTGGGTGCTCGATCCCCGTCCGCTGCCGCCGCAAGCGACGATCTTCAATCTCAATGCGGGATCGGAGCCTCTGCAAAACTGGTCGCAGCTCGTCGGTTTGGGCAAGAGCGAACGCGACTTCGTCGTGAAGCCGTCGGGGTTTTCGGAACTCGCCTGGGGTTCGCGTGGCGTCAAAGTCGCAAACGACCTGACCAAAGACGAGTGGCAAAAGGCGCTCGACGACGCGCTGGGCTCGTACCCGCGCACGCCCTACATTTTGCAACGCTTCCACAAAGGCAAGCGCGTCCGCATTCCTTACTACGATCGCAAGACCGACGCGATTGCGACCTTGGAAGGCCGCGTGCGTTTGTGCCCCTACTATTACGTCATCGGTGACGGCGTCAAACTCGGCGCCGTGCTCGCCACGATCGCCCCCGCCGACAAGCGGCTGATCCACGGCATGGCCGACGCCATCATGGGTCCTTGTGCCGTTCGCGAAGGTGGATACTAAGCCGAAGAATCGAGCGCTCCGAGCGCGCCCAGGAACGCGTCGATTTCCTCGACGGTGTTGTATCCGTGCGGAGAAACGCGTATCCCCGATGGCCGGTAGGTCGTCACGAAGCCGCGCTTGCCGAGCGCGCGACCGATTGCAACCGGATCCGTGCCCGGCTGGGTGAACGTCACGATCCCCGAGGAGATGCCGGCTCCGCGCTCGCTAAGGATGCGCGCACCGCGCGATCGCAGACCGTCGACGAGCCGATCCCCGAGCGCCAGCACGTGCGAACCGATCCGCTCGGTACCGGTCTGCGCGAGCAACGCGATCGAAGCATCGAGTGCCGCAACGCCGAGGAAGTTCACCGTTCCGCCCTCGTAGCGCGCTGCGTTCGGCGCGAGCGGCTGCTCGTAATCCAGAAAGTCCCACATGTTCGCGACGTCGCGCCAGCCTCTCCAGCGGACCGTCAATCGCTCGCGCAGCTCGGGCGAGACGTACAGAAAGCTGACGCCGGGAACCGCGAGGAGCCACTTCGCGCCGCCCGCGTAGAGCGCGTCGATCCCGTCCGTGCGAACGTCGAGCGGAAAAGCACCGAGCCCTTGAATCGCATCGACGCAAAACAGCGCGCCGTTCGCATGCGCGATCCGGGCGAGCGGCGCGAGTTCGTGCCGGTAACCGTCCTCGAAGCTCACCCAGGAAAGCGCGACGACGCGCGTGCGCGGCGTCATCGTTCGCTCGAGCACCTCGGGTGTCAACCGTTCGCGGGCGGTCGTTACAAAGCGGATCTCGACGCCGGCTTCGCGCAGAGCAAGCCACGGATAGGCGTTCGCCCCGAATTCGTTGTCGCACAGCACGATCTCGTCGCCCGCGACCCACGGGAAGCCGCGCGCGATCGTGTTCGCGCCGTCGCCGGTGTTACGCAGAAACGCGATCTCGTTGCCGCCGGCACCGATGAATGCGCCGACGCGTTCGCGATACCGTGCGAGGTTCGCTTCGATTTTGGCGAACCCGAGGACCCCGGCTCGCGCCTGCCCCTCGACGATCTCGACCAAGACGTCGCGCGTGCGTCGCGGGAGCACGCCCGCGGCCGCATGGTTGAGGTACACGACGCCTTCCCCGGTCGCGATGTCGGCGCGCGCGAGCGGCGGCGCTGCGGTCAGGGCGAAACGAGCGGCCCGGGCGTACTGACGCCGAGCGAAATCGGGGGCGTGTCGATCGGAACGGATTTCAGCATCCGAACGCGCAGGGTGTAGCGCCCCGCCCCGGCCTTGGTGTAGCCCGGCCAATCCTGTTGGAAGGTCGTCGCTTCGCCGGGCTGCAGGGTGAACGTCGACGGTCCGCCGGAGATCGCCTCCGACTGGGACGTCCAGACTTCCGAGCCGTTTAGCGCGACCACGAAGACGAATTGCTGCGGTCCGGGAAAGGCGATGGTGTAGGGCTTCTGCGTCACGTTGGTGATTTCGACACGAGCGTGCAAACCCGCCGCATCGGTCGTGGCCGACGGCTTGAGCGACAGCGCCTGCAGCGGCGAGAGGCTGACGTCGTCCTCTTCTCCTTCCGGCGGCCCTTTTGCGACGGGGGCGAAGCCGGCACTGCGGCCGAGCTGGAGGCTTATGTGGCGCACGTGCGTGTCGATCGTATACTTCGCCATTGCCAGCGTCGCGACCGAAGCGACCGGGACGTACGTGTCGCCGCCATCGACGTACGGTGCGCCGCGCAGGCGCACGACCGTCGCGTTGTCGAGCAGCGCCGTTCGTTGGCCGACCCGATAGGTCAAGGTGCGCCCGCTAACGGTGACGCGCACGACGCCGCCGTGCCCAAACGTGAGCAGGCCGCCGAAGGCCTGTACGGCGCGGATGACGTTGATGTAGGCGACGCCGACGTGGTTGCGCCCGCTCGGGTGACGCGCGTCGAGCCGGCGCCCGTCCAGAAACACGGAGTAGGGGACGTCGGCAGACCGGGCGGCGACGGGTGCAAGAACGAGCATGCACGACCCGGCAAAGAGCGCCGCGAGCGAAAGTCTCATCTCCGACCTTAGTATCAGGCTTTCCCGAGCATCTCCTTTGTGTGCCACGCGACATTTTGCGCGCGGTCGCCGACCCGCTCCAAGTTCGCGAGCACGAAGAGCATGATCGTGCCCGCCCGCACCGTCCCCGAATCCGCTTGCATTTCTTCCTGCAGCGCTTCGATGCCGCGAGCGTAGAGTTCGTCGACTTCGTCGTCCCGGGCGATGACGGCTTCGGCGACCGGCACGTCGCGTTCCGTGTACGCGCGCATCGCCTCGCGCAGCATCTCGGCCGCGATCGATGCGATCCGTCCGATCTCAACACGCGCCGGACGGATCGCTACGTCGGCCAGCTTGATCGAGTGTTTCGATATCTCGACCGCGTAATCGCCGATACGCTCGAGGTCGACGATGATTTCGAGCATCGCCGCGACCTGACGCAATTCGCCCGCGACCGGTTGCTGCTTCCAGATCAGTTCGATGCACGATTGTTCGATGCGTCGCCGTAACGTGTCGACGTCGTCGTCGCCACCGATGACCCGTGCGGCGAGCGTCGTGTCGCGCTTTTCCAGCGAGACGACCGCGGCGTGCACGGCATCGCCGACGAGCGCGCCGAGCCGGACGACGTCGAGCCGCGCTTGTTCCAGGGCCTCATGGTAAGCCGCCCGCATCCCGACCATCTTTGTCCTTCTCACCGCGCACCCTGCGGGGACGCGGCGAGGTCGAGCATACCACGAGCCTGAAGCGATACACGTGAAATACGAAACCTTGCTTGAAGAACGAGACGGCGCGGTCGCGATCCTGACGTTAAACCGGCCGAGCGTCCTTAACGCCCTTAATGTTTTGATGGTCCGCGAACTCGGCACGGCGCTTGCCGCGATCGGTGAAGACGTGCGGATTCGCGCGACGATCCTAACCGGCGCGGGCGAGCGCGCATTCGCTGCCGGTGCCGACATCGGAGAACTCGCAGCGCTGCCGAATGCGCTTGCGGGCGCGGAGATGATGCGCGCGGGGCAGCAGTTGACCTTGGCAATCGAGCGGATGGCGACGCCGGTCATCGCTGCCGTCAACGGCTTTGCGCTCGGGGGCGGGTGCGAGCTTGCGATGGCCTGCGACATACGGATCGCAAGCGACCGCGCAAAGTTCGGCCAGCCCGAAATCAACCTCGGGCTCATCCCCGGCTACGGCGGCTCGCAGCGCAGCGCGCGGCTTGCCGGTCGCGGGATGGCGATGCTGATGTGCCTGTCAGGCGAGATGATCGATGCCGCCGAAGCGCACCGGGTGGGGCTCGTCGAGCGAGTCGTGCCGCACGCCGAACTGATGATCGAAGCAAAGCGCATCGCGGGGGTCCTCGCCGCCAAGTCGCGGGTCGCTCTGGCCACCGTCAAACGCGCGATCGACCGAGGCAGCTCCCTGCCGCTCGCGGCCGGGCTCGAACTCGAAGCACTCGCTTTCGCCGGCCTGATCGGCACGCCCGACGCGACCGAAGGCACGAAGGCGTTTCTCGAAAAGCGCCAACCGAACTTCAACGCGGACTAGCCGAAGAAGCAGCTAGCCGAAGGCCTGGTGGCTCCACTGCGCCAAATGTCGCAGACGATGGCAACGACGAGCCGTGTCCCCGCGATCACGCTGGATAGCCGCACCCTGCCGAGCACGAATCGCAACCTGATCATCCTCGACGCCTTCGACAAGCTCCAGCTCGGCGGCATCCTCGAACTGCCCGAGGAAGGCGACCCGCGGGCGCTGCGCAATGAGTTTCTGCAGCGCCGCCCGGGCCGGTTCTCCTGGGCCGGGAGAAATCTGGGCTCGGGGCGCTGGACCATCCGCATCGAACGGATCGATGAGAACGCCGACATCCCGACGTTCATCTCGCACTGCACGCCGTTTGCGAACGCAAAGGCATCGACGGTGCGCGAACTCGCCGCGACGGCCAGCGAGCGACCGTACCGTCAAGGCGAAACGATTTTCGACGAGGGTGAACCGTGGCCGCACCTCGCGTTCGTGCGCACGGGCAAGGTCGTCTACACGCTGCTCTCCGCCGACGGAAAAACGCACGCGCTCGGCGAGCGTTTGCCGCTCGATCCGCTTAACGAAACCGGCACGTTTGACGGCGGCGGCGCGACGACGCGTGCCGAGGCGCTAACGGACTGCACGCTCGTACTCTTGCCGGCTGAAGCCGTGCTTCATGCGTGCCGCAACGACGCCGAGCTCGCGATCGGTTTCCTTACCGACGCATCGCAAGCGCGGCGCCGCTCGATCGACACGATCGCCGACCTCGCGTTCGCGCACGTCTTGCAGCGCGTCGCGAAGTTCTTGCTTTCGTACGCTCCGACGACGACCGGAATGGCGAAAGGCCTCTCCGGAATCGAAAACCTCTCGCAGGCGCAAATTGCCGCCGCGGCGGGTACCGTGCGCGACATGGCCGCGCGCGCCTTATTGCGCCTTAAAAACGCCGGCGCCGTCGAACTCGACCGCGGCCGCGTCCGCGCCCTCGACCGCGAACGCCTCGAAGCCTTCGCCCACAACGTGCAGGCCCCACCGGTTTAACGGAGCGCCGCGAGCGCCTCGTTGAACGTGGCGACGGGGACGATTGCGATGTCGCGTTCGGTTGCGACCTCGGGGTAGTTTTGGCGCGGGACGATAAAGAGACGGGCGCCGGCGCGTTTTGCGGCGATGACTTTTTGCTGCGTGCCTTCGATCGGGCCGACGTTGCCGTCGGTGGTGATCGTGCCCGTGCCGGCGACGGCGCCCGGACCGTGGCGATCCTTGGTAAGTTCGGCGTAGATCGCAAGCGCAAACATCAAACCACCGCTCGAGCCCTCGACGCCGCTAAGCGAGAAATGGACCGGTACCGGAAGCGGGGGAACGACGCCCTGTTCGCTCACGTAAATGCCGAGCCGCGTGCCGTGATCGGTATTGATTGTCGGAATGTCGATGCGCGCAAACCGGCCGGCTCTCTCGACTTCAACGTTGACCCGGTTCCCGGGGCGCACTGAGGTGACGGCCGCTGCAACGTCGCTGCGGCCAACAACGATCCGGCCGTCGACGCGGACGAGCCGGTCACCGGTCCGTAACAGCCCGCGGGCGAGCGAACCCGGGGCGATCTCGGCAACGACGATCGTTCGTGAAGCCGGCCCGACCCGCAGACCCGCGGCGCGCTCGGCAACGTAGGCTGCATCGCGCTGGCTCTCGTCCATCGCGGCGGCCAATATCCGGTCGTAGTCGGGCACAGTTGTCCCCGCCGGGATGAGGGCGTCGCGCCGCACGATCCGGGTGCCGGGCCACAGGCCGGCGACCAGGAGCAACACCGTCGCGTGCGTCACCGCCACGTCGGTCAAGTAGAAGTGGCGGCGCGGCGGGACGCGGCCCTCGACGGCGATCCGCTGCGAAAGATCGACGGCGTTCCCCGGAGAGATCAGGTAATATGGCGTCGGCACGAGCGCCAAGCCCGCCAGCGCAACGAGGACGGCGGTCGCTACGACGAACGCCGAACTGCGCCGGCCCCCTATCATCGGGCTAAGTCGTGACTTCGACCGCGTCGAGGGACGCGGTTTCCTCTTGCGCGTCGAACGCGGCGCGTTTGGATTTTGCGGCCGCCTCGGCGATCGGCTGGGCCGCTGATTGCGCCGGGCGCGGAACGAGCGCGTCTTGGCCCTTCTTCACCGAGCCGAGCGCGGTCGCGAGCCGCATCTCGAGTTCGGCCAACACCTGGCCCGCGTAGGCGTCGGCGCCGGCGCGAATGCGGCGCGCCTTCTCCTCGGCTTCGCGCAACACGATGTCGGCGGTCGTGCGCGCCTGCTTGACGATATCGGTCTGGTCGACGAGCTCGTGATGCTGGTTGACCGCGTCGGAAACGATCTGCTGCGCCTTCTCGTGCGCATCGCGGATGACGCGGTCCTTGTTGGTCGCGATCACCTTGGCCCGGCCGACCTCTTCCGGCAGCGTCGAGCGCATCTTCTCGATGTATTCGACGAGCCGCTCCTCGCTGAGAATACGATGACCGAACGGCAGCCACGTGCCTTCGCGCACGTAGCCTTCGAGCTTATCGATGACGCGGTAAATCGACAACGTTATTTCCTTCCATGAGTCTGGCGCTTCTGTTGCATGAATTCGAGTACGACGTCGGGGACGTAGCGCGCGATATCGCCGCCTTGGAGAAAAACTTCTTTGATGAGACTCGAGCTGACGAACGAGTAGCTCGAATCCGACATCAAAAACATCGTGTCGACGTTGGAAAGCGAGCGGTTCATGTGCGCTGCCGCCATCTCGTTCTCGAAGTCGGACACGACGCGAAGGCCCTTGACGATCACGTCGGCACCGATGCGCCGCACGTAGTCCGCAAGCAGCCCGCGAAAGTGATCGACGCGCACGTTCGAGAGCTCCTTCGTGCACCGGCGGAGCATTTCCTCACGTTCGTCGAGCGTGAAGAGCGGGCTTCTCTTTTGCGGATTGACGACGACGGCCACGGTCACGATCGGGAAGATTGCCGACGACCGCGCGATGACGTCGAGATGCCCGTTCGTTGGCGGGTCGAACGACCCCGGATAGATCGCGTGGCTCTGAGGGACCGGCGTGCCGTTACGCATCGGCGATCGATGCGACCCGAAGGAACTGAAGCATCACTTCCCCGTAACGTGCGTCGCGCACGGTCGCAAAGCCTGGTAGCTCGAACGGTGGTGCACCCTCGCGCCGCTCGTACACAAGCGTCGTCGCCGCATCGATGGTCTTGCGCGTCCGCAACGTCGCGAACGTCAGATGCGGCGGCGGAAACGCATAGGGCGGATCGGCGTACACAAAATCGAAACGGCCCGAAAGCCGCGTCACCGCTTTTTCGGCCGGCGCGCAGAGGACGGTCGCGCGCCCTTCGACCCCCAGTTCGGCTGCGGTGTGCCGAATGGCCTGGGCCGTCGGCGCGTGAAGCTCGACGAAGGTGGCATGCGCTGCGCCCCGCGACAGCGCCTCGAACCCGATCGCGCCCGTCCCCGCAAACAGATCGAGCACGCGCGCACGATCGATCGCGTCACCGAGAATCGAGAACAACGCTTCTTTGACGCGCCCGGGCGTCGGGCGAATCTCCGAGCCGCGCGGCGACCGAATCACGCGCGAGCGCAGTTCGCCTCCGCTCAAGCGCACGGTCTACGCGCCCCTGGCCGCGCGGAGCAACGGCGGGATCTCTTCGAGCGCGTGGACGACGTGGTCGGGCGGTAAGATGTCGGGCGGATAGGGACGGCCGTCCCGATCGAGCCAAATCGCCGTCATGCCCACAGCTCGGGCGCCGGCGCAATCCAGGACCGGGTCGTCGCCGACGTACCAGATCCGTTCGAACGGAAGCTCGAAGTGCTTCGCGAGCATACCGAAGGCTTGAGCTGAAGGCTTGCGCGCGCCGATGCGCTCGCTGACGAACACGGGACCGGCGAACCCGAGCAGGCGCGCCTTCTCCTCCTGGAGCGGACTCCAGCCGTTGGTCAACAGCGCGTAGGGAATCCCCATCGCGCCGAGCTCGGCAAGCAGTTCTCGCGCGCCCGGCAGCGGTTCCACATGGCTCGGTGCGGCGCTCACGACCGCATCGCGAAAGCCGTTCGCCGCATCCATGACGGCCTGGCCCGCGGGCGCGAAGCGCTCGAAGAACCCCGCGATGAACGAGTCGATGCTGCGATCGCTTTCCCGGTAGCTGTGGAGAACTTCGTCGATCGCGACCTCGGCGGCGGCCACACTGTACGTCAATTTATTCTTCGCGGCCAAATCGGCGAGCATCGAGAGCGCGACCTCGCGTTCGAGGCGGTTGTCGATTCCAAGCGTGTGGTCGAAATCGAAGCCGACGGCAATATCCGAATGCATCGCACGCCTTTCGCGCGCCCGGGTCGCAGAGCCCTAGTGCTCCAGCCTAGCTATCGAGCAACGTCGCCCGAGTCTCTTCGCCGGCGGCGAAGCGCCGTAACGCGCGGTGTTCGGGTCGCTCGAGCGCCGGGTCGGCCGAGACGAGGGCGTCGGCGTCGGCTTTGGCGCGCATGTACAGCGCGAAATCCGAGATGAGGCTTCCCAGCAAAGCAGGCCCGGCCCCGGCTTGCGCCGTGCCGGCGAACTCGCCCTCACCGCGTAACCGCAGATCCGCCTCGGCGATCTCGAAACCGTCCGTCGTCCGCGCAAGGATCTCGAGCCGCTCGACTTCGCCGCGCTCGTCCGGCGCTACGAGCAGGCAGTAGGAGCGAGCGACGCCGCGACCGACCCGGCCGCGTAACTGGTGCAGCTGCGCGAGGCCGTAACGGTGCGCATCGAGGATCGTCATGACCGATGCGTTGGGAACGTCGACACCGACTTCGACGACGGTCGTCGCGAGCAAGACGTCGGTCTCGTGGCGGGAGAAACGTCCCATCACCGCATCCTTTTCGCGCTGTGGAAGCCGGCCGTGCAGCAGGTCGACCCGCAAATCCGGGAAGACGTCGCGGCGCAACACCGCGAGTTCGGCCAGGGCGCTGGTCAGCGCCGATTCGGATTCGTCGATCGCCGGCGCGACAACGTAGGCTTGCCGGCCGGCGGCCACGTTCTTGCGGACGAAGGCGTAAGCGAGCGCCTTGCGGCTCTGGCGCAGGACGTACGTTTCGATCGGCGTGCGGCCCGGCGGCAGTTCGTCGACGACCGAAAGGTCGAGGTCCGCATATTTGGTCTGGGCGAGGGTGCGCGGAATCGGGGTCGCCGTCATGTGCAAGGTGTGTGGCGCGCGGCTCTTCGCGCGCAGCTTTGCGCGCTGCGCGACGCCAAAGCGGTGCTGCTCGTCGATGACCGCAAGGCCCAGGCGCGCGAACTCCACGTCCTCGACGATCAGCGCATGCGTTCCGACGACCAGGTCGCACTCGCCGCTGGCCAAACGCCGGAGGACTCCGTCGCGCTCGCGCCCCGCCATGTTTCCGAAAAGGGCGTCGACCCGGATGCCGAGCGGCAAGAGCAGCGGCGCAAGCTTTTGCGCGTGTTGCGCCGCCAGGATCTCGGTCGGTGCCATGAGTGCGCTTTGCACCCCGCTCGTCGCGGCGAGCACGATCGCCGCCGCGGCGACCAGCGTCTTGCCGCTCCCGACGTCGCCCTGGAGCAGGCGGTTCATCGGCGCGGAACGCGCCATGTCGGCCCAGATTTCAAGAATGACACGCTTTTGGGCCGCCGTGAGCGCGAACGGCAACGAGGCCTCGAAGCGTTCGAGCAAGCCCGGGGCCGTGGCTAGCGCCGGTGCGCCGCCGCCGGCCTTTCGCTGAGCACGCTTGATCGCGGCGGCCAGCGCGATGCCGAAGAACTCTTCGAACATCAGCCGTTCGCGGGCCGCGGCCGCGGCTTCCGGCGTGGCGGGTTGGTGGGCCGCGCGCCAGGCGGCACTGCGCGATCCGTAACCGCGCTTGGCGAGCACGTCCGGCGGCAGATCGTCCTCGATCAGCGCGGCCAGCGCTTCGAAGTTTCGCTCGATCGTCGCCGCGATCGTCCGCGACGGCAGCTCCTTCGAGGCGCGATAGACCGGGACGACCGAGCCGCGGTACGGTTCGTCCTCGCTTAGGATCTTGTGGTGAAGAACGTTGAGCTCAACGGAGACGGCGCCGCGGGTGCGGCGCACAGCGGCCCTGCCGTGAACGAAGATCCGCTCGCCCGCTGACAGTTTGAGCCCTCGACGGCCGAACCAGGTCGCCTTTAGCCGCCCGCTCTCGTCTTCGATCTCAGCCGAGACGACCGGCACCCGCGCGCGAAATTCGGATACGCGGACGATCCGGCCGACCGCGATCTCTTCATTTGATTCCGCGTCCGCGGGTTCGCGCGCGCGCGCGAATGCCGCCCCCACGATTGCGCCGAGCGGGGTTGGACGGCGCCAGTCTTTGTAGTCGCGGGGATAGGTGGCCGCGAGCTCGAGCGGCGTCTCGATGCCGTGGGCACGCAGTTTCCGCGCCAACTCCGGGCCCACCCCACGGAGATCCAGGAGAGACTTGAGGGTGCCGGCACCGGCTACTTGGCGCGCCGCAGCAGTTCCTTACCGACGTCGTCGAGCGTAACCCCACGCGCCTCGAGCAGCACGAGCGTGTGATAGAACAGATCGGCGACCTCCCAAGCGAGCGCGGCCGGATCGTCGTTCTTGGCCGCGATCACGACCTCAGTCGCCTCCTCCCCAACTTTTTTCGCAATTCGGTCGACACCGTCGCGCAGCAACTTTGCAGTGTAGCTCGCTTGAGGGGAGGCGCTACGACGCTCGACGAGCGTTGCACGGAGATGAGCGAGCGCCGCATCAAAAGCCCCTGCCGGCTCATTGTCACCGGCTTCGAGCAACAGGTGGCCCGAGAAACACGAGGCTGCGCCCGTGTGGCAGGCCGGTCCGTGCGGATGCACGCGATACAACAGTGCGTCGGCGTCGCAGTCATAAGCGACCGCGACAACCCCCTGAGTGTTGCCCGACGACTCGCCCTTTTTCCAGAGCGAACCACGCGAGCGGCTGAAGAGCCACGTCGCTCGTTCGGCAAGGGTGCGCTCGAGCGCCGCACGATTCGCGTAGGCCAGGGTTAGGACGGCGCCCGTCTGCGCATCTTGGATGACGACCGGCAGCAGACCGTCCGGCCCCCAAGCGAGTTCATCGATGGACATCTTCGTTCCCTACGAGAGGCCGCACGGGGATTCCGCGTTGCGCGAGTTCGGCCTTGAGCGCGCCGATGTCCAGCTCGCCGTAGTGGAAAAGCGACGCTGCGAGCGCGGCGTCGGCGCCGGCGACCTCGAACACCTCCGCGAAGTCGGCCGCACATCCGGCGCCGCCCGACGCAATGACCGGCACGCTGACGGCGTCGCGCACCGTTCGGGTCAGCGCGAGGTCGAATCCGGA
>PMHP01000131.1 GCA_003158195.1 Vulcanimicrobiota bacterium | reverse complement strand
CGCGAGCGTGCGGCGCGCGGAGCCGCTGCGGTCGGAGAAGGCGAAGCGGGCGGCAGCTCGGGCGCGCAGCCCCGATGCGAGACCTTCGTCGTCGAACAACTCGCGGATCGCCTGCGCCCATGCGCCGACGTCGCACGGATCCAGGAGCAGCGCGAGGCCTTCGGTCGCCTCGGGGAGGGCGGCGGCGTCGGCCGCGACGACGGGCGCGCCGCAGGCCATCGCCTCGACCGCGACCAGGCCGAATCCTTCGGCGAGCGACGGCACGAGCACGGCGCTCGCGTTGCGGTAGAGCGCGCGCAGCAGTTCGTCGCTTGCGGCGACCTCAGCGCAGCGCACGTGCAACGCTCGCGCGAAGGCCCGGTCGCGCGCGTCGAGTTCGCCGACGACGACGAGCGCTTCGTTTGGGCCTTGGAGCGCGCGCGCGCACGCCTCGAGCGCCAAACGCGCGTTCTTGCGCCGTTCGCGCACGCCGACGAGCAGCGCGAAGCGCCGGCCCCCGAGCGGCAACTCGTCGCCGAGAGCGGGAAACCAAAACGGGTCGGGTGAGGGACGAACGATGTCGATGCGTTCGGGCGCGACGCCGAGGACGCGCACGATCTCGTCGCGCGTCCAGGTCGAGTTCGCCAAGATGCGCGCCGCATCGCGCGCGGCGCGGCGAATCGGCGTCTGTTCGCGCCAGCGCGCGACGCGTTCGGAGTGCGGCTGAGTGAACGCGAAGACATCGTGGATCGTCACGAGCGCAGGCGCCGCCGCGTCGAAACGCATGCCGTTGAAGGGATACCAGATCGCATCGTAACGCCGGCGCCGTCGCGCGGTCGCCGGACGCCGCACGGAGATGCCGGGAAATTGTTCGCGCAGGCTGCGCACGTCCGGGCGCTTCTCGGCAAGCAAGGTGAGCTCGATGTGCTCGTCCTTGACGGCCTCCTGCAAGAGCGCGCGGCCGATACGGCCCATGCCGCGCCGGTCCTGCGCGAGGTTCGCGGCGTCGACGGCAAGTCGCAGCGGCGTGCGTTCCACGACCGCCGTCAACTGACGTGAAAGAGGAAGATGCTCAAGGTGCTGATCGCATTGAACAGCGCGTGCGTAAAAACGTTCGCCCAAAAGCACCTGGTGTATGCATACACGTAGGCGAGCACGATGCCGCCGAGCGCGAGCGGAACGCCGACCGTTAGGAGCTCGGGCACCGAACTTGCGTGAAGGAGGCCGAAGAGGATCCCGCTGATGGTCGCCGCCACCCCGATCGATGCGTAACGCGTCAGGGCGTTAAAGACGAAAACGCGGAAGGCGAGTTCCTCGTAAAACGGTGCGAAGGCGCACGCGAGCAAGAAGAAAAACGTACGCTCGCCCAGCGTTTTCATATCCTTGAGCAGCGCGATCGCTTGCTCCGTATCGTGACGGTGCAGGAGCGTCGCGATGAGCGAACCGGAGCCGTCCACCAAGACGAACATTGCAAGCGCGCCGAGCGCACCGATTCCGAGTTCGCGCCCAGTCGGCGCGCGCAGTCCAAGAGCGCGTAACGGGGCCTGGGCGACGAGCGGCGTCACAATCAGCAAGTAGACCGCAAAGAACGCGAAGACGACGAACTGCAAGAGCAACTGCTGAGCGGGCGAAACGCCGGCGACGCTGCGCGGATCGATCGCATGCGTGGAGACGGCGATCGCCAAATAGGCGAACACCGCGGCGAAGATGACGATGAACGCGCCGACGACTGCCAGCGCGGTGAAGAGCGGGTTCCACGCTTCAGGGGCCCAATTTGTCGGCAAGGGCGCCGAAGNNGCACGGATCTCCGTATCGATGTCGAGCGTGCCCAGTGCCGCTTGCGTGCGCGTCCGATCGATTCCGAGCGCGAGCGAAAGGCTATTGGCGAGCGTCTTGCGGCGGTACGCGAATCCGGCGCGCACGACCTGCAACAGAAGAGTGGGATCGCGCACGATAACTGCAGGCTCGGGTCTGCGCTCCAGAACGATGACGGCGCTGTCGACCTTCGGGCGCGGATAAAACGCGCCGGGACCGAGGACGAACGCTCGCGTTGCCGTCGTGAAGTAGTTCGCGAACAGCGTGAGGCTGCCGTACTGCGGCGTCGACGGTTTCGCCGTCAAGCGCGTGGCGACGTCGCGCTGAACCATCGCAACGATTCGTCGCGGCGGGTTGCGCGACTCGAGCCAGCCGGTAATCAACGGCGTAGCGATGTTGTAGGGCAGATTGCCCGCGGCACACCAGGGCCCCTCGCTCGCGACGGCATCGTAATCGAAAACCAGCGCGTCGGCCTGAACGATGTTTGCGCCGGCGAGATCCGGGCGATCGCGCAAAATCTCGACGAGATCGGGGTCGATTTCAATCGCGGTGACGCCGGCGCCGGCGTCCAAGAGCGCGCGCGTCAGCGCGCCCGTTCCCGCGCCGATCTCGACGACGCGCGTCGTGCCGCTCGCCACGCATGCGGCTGCGATCCGCGCGGCAGCGGCCCCGTCGAGCAGAAAGTGCTGTCCCAAGCGCTTCTTTGGGCGCAGGCCGCGCGCCGAAAGCAACGCGCGGGGACTCGGCGGCGCTCCGCTATCGGAGGACGTAGACCGTGACGGACCTGCGTCCGAAGCGCAAGGCCTGCGCGAGCGTATCCATGCCGAGGTCGACGCGGTGCCCGACGATCGAGCCGCCGGTGTCGCCTGCGACTGCACGGCCGTAACCGGGGATGAAGAGCTTCGTCCCGAGCGGGATGACCGACGGATCGACGGCGATCACGCCGAAGCCCGCACGCTTACCCGTGGCCGTGACGCCGCTGCAACCGTAACAACCCGCGGTATAAGCCGTCGCAATCATGTGCAACGCGGAACCGGCGAAGTGCATGGCGCTTGTGAAGCCTTGTTCGGCGACGTGCGCGAGCGAAGCATACTCGGCCGCGCCGCGCGCAATCAAGCGCGGACGCGGCGTGCGGATGATGCGCGAAGCGAGCACCGTGCGTGCCGGACGCCCCTCGCCCCGGCGCACGAAACGGATCGTCGTCTCGCGCAATCCCGGCGAACCTGGATCGATCGTGCGCATCGTTCCGAGCGCGAGACTCGGATCGGTGCGTACGCGCAGCGGAGGCGCGATCGCGTGCCGTTCGTGCGCCGTCCAAACGTGGACGCGCGTTACGCGCACCACGTCGCCGGGAACCGGCGGTACGTAGAGCGGCGGCGTCACATCGTCGTCGGGACCGAGCGCCACGCGCTGCTTGGCGAGCAGTTCGGCGATCGTCGCCGCCGAAGAGCGAACCGTGATTTTGCGTTTTCCGACAAAGACGTCGACGAGTTTTGCGCGGCGGTACTCGACCTTCATGCCGTCGGCGAGCGGCGTGTCGACGGGGGCTGAAACGAAATCGTTTTGGGCGATCCGGACGTGGGAGGCCGCCAGGAGCTCGCCGACCGTGCTCGCGTGGGTCGTAACGACCTCGGGGTCCCCATCACCGAGGTGCAGGTAGACGGTGACGGAGGGGCTCGCGGCGGCCTCGACCGGAGCGGCCGCCGGCGAATCGGGGGGCGTATCGGCGCGGACGGCGGACGGACTCATGCCGAGAAGGGCCAGCACGGCAATGCCGGCAGCGGCGGCCACCCAAGCGCGGGGACACTTTGCCGTTACCGCGCGGCCTTGCACGGCTCCCTGATGAACGACCAACGCGTTTCCTTTATGGAGTGCGGCACGCCGTGAAAGCGATCCCTCCTCAAAGGGCGGAGGAGGTCTTCCACGAGGCGCTAGCATGAAACGTAGCGGCTGAATCTTCCGGATCCAGGGTCCAGGGAAGAACAGCTCAGGCGGGNNACGCCGGACCGATGACCCGGCCACCTTAGCACAGGGGTGGGGGGGCGTCAACTTGACAAACCGCCGATCCGACGTATGTAGGCGTTCGGCGACTCCTGGGAGCAAGTCTGGAATCTGTGAGTACCTTGCGCGTCGCCTTATTCACGGAGTGTTATCATCCGATTCGAAACGGCATCGTCGCATCGCTCGACGGCCTCGGGTTTGCGCTGCGTGCGCGCGGTCACGAAGTGCTTTTCGTTACGCCGGAGATGCCGGGTTTCCACGACGTCGACGACGGCGTCGTGCGCGTTCCGTCGTTGCCGTTGCCGACACGAACGGCTTACCGGCTTACGGTACCGTATCTGCCGCGCGCGCTCGGCGAACTCTCGATCGTTCACACGCACTCGCCGTTTGTCACCGGTTGGCTCGGAACGCGTGCGGCGCGCCGCGCGCAAGTGCCGCTAATCTTCACCTATCACACGCAATTGGAAGAATACGCGCACTACGTACCGTTCGAGGCGCGCGCCACGCGAAGCGCCGCGACGCAGCTGACGCGCGGGTATGCGAACGCCGCCGATGCGGTGATCGTACCCACGGCGTCGATGGAGCAGCGTCTGCGCGCGCTCGGCGTACGGACGCGGATCGAAGTGATTCCGAGCGGTATCGACGTCTCATTTTTTTCGCGCGGCCGCAGGAGCGAAGCGTTGCGCGCGCGGCTCGGCGTTGCGCCCGGCGAGAAGATGGTGCTGTGCGTCGGCCGGCTCGGGCGAGAGAAAAACCTCGAACTCGGCATCGAAGCCTTTGCCTTGCTCGGCGACCCGACAGCGCGCATGGTGATCGTCGGGGACGGCACGCATCGCGAGGCGCTAGAGCGCTTCGCGGCTCGAGCCGGGGTCGCGGCGCAAACGATCTTTGCGCGCGAGTTCGAGCGCAGCGCTCTGCCCGACGCTTACGCAAGTGCCGACGTCTTTTTCTTTACGAGTAGCAGCGAGACGCAAGGGCTCGTCCTGGTCGAGGCGCTCGCCGCAGGCGCGCCCGTGGTCGCGGTCGACACGCCGCAGACGCGCGACGTGCTCGACGGCGTGGCCGAGATCGTCGGCAGCGACCCGCGAGCACTGGCCGCGGCCCTGGAGCGCGCGCTCGGGCGCGGCCCGCTCGACCCGGCCAAAATGACGGCCGTAGCCCACCGCTTCGACGCCCTCGCACTCGGCGATCGGACCCTCGCGCTCTATCTCCAACTTCTCGATTCACGGGGCGTGAAGACCCTCGCCGGCGCGACGAAGCCAAACGGACAATTCTGTTTGGGTCCGAATGACCGTTAAGCGGCGCTGTCGCGGTTTATTTCCACTCTAGGCGGGGTCCGTCGTTGGTTCAATCGGTTTATCGGTATCGCTGGCTGCTCTACGAGTTGACCGTTCGGGAGCTGACCCTGCGATATCGCGGCTCGGTGCTCGGATTCGCCTGGACGTTTCTCAATCCGTTGCTCGCGATGCTCGTCTACACCCTGGTGTTCTCGGTCTACCTGCGGCTGCCGATTCCGCACTACGCGGTTTTCCTTGTTTCGGGATTGCTGCCGTGGCTCTGGTTTGCGAGCGCCATCAGCGCCGGTGCGTCGAGCGTCGTCGACGGCCGAACCTACGTTGGACGCGCGATTTTCGAACCGGCCATCCTTATTTTCGTGCCGATTCTCTCGAACGGAATCAACTATCTGCTGTCGGTTCCGCTGCTGCTTGCAGTCGCCGCCTTTTTTGGCGTGCCGGTCGGCTGGCCGATCGTAACCTTGCCCGTGTTGATCGCAATCCAGGCGCTGCTGACGCTCGGCATCTTGCTCAGCCTCGCGACGCTCAACGTCTTCTACCGTGACCTCCAGCAATTGATGGTCACGATTTTGGGTCTCGCCTTCTATTTAGCGCCGATCTTTTATCCCCTGACGTCGGTGCCGGAGCGCATCCGGCCGTTCCTCTTCATCGACCCGATGGTCCCGCTCGTCCTCGGCTACCAGAACATCTTCTACTACGATCGCTTGCCGAGTGCTCTGCTGACGGCCTACGCGCTGGCCGCGGCGCTCTTTTTCTGCGCGATCGGGCGCCGGGTGTTCAATCGGTACAAACACGCCTTCGCGGACTACGCATGAACGAGCAGGCGATCGTCGTCACAAACGTCTCGAAACGTTTCCGACTCGTGCGGATTCCCAAGCAGACGACGCTCAAAGAGGCGCTCGTCAAAGGGCAGTTCTTTACGAACGGGCGCGCCAACGAACTGTTCGTCGACGCCGTGCGCGACGTCAGTTTCTCCGTCTCGCGGGGTTCGATGCTCGGTATTCTCGGGCGCAACGGTTCGGGGAAATCGACGCTGATGCGGCTCTTAGCAGGCATCTACACACCCGATTCCGGCTCGATCAACCTGGGCGGCGCGGTTGCGCCGCTGCTCAGCCTTGGGCTCGGGTTCCATCCGGACATGAGCGGACGCGAAAACGTTAAGATGAACGGGCTGATCCTCGGTCTGAGCCCGCGGCAGATCGAACGCCGCATCGACGAGATCGTTGATTTCGCCGAACTGCGCGACTACGTCGACGTGCCGGTGCGCATGTATTCGTCGGGAATGTACATGCGGCTCGCGTTCGCGGTCGCAGTCAGCATCGATCCCGACGTACTGTTGCTCGACGAGGTGATGGCGGTCGGAGACGCGGCATTCATTGCGAAATGCCTCGAGCGGATGCGGCAGTTCAAACGGCAAGGCAGAACGATCGTGCTCGTGTCGCACGACACGGGCGCGATCTCGCACTGGTGCGATTCGGCGCTTTGGATCGACGGCGGCTCGCTGCGCGTGGCCGGTACGCCCGAGCGCGTCGTCGATGCGTACCAGTTGGCGCTAGCCGAAAGCGACTATCGGGCCGGCCTCGGCGCCGGTCTGCTCGAAACGCACTGAGCCGGCAGATGCCGCCCGATCTCGACGATGCCGCGGCGCACATCGTGGCCTTGCAGCGCGTCGTCCGCGCGATGCGGCGGCGCTTGGAGTTCGTCGAAGGCAGCCGGTTTTGGCAGCTTCGCGCGCTTTGGCTGCGCCTTCGCGCCCGCTTCGGGCGGGTGCGCCCGATCGACCCTCCGGAGCTGCCCTCCCTCGATTATTTCGAAACGATGGATCGGTCCGATCCGTATACGCGCTGGCTGCTCGAGAATGAACCGCGGCGCGCGGAACTCGCGCGGATGCGCGAGATCGCGCCGCTGCTGTCGCTGCGCCCGACGCTGGCCGTTATCGTGAACGACTGCGGTTGCGACGCGAGCGCGGCGCTCGCGGCCGTTCGAGCTCAAGCCTATCCCCACGTTCGTCTCGTGCAGCTCTCGGAACATTCGGGCGCGGACATCGCGGCGCGCTGGAATGCCGCGGTCGCCCGAGCGACCGAAGACTTCGTCGCTCTTTGCGAACCGGACGATCTGCTCGGGCCTCAAGCGGCATTCGAACTCGCGCTCGCCGTCAACGCAGCTCCGAACCTCGTCGCAATGTACGGAGACCGCGACCAGCAAGACGCCGGCGGCAGAAGACTGCTGCCGCGCTTCGTCCCCGGCTGGTCGCCGGACACGTTCCTGTCGTCGATGTACACCGGGCGCGTCGTGTTTTACCGCCGGACCGCGGTCCTTGCGGCCGGCGGCATGCGTAGTGAATTTGGGAATGCCGGCCACTACGACCTCGCGCTGCGCGTCTTCGAAAACGGAGGCCCGATCCTGCACCGGCCTGCGGTGCTGGTTCACCACCTGCGGGGGTCGGGCGAAACGGACGGCGATGCGCAGGAAGCGGCGCGCGCGGTCGAGGCCGCGCTCGTACGTCGCGGCGAGTCCGGCCACGTCGTACGCGCGGACGTCGCGGGCGTTGCGATCGTGCGTTACGACATCGTCCGGCCTGGCCGCGTCGAGGTCGTGATTCCAACGCGGGACTTAGCGGACTACTTGGAGCGCGCTTTAAGCAGCGTCTTCGAGCGCAACCCCGGCGCCGATCTTCGCGTGACGGTCGTCGACAACGACAGCGCTAGCCCGGCGACGTTCGCCGCATTCGAGCGCTGGAAGGCGCGCGAGCCCAAGCGCTTCGCGGTCGTGCGGGTCGAGGGTCCGTTCAATTTCTCGCGTCTCGTCAACGCCGGCGTCCGGTCGACCGATGGCCCGTACGTGCTGTTGCTCAACAACGACGCCGAGTTCTTGTCTCTTGGCGGGATCGAGGCGATGCTCGAACAAGCGCAACGGCCCTGCGTCGGCGCGGTCGGAGCACGGCTGCTCTATCCCGACGGAACGCTGCAACACGTCGGCGTCGTCGTCGGGATCGGGGGGTACGCCGGTCACCTGTACCGCGGAAGACGGCCCGGCGATCCGGCCCTCGACGAGACAATCGTTGGCGTTCGGAACTTTACCGCGGTCACCGCGGCCGCGATGATGTTCCGGCGCGACGCATTCGAGGCCGTCGGCGGGTTCGACGAAGCGCTCTCGATTGAATTCAACGACCTCGATTTCTGTTTGAAGCTCGTGCGCGCCGGCTACTCGAACCTCTGCTTGCCGCACGTTTCTTTTCGGCACGAAGAATCGGTCTCGCGCGGTTCCCCAAAGACGGGGCCCGAGCGCGCCGCGCGCGAACGCGAGCGCAGTCTTTTTCGCGGGACCTGGGCGACGGAACGCTTCGAGGATCCGTATTACAACCCGAACTTAACGCGAGCCGACGAAAGCGGGTCGCTCGCGGAATGAGCGGCTCACGGACCGATCGAAAAATCCTCGCGATCGCGGGTCAAGTTGGGGTTATAACACGGGTCACCCGAAGCGAGCACGGGCCAGCGCCGCTTCATCGTCTCGATTTCCCCTCGAAAGCGCTCGACGCTGCCCGGTAGGGTCTCGGGCCCGCGCGATTTCGACTCATCGTGGTACAGGACGACGTGCGGAAGGTAGACGTTGCGAAAGCCCGCGTCGCGCACGCGCAGGCAAAAATCGACGTCATTGAACGCGACCGCGAGGGATTCGTCGAAGCCGCCGACGCGCACGAAGACTTCGCGGCGCACCATCATGCAGGCGGCCGTTACGGCAGAGTAGTTGTTGACCGCACGCAGCATGTGGAAGTAGCCGGGGGCGCCCGCGGGAAAGTGTTTGTGGCTGTGACCGGCGACCCCGCCGAGCCCGAGCACGACGCCGGCATGCTGAACGGTGTCGTCGCGATACAGCAGCAGGGCGCCGACCGCGCCGACCGCGGGGCGCTGCGCGTGTTCCACGAGCGACTCGATCCACCCGTCGCTGATCGGCTCGGTATCGTTGTTGAGAAAGAGCAGATACGCTCCGCTCGAACGCGCGACCGCTTCGTTGTTGAGTTTGGAGAAATTGAACGGCTCGTCCAAGCGCAGGACGGTAATGCGCGGGTCTGCAGCGGCGAACGCCGCGAACAGCTCGAGCGAGGCAACGTCCGTCGAGCCGTTGTCGACCAGAATGACCTCGAGGTTGGGATACGCGGTGTGAGCGAGCGCAGCTTTCAGACACCGGTCGACCTCCGCGCCGTGATCGCGGGTCGGGACGATGACGCTCACGCGCAGCAGCTGACCGATTTCGAACCGCACGCTGTAGACGCCCGGCGAATCGGGCAGCGCTTCGATCTTACCGATTTCGCCGCGCCGCTCGAGCGCGGCGTTGAGCGCGCGCACGGCCGCTTCGCGCGCGTACGACTTGACGTCCGCCGCCGCGGCGGTCGATGCCGCGTGGACGCGCCAGTGATAGAGGACGCGAGGGATGTGGACGATACGGTCGGTGCGCTCGCTCAGTCGTAAGACCAGATCGTAGTCCTGGCTTCCGTCGAAATCCGAACGAAAAGCGCCTGCCGCCTCGACCGCCGCTCTCCGGCAGACGAGCAGATGGCCGACGTACATCCGCGAGAGAAATGATTCCGGACACCAGTCGGGCTTGAAATGCGGTTCGGTAAAGTTCCCGGCGTCGTCGATCTTGTCTTCGTCGGAATACACGATGTCGGTCTCGGGCCGGCGCCCGAGTGCGGCCGCGACCTCGTACAATGCGTCGGGCGTCAACAGGTCATCGTGATCGACGAACGCCACGAACTCCCCTGAAGCGAGCGACAGCGCCGAGTTCATTGCGCGGGAGATGTGTCCGTTCTCCGTGCGGAAAAGGACGCGCACGCGGGGATCGCGAGCCGCGTACTCGCGCAGCACCACGGCGACCTCGGGCAGCCTCGAGCCGTCGTCGGCGATGCAAAGTTCCCAACGCTCGTAGGCCTGCGCGAAAACGGACTCGAGCATCGCCCGCAGATAGCGCTCGGGGGTATTGTAGGTCGCCACGACGACGCTGATGAGGGATTGAAAGCGTAGCGCGGTGGAGTGCTCGCGCATGCGCGCGACGTCGCTCGGACGGGGAGCGTTGCGCTCGCGCCACGTTTCGTAGGTGGGCGCGGTGCGCACGAGGTTTTCGAGCGGCGGATACGGCGGCAGCGCGCCGTTCGAGAGCCGGAGTCGCGCCTTGAGGCCGTGCCAGAGATTGCGCAGCTTCCAAAACCGGCTTGCTTCCATGACCCGAACGCGCTCGTGAAGTGCGCGCGCTACGGAAACAATCCGATCGGGCTCGCGCTCAGACGACACGGGAGCGTTCGCTAGTGGAAGGTGATGGTTCTGACGACCGATGATTGCGCGATCGAGCCGTCGGAAGAGACCACCGCGACGCCGATTCGGTGCTGTCCCGGGGTGAAGGTTCCGGCCGGAATCTTGATGAGGTACCCCGACCGCGCGAGGGCCGGGTTCGCAAGTGCTTTGGCAACGTCGGCCCGCGGTTCGCCGTAGAGCGAGGTCGCACGTTCCTCTACCCTTCCGTCGACGATTAGGCAGGCGGCCCGTGCGGGCCCCGCGGAGTTGCGGTCCTTACCCCAACCATACATCAGGTAGGCGCCGGCGCTCGTGGCCTCGCGATGATCGGTGATGTCGCGGGTCGTTCCGCCGCCCGTGAACGCGTCGATGCCGACCATCGCGCCGGATTGGAGCGGCCCGTGAATCCGGCACGCCGCCGACACGTCGCGAACGCTGCCCGGTCCGGCATTCGCGTTCGGTGCGGGCGACGCTTTAGCAGCCGAGGCGGTAATACCGCAGCCGGCGACCGCCGCGCCGAGCAACGCCGCACCGAGCGATTGGGTCGCGCGGCGGACGACCGGCAACGGGCCGCCCGCGGGCGTGCTAGCCCGCATTGCGGCTCCCGAGCGTCGCGCGGGAGCGCTTCAGGCTTCGGGCGAACGCGTCCAGGCGAGAGAAGGCGCTTGCCTCGACGATGCGATATGCCCGTTGCAACTCGGCGTTTCGCACGCGCTCCACCTCGAGCGATTCGAGAAGCTCGGCAAATGCTTTTGAAAGGGAGGCGTCAGGCATGAGCGATCATTCGAGGAATGGAAGGCGCCGGGGCCGCCCCGAGCAGCGTGATTAGGACGAACGGCACGCTTTCATCTTTGGCCGGAGGCGTCGTCCCGCCTGCCGGCTACGGGAAAGGGAGCGCCGTGCGGGACTGGATCGATGTCGATTTGCTCGAGGCTCAGCGCCGGATTGCGGCGCTCGAGACCGAGCGGGCGGACGCGAACGAGACGATCAACGCGCTGCTCGTGCGCGCCGGGCAACTCGAGTCGCAACTCGACGAGAGCGAAGCTGCGAAAGCACACCTCGAGCGGCTTTTCCTCGCACATCTCGAGCGCGAGCTCGAGCGCCTCCGGGCCGAGAACGTGCGACTCGAAACCAGTATCGAGGCGATCTATTCGAGCCGCTGGTGGACGCTGAAGCGTTTCGTGGGCGGCGCTCTCCGGCTCTTGCCCGGGCGCTCGCGAACCTAGCGCTTCCGGAGGATCGCCAGGTCCTGGTTTCCGAACGCGGCCTCGATCGTTTCGAGCACCTCGAAGTGCCGCGACCAGGTCGCCGTGACGTTGGCGTGCGTTTGGTTGGTCTGACGGTAGTAATCGCTATCTGCGATGAAGCCCTCAAGCGCGGCGTCGCGGATCTCGGCATCGAATCCACTGGTCGAGTAGGCCTTCCACCACGCCGCGCTGCGCCAGAGTGAGCCGGCAGCGGTACCGGCAGGGCCGGCGAACGTAAGCAGGGCGATGCCGCCGGGTTTGAGGATGCGCGCGAGCTCGCCGAGCCAGGCTGCCTGCGCATCCGCCGTCAGATGCGTCATGACCGAGACACCGAACACGCCGTCGAAGGTCTCGTCAGGATAGCTCGCCGGCGGCCAAAGCGGAGCGACCGCGAAACGATCCTCACCCAAGGTCGCCGCGCACCAGCGCACGTTGTCGGCATCGATGTCGGTGCCGAACGTCCGCGCGCGCCGCCACTGCCTCACGAAGTGCGCGCTCAGGCGCCCGACGCCGCAGCCCCAATCGAGAATCGAGACGCCGGGGGCGTCGACGATCCCGAACCGCGCAAACTGCGATTCGAGGTAGCGAAAGTGCGAATACCCGGGCAAGACGATGCTGTGGGCATCCTGACCGCGCTGAACGCGCTCGATTTTTGCGACGTCGGACGTGAGGCTCAAGAACGAATGGAGATCGCCCGGAAGCCATATATCGGAGAGCTTTTTGGTCTCACCGTCCTTCGTCTCGACAAACGCGAAGTGGAACGGATCCGCATCGAAGCGGGACGCTAAGAGATCGATCGTAATCGTCAGATTCGAGCCGGCGGCATTGGGCCAATACCAGTAGTAGTCATCCCAGCCCGGCGACGGAAGCGGGTATTCGAACGTGTAGACGACGCCCGGCCCGAACCGAACCGAGAGGCTCGAAGGGTCGCCGCCCGGCGGAAGATGACCGCCGCCAATGCGCAGCTGCACGCCGTCGAACGTCAACCAGGGAATCGAGTTGAGCGGCGGATGCGCGAGCGCAAACACATCGTACGCACTCAGGCCATAGCCGTTGACGCGCGGTTTTCTGCTGAAGACTTCGCGTTCGAAAACGCGTTCGCCGGACGCGTCGCGAACCTCAATCGTCGCCTCGCACGGCTCGCGCACCGGGGGCAGCTGGCACGAGAACGTGGCGCCCCCCGCGGCGTCGATTCGTGCCGGTACGCCTGCCCAGCGCGCGCCTCGATGGTAGATGGTGACCTGCTTTTCGGCTGCCGCGGGGAACGTCCCCGATAAGACGTCGGCATCGTCCAAACGCAGGCGGCCGTCCAGAGCTATGCGTTCGTCCACTACGGCGTGCGCCTCCGCAAAACCGCACAGTCTTGGTAACCGCCGAAGGCCGCCGGCTCGATCGTCATCAGCTCGAAATAGGGATCGCACTTGCGGCGGAAGTCGTCGCTCGATTGCGTCGTGTTGCGATAGTACGTCGGGTCGGAGATCGACCCTTCGAGCGCCGGATCGAACTGTTCGTCGTCAAAGCCGCGTTCGCGCCAACGCGACCACCAGTCCGGGTCGCGCCAGCGCGACTGATAGGCCGCGTTCGCATCGGCTTGAAACGTTAGCAGCGCCACGCCTCCCGGCCGCAGGATGCGGGCCAACTCCCCGAGCCACGCCTCTTGCGCGTCCGACGTCAAATGCGTCAGAACCGAGATCCCGAAGATCGCGTCGAACGACGCATCGGGGAAATCGGATGGTGGCCAAAGTGGAAGCACCCGGAAGCTCCCGCGAAGGTGCTCGCGACACCACGTGATATTTTCGGCGTCGATGTCGGCGCCGCAGATATGTGCCGCGGGCCAGCGATCGATGAAATGGCACGTGACGCGGCCGTGTCCGCAACCCCAGTCCAAAAGGCGCGGTCCCGAGTCCGCTTCGATCCCGGCTTTTGCGAACAGCGCGGCGAGCGTCTCGAATGCGTTGTATCCCGTGATCGCAGCGGAGGCGGAGTCGGAAAAGAATTGCACGCGCCGGAGCAATGCCGAATCGGTTGGAAATCCCATGAGCGATTCGAAACTGCGCGGCAGCCAGACGTCGATCGGGCGTTTTCCGCCCCCCAAGTTCCTCGCCGCGGGGTAGACGAAGCGAAAATGGAACGGGTCCGAACCCCTGGCGCAAGCGGCGAGATCGATCGTGAGGATGAGGCCCGACTGATCGGCGTTCGGCCAATACCAGTACTGCTCGCGAAAATCAGGAGAAGCCAAACCGTAGGCGAGATCGTATGCGACGCCGGGGCCAAATGCGATCGAAAGTTTCCCCGGGTCGCCTTCCGGCGGAAGATGCATGCCGGTGACCGTCAGGCGCGCGCCGCTCAGCGTGATCCACGGCAGTGCTGAAAATGGATGGTGGTCGGTCGCAAGAACGTCGCTTGCGAGTAGGCCGAGAGCGTTGCGCAGCGGTTCGCGCATGACGCTCTCGGCTGCCACCGGCTTGCCGTTCCATTCGCGCGCGACGACCGAGGACCGCGTCGGCTGCGCAACTGGACCGAGCGCGCAGGAAAACGCGAACGCGCCCGGCTGCTCGGCAATCGGTACGGCCGCGACGGTTGCCCAGGGCACCCCGTCGCAATCGATCGTCACGGTCGGTTGCGGATACGCGGCGGCCGACTCGAACCGTCCGCTGACGGCGTCGGTCGCGGCGTCGTAGGTCATGTCCCCCAAAGTTTGATCGCTTGCGTCTGGAACGTCGCTTCGTTCGAGTCGAGGCGCAAGGCCTCCACGATTGCATCGATCGCTCCCGAGCGATCGCCGAGCGCTTCACAAGCCAGGCTTTGAAGGTACCACAGAACGCCGTAGTCGTCGATCTCGACGAGCGCCGCATCGAGATAGCGCCGGGCCGCAGCGGCTTCACCCTTGGCCAAGAGGAGGTAGCAGAACGTTTCGTGGTAGTGGCCGTTGTACGACGCGGTCTCGAGCGCACGGCCGACCAAATCGAGCGCTTCGCGCAGGCCGCCGAGCGCCAGCTGAATCTTCGCGGCGAGTGAGAGATACGACGGGCGCGTCGGATAGGACCGCAGCGCGACGTTGACGGCTGCCCACGCGCGCTCGTCGAGGCTATTTGCGCGCAGCACTTGCGCGGCTACGTAGGCGTGGTCGGGGCGCAGCGCGGGATCCGCCTCGAATTCCGTGATGTGCGCGAGCGCATCGGCCGGCCGCCGCGCGCCCAAGAGCAGCATCGCTTTCTGGGCCAAGCGGCCGCGCGGCGAACCGAAATCCGTCCGAAAGACGTCGTCGAACGTATCTTGCCGGTGATCGAGTTCGTAGGAGTAGAGGCGGCGCTCGCCGACGTGCGAGATGACGGCGCGCGGCTTCCACGCGTCGATCTCGTCGAGGAACAGGCTCGTGGTCGTACCCGCGCAGAGCACGTGCCGGAAGCTGCGCCCGATGTAATCGAACTGATCGGTCATGAACGAGTCGCGAAAGAGCAGCACGCGCGTTGCGATGGCGTCGGCAGCGAGGGTTTCAAAACATCCGGTGCGGTCGAAGCCGTCGTTCTCATAGATGCGCACGTAGGGGTTGCGAGCGGTCCGCGCGCGCACGGTCTCCTCGCTGCGTTCGGGCTCGACCAAGACGCCGAGGTCGCCGAAAAACCGCCGGTATTCGAAAGCGACGTCGCGGGCCTGCAACTCGGAGACGGGGACGACCCCTTGGAGCGCCCGGCACAAGGTCTTGTAGGCGATGAAGCTGCCGTACTGCGTCCAGTGCGAGTCGGTCTTGCGGTAGATCTCGAGCGCCCCTTTGGCCGCAAGCAAATCGGGCCGCGGGTCGACGAAGGCGATGTCCTTCAGCTCGCTCATGAACCCAAGAAACGTCGTCCCCGGAGGGGTCTGGCCGGCGGCGGCTTCGTGCCCCGCGGGCAGGTCCTCGGGGTAGACGTAATGTGCGTCGGGCGCGAGGTAGAAGATATAGGGTATTCCACGCCGTTTGAGTTCGCGCGCGCGGCGTCGCAGGGTGCGTTTCCAGACTTCGAGCAGCGAGCGGTTGAAGGGTTTTGCGCTCAAGAACCAGTCGAGGGCGAACCCGTCTTGATCGCCGAGGAAGAGCCGGCCGCCGCGCCCCTCGAGGACCCCGCGGACCTTTCCCTCACGCTCAATCATCGCTGACGCGTGCGCGCTCGTGCGCTAACCGGTCGACGAGTTCGCCGACGTTTTTCGGCTCGATCGCGATCTGTTCGCCGATCTCGATGCGCAGCTTCTGCCCGAGTCGCGCGAGCAGCACGGAGTGTCCGAGCGAATCCCAGCCTTCCACGTCGTCGGCGGTCGTATGCCGTCCGACCGTGGCCGGGTCGATCGAGAACGTGTCGGCGACGATCGCAATCACGGCCGTCTCGAACGCGGGGTCGGTCACGGCACGGGACCGGCTGCGTAGCGCCGGAGGTTCTCGTCGCGGCTCATCTTGCCGCTCGTCGTTTTCACGAGTTCGCCCGGGGCGCGGAGTTCGACGGTCCGGACTTGCAGGCCGAGCCGGCTGTAGACGTCGGCGCGGATGCGGCGGATGAGATCGAGCCGGCTCGTTTCGTCATCGAACGCGGTTTCTGCGAGGACGACGGCCTCCTCACTTCCCACGCTCTCGTCGAATACCGCGAACACGGCGACCCTCCCGGGTTTGACGCCCGCGACCTCGCTTGCGACGGCTTCGACGTCGCTTGCATAGAAATTTTGGCCGTGAACGATCAGCATTTCCTTGCGCCGCCCGCAGACGTAGAGCTCGCCTTCGTAGAGGAAGCCGATGTCGCCCGTCTTGTACCAGCCGCCGTCGAAGCTCTGGGCCGTCGCCTCTGGATTGGCGTAGTACTCGGAGAAGACGAAACGTCCGCGAAGCTGGATCTCGCCGACGTTGGCTCCCGAGTGGGCCACGATCCGCAGCTCGACGCCGTCGAGCGGCGTGCCGCACGAAACGAACGTTAGGCCCTCACCCAGCGGCGTGACGGCTTCGTCACGCGTGCGCAGGGCCTCGGGGTCGACCGCGAGCGTCCGGGGCTCGCTTCGCGGCGGGCTCAACGTGACGGCGAAGACCGTCTCGGCCATCGCGTAGCAGGTGCGCAGCATCGCGCCGGTCACGCCCGAGGCTGCGAACGCCGTCCCGAACGCTTCGAACGTTGCGGGTTTGCACGGCTCCGAGCAGTTGACGAACGCGCGCATCGAGGACAGGTCGTACGTGCGGGACGGGTCGTGCGTGCGCACGAGATGATTGAACGCAAAGTTCGGGAGCCAGGTGTGGGTCGCCCGGTAGTGCTCGATCGCTTCGAACAGGGATGCCGGCCGCAGCAGCCACTCGAAAGCGTCAAGCGAAACGACGCAGCTGCCGAGCGAGATCGGAAAGAGAAATGCTGCGATCAGCCCCATGTCGTGATACAGCGGGAGCCACGAAACGGTAAGGTCTCGGGGCGATGCTTCAAGTGCCGCCGCATGCGCGGCGTTTTGGTCCGCAATCGTCCCGAACGTCAACGCGACGCCCTTCTTCGCTCCGGTCGTACCCGAACTGTGTTGCAGGAGCGCGACCCGGTCGCGGGTTTCGACCGCTTCGAGCGGCGGTAGAACGGCGGAGGCCGCCGGCGAGCCGAGTTCGTCGACGTCGACGAGCGCGCACGCAAAGCCCGCGGTCAGCTCCCGGATGCGCGGCAAGATCGCCGCGTGCGCGATCACGCAGGCCGGCCGTACGCGCGCGAAAAGTTCGGCCTGGCCGCGCCAATACAAGTCCGGATCCTGCTTCGAAGTCGGATACGGCAGGAACGTCGGTATCGCTCCGGCCCGCATGGCGCCGAGAAACGCCGGATAGAGTTCGTAGCGGTGGCCGAGCACGATCGCAACGATCTGGCCCGCTTCAACGCCCTGATTCGCGAAGGTCGACGCCCAGCGCTCGCTCTCGCGCAGCAGATCCTCGTAGGTAAACTGCTGGTACTCGTTCTGCTTGACGAACAGCAGGGCCGGCCGCATCGGCGCGGCGGCAGCGTGCTCGTAGAGGGCGCTCAGCACGTTACGCATCCAGGCGGAAAACACGTTCGACAAAGTCGCGGGAAAAGATTTCGTCCCACGAGCGCAGCACCGGCCGGTAGGCGTTGCGCTCGCGTGCTGCGTGGTCGACCGAGGCCGCGACGGCCTGGGCGATCGCGCGCTCGAGGTCGCGCAGTGACGGCTCGCAGGGAATGATGTTGGCGCAAAGGCGCTCCAGTTCGTCCGCGCTCCGGTTCTCGTACACGTTGGTGACAACCAGGGCGCCGGTCGTCGCGAACTCGAGCGCCACGACGCCCGGGTGCGGCGCGTACATCATGCTGACGCCGATGTCGAGCGATTGGAGCATCTCGCGATACTCTTGCTCGGTCGTGCGCTGGCGCAACGCGAGGCGGTGCCCGCCGCCGAGGTCGATCGGCGGCACGTCGGAGAGCGCGCCGATCCCGACAAAGGACCATTCGTCGCCGAAGACGTCGCGCGCGCAGAGGTTTTGCAGTGCGAGCAGGGTTATTTCGAACAAGTTGCGCGACGCGTGTAGCTCGGGGCGCGCGTAGAGCGCGAACATCTTGCGGGTCCGGGCGCTCATCGAAGCGACCGTTTGCCGCGGCAACTGATTGATGCGATGCTCGAAGAGGGCGTAGTGCTCGATCTCTTCGCAGTCGTCGGCGGCGAAGACGCCGACCCGGTGGGCGCGGAAATAATCACGCAACTGGCGACTGTTGATGATCGGATAGTGCGGCACGCTGTAGGCCTCGTGGCAGAGCGCCTTGCTCGACGAGTTGTCGAAGAAGACGGGCTCGTACTCCTGCGCGAGCAGAAACGGGCGCCCCAAGTCGGTCCACTCGGCGAGCGGCGCAGCACGAAAGAGGTCCCAAACCGAATACACGACCACGCGATCGTTCGGTCCGATCCCGATCCGATGATCCTCGTCGCGTCCGAGGAGCGAAATGTTTTCGAACGCCGCACGAATTTTTTCCGAATGTTCGCGCCAAAGAAAGTAGCCTTTGTCGGCACCGGCATCTTCGGTGCAATAGATCGCGACCTCGCGGCCGGCTGCCCGCAGCGCTCGGATCAACTCGAAAGCGGCTTGGTAGCCGCCGAATGAGATGTCGGGATTGAGCGTCGGGAGCAGGAACCACACGGTGCCGCGCTCGGGCGCCCCGCGGCGCCGGAACGCGCGCAGACTGCGCGCACCGTAGATACGGTAACGAAGGTCTTGCGTTCGCCCGATCAGCACGGGAGCGGTGACGCCGGGAAGTTTCGCCTCGAGCGCCGCCGTCAAATCGAAACGCGGCAGACGCCCCTCGCGGCGGCCGCGGGCCAGATAGTGGTGGAAACCGCAGAGCACGTCGCGCGGAATCGCCGAGCGGACGTCCGGATAGAACGCGCGGTACCAGTCCTCCTCGAACCAGCGATTGGGTGAATGCTCGCGCTCGATTCCGACCGTCAGGTAATGGCGAAACGGGTCGGCGAGATCCTCGGGTGACGCGCCTTTCAGATAGGCGTCGGCGTAGAATGCCGGATCGAATTCGCTTTCCAGCATGGCCACGAGCGCGCTGCGCGCGTCGACCACGGGCGTGCGCGCGGCGGTGCTTGCGGTGAGATGGAGGAAGCGCCCGTACAGGTTGTAGTGTTCGGTCGCGGTCAGCACGGGGAAGGCCTCGAGGAACGCACGAGCGGCCGGATTCAACGCCACGTATTCCGTCTCGTCGAGTGCGGTCAACGTCTTGTGCGGATCGCCTCCCGTGCCGGCAACGTAGAGCGTCTGCGTCGGCCAGCGCGATTCTCGCCAGCCGTGCGCGATGAAGTGAACGAAACCGCTCGTTCCGCCGGCTGCGGCCGCAGCCGCAACGTCCGGGTAATGCGAACGGTACCACGTCTCATTGAAGAGCTCGTTTGGCGAAATGCGGGCGCAGTCGTCGCGCGTGAAGTACGCTTCGAGGAGCGCGTCATCGCCTGCCGACTCGGGACAGAGGCCGGCGACCGCCAGCCGGCGGCGCAAAACGGCAAGATCGAAGCAGCGCAGCAGCGCGTCGAGTTGCTCCGGGGACTGGTGCGGGAGGTATCGTGCGGCGACGCGGGCGGCCGAAACGGGGAGGCCGGATGTGCTCATCGTCAGCGCTCGCACTTGGGCGCCCGGTGTGCGTCTCCTGGAAGTCACCATTTGACATCGAACATACGTTCGAGCTAGAATTGGGCATCATGAACGCAATGGCTGGCGGCGGGCGAGTGGTGGTGCGGGCCACGATCGGCTTCGCGGTCGACGAGCGCGGCGACGGGATCGCGTACGCCTTGCTCGGCGCCGAGGGTAGCGGCGGGGCGGTCGTCCGGGTCCCCTTCCGGTGCAGTCCGGCCGAGGCGCTGCGCGGCCGAGACGTCAGCTACGCCGCGCTGCGGGCCGTCGCCGAAGAGGTGCGCGGCCGCGGGGTCCGGCACGCCGTTTTCGCCATCGAAGACGAGCGGCTCGTTCGCGAGCTCGACGAGCGCTTACCGGTGCCGGGTCCGCTCGCGCTGCCCTACGTGTCGCTGCGTTGCGCGCTCAACCGTTTCAGCGAGGCGACGGTCGTGGTCGCCGGCGAACCAGCCGCGCGTGATCTCGCGGGCCGCGCCAGGGCCGAAGTCTCCCTCCACGTCGCTGCCTAGCCGGCTGCGGCGTCTGCGCCGGGCCGAGCTACCCATCGACACGGAGGCGTTGGCGCGCTTCCTCATCGGGGCGACGATCGTGCGCGATTTGCCCGAGGGACGCGCCGTCGCGCGGATCGTTGAAACCGAGGCCTATCTGCCGATGGACGCGGCTGCGCATTCGTTTCGGGGCAAGACGGCGCGCAATCGGACCCTGTTCGGCCGCCGCGGTCACGCCTACGTATACTACATCTACGGAAATTACTATTGCTTCAACGTCAGCGCCGAGGCGGCCGGCGTCGGCGCGGGCGTCCTCATCCGCGCCGCCGAACCGCTACGCGGCCTGGAGGGGATGCGGGTTCGGCGCCCGGGCGCGCGCGATCGCGATCTGTTGCGCGGTCCGGGGCGTTTGGCGAGCGCTCTTGCCATTACGCGCGCCGAGGATGGACTCGATCTTTGCGCCGCGGGTCCGCTGTGGCTCGCCGCGCCGCTCGCACCGCGCGCCGAAATCGTAACGAGCCGGCGAATCGGTCTGACGAAGGAAGTCGACCGGCTGCTGCGCTTCTACGAGCGCGGTAACCCCCATGTCAGCGGAGCGAAGAACGCCGGGTGAGAACGCCGCCTGGCGTGCAGGCTTCACGTAGGACCTCGATCCTCGGGCTCGTAACGATTGTCGTCGCAGCGGGCGTCGTGCCCGCGCTCGCGTTCGCACTCGTCTATCGGTACACCGTCGACGTACCGTATATCGACGAATGGACCTTCACGCGGCTCATTCTGGGCGCCGACCGCGGGCACATCCTGTGGGCCGATGCGTTCGCACAGCGCAACGAGCACCGGATATTCTTTCCGGCGCTGTTGATACTCGGGCTCTCGCGTCTGGGCGGCTGGAGCGAACTGCGCGAGACGCTCTTTGACGTCGGTCTCGTGACCCTCGACCTCGCCATACTCTGGCGCATGATCGTTTCCACATTGCCGGCGCGTACCGTACCCTACGTCTTTCTCGGCGCTTCGCTCCTAACGTTTTCGCTCGTCCAAGTGGAGACGCTGTTGTGGGGGATGGGGAGCGAATGGTTCGTGGCCAATCTGTCTGCGCTCTTCGCGTTGTACGTGTTAACGCTGCGCGCGCCGAGCGCATCGAACGTCGTCGTGGCCCTTGGCGCTTCGGCCGTCTCGCTGTTCAGCCTTTCGGCCGGGCTCAGTCTTTTGCCGGTAGGCGTGCTCGCGCTCTTGCTGCGCGACCCCTCCGGCTGGCGGCGGGCGAGCCTATGGGTTGCGGGGTCGATCGTCATGCTCGCGATATTTTTGCGCGGCTTCAATGCCCACCCGGGCTTCCCGGGCCGCGCGGGCGAGCTTGCGACCATGTTTCCGCAATACGTGTTGGCGTTTCTCGGCGGCCCGCTCGGAACGCGAAATGGGACGCAGCCGGCGGAATTTCTCGGAATGTTTTCGCTCGCCGTCATCGCAATCGCGGCGATTCGCTTCGGGGCGCTTCGCGCACGCGGCAGGAGCGCCGAAGCCTACGTGCCGTGGCTTGCCTTGTGTGCGTTCGTCGTCTGTGATGCGCTTTTGGCCGCATACGGCCGCGCAGGATTAGGGATCGTTCAGGCGACGTCGAGCCGCTACGCGACGATGGCGACGGATCTCTGGTTCGGTGTGATCGCGCTGCTCGTACTCCTCCTCGCCGACGCCTGGAAAGCCGGCCGGTTCGCGGTTCGGCTCGTTGTGCCGGCGGCCGCGGTCTTGGTCTGCGGCTTCGCTTATCTGTTCGTCCGTGCGCAGTTCACCGGCTTCCGGTATATCGCCGAATTTACGAGCCCGATCCAACGGGGAATGCTCGCCGTTCACGATTTTCCTGATCCGACCGACGAGCAATTGAGTCTGCTTTGTCCCTGCCCCGCCTACTTGCGCTGGAGTCTTCCGGCCCTCGCGGCGGCGGGAGATCCGCAATTTGAAGAGCTTGTGCCCGTTCGCAGTTCGTCGCGGGCCAAGTAGGTGACCGGTGGCGACGGGCGGCTTAGCGCGCGCTACCTACCGCTCGGTATCGTCGGCGTCGCAGCGATCATTATGATTGCGGCGGTCGCCCTCACGGGGCGCGTAACCGTTCCGCGAAGCGTAGCGCCGCTGATGGCGCAGCCTCCGCTGCCCGCGTCTGTGAGCCAGCTCGCGGCGCTCGAGCCGCTGCGCGGCGTACCGGCATATTCGCTCGACGGGATCGTGTCGTCTCCCTCACGCGTCGTCGTGAAAACCGCCGGACAGGCTCATTCGAACGTGTCCGCGCCGCGAGGTCAAACGCTTCTGTTTGGTGGCTGGGCATACGATCCCGTCGTCCTGGAACCGGCTCGCGCGGTCTTCCTCGAAGTCGACGGCAAAACGTTGATCCCTGCTCTCTACGGGAACCAGCGGCCCGACGTCGCGTCGTACTTCGGCGATCAGTCGATGGCTGCCACCGGGTTCATTGCGCCGGTACGGGCAGGGTCGCTTGCAGCCGGACCGCACCGGATCGACGTGATAATCCTCAGTGCCGACGGTTCCGGATACTATCGGGCGATCGATCGGGTCGTGCTGACCGAAACAACGAGCTCGCGCCGCGGGCCGGGCAAGGGCAATGCCCGCGTCAGCGGAGCGAAGGGCGCCGGGTGAGAACCCGCCTCGGTCGTGGGCATCGTGCGCAGGTTCTGGGTCGAGATCGTCGCAAGCGCAGTCGCGGCCCTCGTGATGATCGGGATCTTGACGAGGCTTCCGATTCCGAGAAGTGCGCCGCCCGCTACGGCTGCTTCGCCGCTCGCGGCACTCGATGGTCTCGGGCGCTACTCGATCGATGCGGCGACGATCGGCCGCAAGACGGTCGTGCTGCACTGGCATCCGCAGCCGAGACTCGCTCTCTCTCGCGGTGAGGCGATCGCGTTTTCCGGATGGGCGGTCGATCCCGTGACGCGCGCGCCCGCAAGCGCGGTCGTGGCCGTCGTCGATGGGGGTCCGTCGTATACCGCCGTTACCGGCATCCGGCGCAGCGACGTCGCCGCGGCGCTTGGTGCTGCGGCCTTTGCTGCGTCGGGCTTCGCGGTGATGATTCCGGGCTGTGCGCTCGAGCCCGGCCGGCATACGATCGCGTTTCGGTTCGTCGCGAGTGACGGGCGCGGGTACTACCGCTCGGGCGACTTCGTCGATCTCGACGTGCAATCAACCCCCGCGCGGGTAGCGGCGGTCGCGTATGCGGTCGACACGCTCGAGCCGCCGCTCGCGAACCCGGGCGACCACCGCATGACCGGATGGCTCGTCGATGCCGGACGCTGTCGCGCGGCGGCGGGCGTGCGCGTAGCCGTCGACGGGCATCCCGTGGCGACCGCGCGATACGGTCTTTCACGTCCCGACGTCGCGGCGACGTACGGCGTCCCGGCCTACGCGCAAAGCGGCTTTAGCGCCGTTTGGAACGACGCCGGTTTACCGCGCGGTCGACACACGCTGCGCTTGAGCGCGCAGCTTTCAACGGGCGGCGACGTCAATGCCGGCGACGTGATGCGCTTCGTGCGCCACTAGACGTGCGCGGCGCGCTCCGGCGATGATTTTTTGGCGCAACACGGAATCCGTGACCAATACTTGCGCGAGCACGGCGATCGCGAGCAGGTCGCTCGTGTCGTCGACGAGGATGCCGCCTTGGTCCGCGACGGCGCGGTGCGCCGGCGTGTTGGTGGCGAGAATCGGTACGTCGAACCACATCGCGTACTGGAGTTCCGCGGCGCTCGTCTCGGAGCGATCGAGTGAGACGAACGCGTCCGCCGACAGGTACAGCGCTTGGAGTTGCGCGGGAGCGAGATCGCGGGCGACGAGCAGCCGGTCGACGAGATCGAGCCGGCGCACTTCGGTCTGCACGGCGTCGTAAACGCGAGCGTCGATCGGCGCGGTCGCGGCAATCGCCAAGCGCGCCTCGCGTTCCAGCGTGAGGTAGTGCAAGAAGAAAACGAGCAGCGCATAGAGGTGGTCGATCGAAACGACGGGGCCGGCGTAGAGCAAGTTCGTCTTGCCGTCCGCAAGCGCCGCGGTGAGCGGAAGGTCGGGAAGCTCGTCCCAGGGATCGCGCACCGGGACCCGTTCGGACGCGAACGCGCCCTCGTAGCGCTCGACGACTGCGCTCCATGCACTATGCTCGCCGGCGAAGATCGCGCCGCGCCGCCCAAGGGCGTCGAGGGCTTCCTCGGAGCTGTCGTCGATGCGATGCAGTGCGTTCTCCCAGGCGGACATCGAATCGGCAAGCAACCCGCCGCTGCTGCGCGCAACCGCCGTTGCAGTCGGCGGACAATCCGCGTGCACGACAACCGGTCGAGCGAACGCCCACGCCTCGTACATGACGCGCGAGAAGCTTTCGCTCGTGCTCGGTTGCGCGAGTGCGCGGCAGTGCGCGAGCAGCGCGCTTTTCTCACGTTCCGAGACGGGCCCGACGTCGACGATGCCGGCCGACGATTCGCCGTACGAAACGTGGCGCTCGCCGGCGAGGACGAGCTTGAGACGCGACGCCGGCGCACTGCGCCGAAAGCCTTTGTACGCGGCGACGAGGGTCGCGACGTTCTTCGCTGGATCCTGGCGCCCGAGGTAGAGCAGATAGCGCTCGCGCGCGGGCACGAACTCGCCGACGCGCTCGGGGAAGCGCGCCCGGTCGCGGTCCACCTCGACGCCTTCGCCGACGACGCGCGACTTTCTGATGATACCGGGACCGAAGAGCGAAACCGCGAGCTCGAACTCGCCTTCGCTATTGAACAAGAGGCCTTTGGCCGCGTGCACGGTCTTCGCAACCTGCGTCAGATACGCATAGGGCTCGCGGTGCAGACAAGGCTGAAGGTAGGCGCGTTCGGCGACGAGCGGCAATCCGAATAACGTCGTTCCGAACATGTACGGCAGGAAGACGAAATGGTCGTACCCCGCCCCTTCGGCCGCAAGATAGGCGTAGAGCGACATGCTGTTGATGCTGTTGCGGCAGAACGCTTCGGCGTCGCGGTCGCCGATCGGCGACACCGACCGGCGCAGCTGCGCGACGTCGAGGCTGAGCAGGATCGCGTTGACGCGCTCGAACGCTCTCCCGTCGCGTTTGTCGGTACGAAAACGCCGGATCGTGAGATTGCCTTGCCGTTCGGAACCCGGCCGCAGCGTGCTCTTGCCCCAATCGTCGTAGAACGACGCACAGCAGGTCGTCAGGACGTCGACGTTGTGGCCGCGCGCGGCGAGATGTTCCGCGAGCTGCCGGCTCTGTGACTCGGCTCCGCCGCGCAATTCGGGCCCGAACCACGGCGTGACGATGGCGATACGCAAACCGGCGGCCCGTTGCGCGTGCGTGCCGTTGTGGTTCAACGCTCGCGTTCGGCTCCGGTCTCCTCCACGTGCAATGCCTCGCCGAGCATTTCCAGATCCTCGCGCAGCGCGCGCAGTTGCTCGACGAGCTGGCGGTTGAGGCTGATTTGTTCGCGGAACGCCGCGACCAACGCCGCGTTGACGTGACGCTGATCCTTAAAGAGAAAGGCGAGGCCCGAAAGACAGCGCCGGCGCACCCCTTCGAATGCGAACGGAAAGGCTGTCCCGATGTTCGATGGCCACTGCGTACGGATCTGCAGTTTCTGGTCGGCGATGTTCGTGTTGGCTTCGAGCGAATCGATGAAGACGCTCGAGCGCAACGAGAAGGCGTCGAGTGGGACGGGCCCGTGCGGCCGTTCGCGCAGCGCAGAGACTCGCTGCCGAACGCGAGCGACGAGCTCGTCGATGTCGACGCCGGGAGCGGCGGAGTCGATCAAGCCGTCCGTGGCCCCGATTTTAAAAGAATGGGCACCCTGGTAGGGTTCCCTGCGCCCGCGATTCATTCTTCCTGTCAGTTAACGCAAAGGCCGAGTGTGACGGCCTTGGCGAACGACAGACGGCCGTGCGCCTTCAGAAATACCTCGCCCATGCTGGGGTCGCGTCCCGGCGCAAGGCCGAGGACTTTATCGTCGCCGGGCACGTCCGGGTCAACGGCACGGTCGTGCGCGAACTCGGCCGAGTCGTGGACGAGAGCGACCGCGTGGAGCTCGCGGGCAAACGCGTCGCCTTGCCGGCGCGTCATCGCTACGTCGTCTTGCACAAGCCCGCCGGCGTGATGACGACGATGCGGGATCCGGCCGGCCGGCGCACCGTCGCCGCGCTCGTTTCGCCGGGCGGCGGCCGCGTCGTACCGGTCGGGCGGCTCGACTACGACACCTCCGGTGTCCTGCTCCTGACCAACGACGGGGAACTCGCCCACGTCCTCACCCATCCGCGCTACGGTGTCGAGAAAACCTATCGGGCGGTCGTGCGCGGGCGCTTGCAAGGCGAGGACGTCAAACGCTTTCTCGCGGGGATGCGTCTCGACGGCAGCCGCAGCAGCCCCGCGAAGATTCGCGTCGTGCGCGCCGGTTCGGCCTCATCGGAGCTCGACATTACGATCCACGAAGGCCGCAACCGTCAAGTCCGGCGCATGTTCGATGCGACCGATCATCCGGTGCTCTCGCTCGTGCGCCTGCGCTTCGGCCCGATCGCGCTCGGCGACCTGCGCGTCGGTACGAGCCGCGATGCGACCGAAAAGGAACTCGCCGAGTTGCGCGCGCTGCGACGTTCGGTGGATGCGGAGGACGACGATGCGTAGCGCGAGGCATTTCGTGCGCGACCTCGTTCGCCGCGCGCGCGGAACGATGGTCGTCCGGGGAATCCGCGGGGCGACCACCGTCAGCGAGGATACAGCCGCAGCAATCCTCGAGGCCACGGGCGAACTGGTCCGCGAGATCGTCGCCGCGAACGACCTTAAGCCGGAGGACGTTGCCTCGGCGCTCTTCACGGTGACCCCCGACCTGCACGCCGAATTTCCCGCAGCCGCGGCCCGCCGGATGGGCTGGACGATGGTGCCGCTCTTGAACTTCACCGAAATCGGCGTCCCAGGCCGGCTCGAACGCTGCATCCGCGTGCTCGTGCACGTCAACACCGCACGCACCCAAAGCGAGATGGTTCATGTCTACTTACGCGAAGCCGTTGCGCTTCGACCGGATCTCGCCGGGCGCGAAAGGAGCACCACCCCACAATGATTATCGTCATGCGCCCGCACGCCGCGGAATCCGAACTCGACGGCGTCACGGCGCTGATCGCGTCGCTCGGATTGACCGCGCACGTCAGTAAAGGCGCCGAACGGACGATCGTCGGCGTGATCGGCGCCCCGCCCGACAAGGAGACGCTGCTCGCGCAGTTCGCGGGCCTCGACGGGGTCGAATCGGTCGTACCGATTTCGCGCAGCTACAAACTGGTCAGCCATGAAGCTCGCCCCGGACGCAGCGTCGTGCGCGTGCGCGACGGCGTCTCGTTCGGCGGCGACACGCTTGCGATCTGCGCGGGCCCGTGCAGCGTCGAGTCGCGCGAGCAGCTCGAGGCGACCGCGGTCGCCGTGGCGCGCGCCGGTGCCAACGTCTTGCGCGGCGGAGCGTTCAAGCCGCGCACGTCGCCCTACGCCTTTCAGGGTTTAGGCGAAGACGGCTTGAAATTTCTGCGCGACGCCGCCGACCGCAACGGGCTTGCGGTCGTTACCGAGGTGCTCGATCCGCGCGACGTCGAGCTTGTTGCAAAGTACGCCGACGTGTTGCAGATCGGGGCCCGCAACATGCAGAACTTCAGCCTGCTGCGCGAGGTCGGCGGCGTGCACAAGCCGGTGCTGCTCAAACGCGGCGTGGCGGCGACGATCGACGAGTGGCTCATGGCCGCGGAATACGTCTACGTCGCCGGCAACCACGACGTCATCCTCTGCGAGCGCGGCATCCGCAGCTACGATCCGCAAACGCGCAACCTGCTCGACATCTCCGCCGTCCCCGTCGTGCAGCAGCTGACGCACTTGCCGGTGATCGTCGATCCGTCGCACGGCACGGGCGTGCGGTCGCTCGTTGCGCCGATGAGTTTCGCGGCGGTCGCGGCCGGGGCCGACGGGCTGATCGTCGAGGTCCATCCCAATCCGGCGGCCGCATTTTCGGACGGACCGCAGTCGCTGACGTTCGCGCTCTTCGGCGACTTGATGGATCGCTTGCGCCCGGTTGCCGCGGCCGTCGGGCGCGCGATGCCGGAGCCGGCCACCGCCGCCGCGTAGCGCCGTGGACGGCGCGACGGTCGGAATTGCAGGCCCCGGGCTGATCGGCGGCTCGATTGCGCTGCGCGCGCGGGAGCTCGGATACGCGACCGTCGGTTGGGACGTCGACGCGGCGAATCTCGCGCGTGCGCTCGAGCGAAACGCGATCGCGGAAGCGGCGCCGTCCCTTGGGGCGTTGGCCGCGCGGAGCGACGTTCTTGTGCTCGCGGCCCCACTCGATGCGACGATGGGACTCGTGCGCGAACTTGCCGGTCTGACGTACCGCGCGGAGCTCGTGCTCGACGTCGCCTCGGTCAAACTGCCGGTCGTTCGAGCGGCGGCAGGCCTCGCGCGGTTCGTCGCCACGCACCCCATTGCGGGCTCGGAGCGCAGCGGGGTGGAGGCGGCGCGCGCCGGCCTGTTCGCCGCGAAGGTCTGGGCCTACGACCCAAGTGCGGAGCCGGCAGCCGTCGAGCGCGCACGAGGGTTCATCATCGAACTCGGAGCGACGCCGTTCCCCGTCGATGCGGCCGAGCACGATCTCATCGTCGCCTTGACCTCGCATCTCCCGCAGCTGGTCTCGGTTGCCCTCGGCGCGCAGCTCGCCGCGCCGCTCGAGCGGGAAGCGGTCCGCGCGCTGAGTGGAACGGGGCTCGCGTCGATGCTTCGCCTCGGGGCCTCGGCGTGGCCCATCTGGCGCGCGATCCTCTCCGCAAATGCGCAGCCGGTCGCGCAGGAAGTGCGGCGGCTCGCGGGCATACTGATGGGCGTCGCGGAGGCTCTCGAGGCCGGAATGCCGGAGGTCTTACAACGCGATTTCGAGATGGCCGCCGCTGCGGTTGCCCGGCTCGAAGCGAACGCTGCGGCTCGGGTTCGCGTTGAACCGGCGATGGAACAACGTCACGAGAGGTGATCGAATGAACGGAAGCATGCTACTCGGAGCAGGCGCTTGCGCGGCAGGGCTGCTCTTGCCGCTAGGGGCGAGCGCGCAGAGCAACGGTACCGAGAATTATTATACGCCGCCGAAAATAAAGAAGCAGGGGACCAGCCAAACGCCGCTTGCGGGCAACGGTAAGGTGCTCGTCAAGGTTCTCGTCAACCCCGACGGCACGTTCAAGGTCCAGGGCGTCATCACGTCGACCAACCACGGCGACGACGCGGCAGCTCTCGAGATCGCGCGCTCCTCGAGTTACGTTCCGGCGGTTCGCGGCCCGAAGAAGGTGGTAGCGTTCTACGATTTCACGCTAAAGTTTACCGGCGGCAGCACCGTCTCCGGCGGCCAAGCGGAGGGCTCGGAGCTCGGCCGCTACGAAATGGAATTGCACGCTGCGAACTACACGGGCGCGCAGGCGGGCCTCAAGGCTTACGTGGAGGCGCATCCCGGAGATCCGAAAGCCGAACTGGATCTCGCCGTCGCCGATACGTTTCTCAACGACGACGCAGCCGCCGCTGCCGCGTTCGACAAGGTAGGCACCATCCCGGCCAATTACAAGGCGGTCGCGGCCAAGGCGTACATCCAAAACGCCGTGAACCTCCTTAATAACAAGGACACGGTGAACGGGTTAGCCGCGGCCAAGCGCGCTGCCGAAATCGCGCCGGGCTTCGCGAGCTACGACACGCGTGGTGTCGCCGAGCTGCTCAGCAGCGACTTCCCATCCGCCGTCGTCGATCTCGAAAAAGCGCACGATATCGCAAAGTCGGATAGCAAGATCGAGGCCAAGTCGCGGGTGGCAAACGACGTTCATCTGATGCAAGCCTACCTCTTTACGGGCAAAGCAGACCAAGCCAAGCAGATCGCCGCCGACGCGACGGGGATCGACGCCTCGGCGGCGGCGAGCGTCCAAACCGCGATGGCCGACTATTACGTCAAGCAAGCGCAGGACGCGTCCGCCGCCTCGAAATTCAGCGACGCCGCGGGCTTCTTCGAACAAGCAGCAGTCGCTGCGCCAACGCTTGCGGCCGTGAACTACGCGAACGCGGCGCTCTCGTACGACAAGGCCATTCCGACTCCACTCAACGAGAAGGCCAAGGCCGACGCCGACAAAGCGCTCGCGGCCGACGCCAACGATCCGGAGGCCAACTTCGCCGAGGGCCTGACCTTAGCGAACTTAGGGAAGAAAAGCGACGCGCAGACGTACCTTACCAAGGCGGACTCGCTCGCCAAGGCGGCCGGGAACACGGCTTTGGCCGCCGCCATCGAAAAGGTACTCGGGCAGCTAACCGGCGGCCACTAGCGGCCTCCGGGCGAGCCGGCGGCGCGTCCGGCGGGAATAAGCGCCGGGCGGGACAAATATCGTGCCCTCGCGACGGCACCTCGGCGTCGCTCTTGGGGGCCATCGGCGGGCACGCCGCCCTTTTAAGTTCGTTCGTAACGAAAAATCTCGAATCTTCGGAGGCGCCGCAGCGTGGATATTTTTAGCGGGTTCATAAACCTGGTCCAACGGGGTGGTCCCGTCATGATCATTCTGATCGTGATGTCGATCGTCGCCGTCGCGATCGTGATCGAGCGTCTCTGGTTTTTCGGCCAGCAGCACGGCGACAGCAAAGCGCTCCTGCGCGACTTGGGGACAAAAATCGCCGCCGACGACATCCCGGGCGCGATCAAGGTCTGCCGAAGCAACAAGGGCATGCTCCCCCGCATCCTCGAGTTCGGGCTTCAGCGCGGGACGAAAAATCGCGCCGACATCACAGATGCGCTCTCCATAGCGTTAATGGAGAACCTCAACCAGCTGGAGCGCAATTTGGGCATCATCGGGACGATAGCGGTCATCGCCCCCTTCGTCGGTCTGTTGGGAACGGTTCTCGGTATCATCCGCGCGTTCGACGACATCGCGTTGAAGGGCAATTCGACGCCGGCCGTCGTCGCTGCGGGCACGAGCGAGGCGCTCGTTACGACCGCGGCCGGCCTGCTCGTGGCCGTCATCGCGGTCATTTTCTTTAACTATTTTAAGACACGAATCAAAGCGTACAACCAAGAGATGATCGTCGCGGCCAACCAACTCGCCGAGATGCTCCACTTCCACAACGTCGGCGAACCGATCCCGACCGATCTCTACCAGCCCACGACGCCAGCGCGTCCAGCCGCCGCCGCCGCAAAGTAGGTTTCGCCCGTGTCGATGGTCTCGGCCCAGCAAGACGACGACGTGATGGCGGAGATCAACATCACGCCGTTCACCGACGTTCTCTTGGTCCTGCTCATCATCTTCATGATTCTCGCGTCGCTCGTGACCCCGCCCGGCTTCCAAAAGGAACTGCCCAATAACAACAATGCGCCGCCGGTGAACAAGCAAGACAACAAGAAGAACATCGACATCGAAGTGAACGACAAGGGCGTCATCTACGTCGACGCGCAGAAGACCGACGAGCGCGGCATCTACTACCTCTTGGCGCAGACCGCGCAGCGCCGCGGCCACATCCACGTGGCGATCACGGCCGACGCCAAGGCGCCGTACGGGATCATCATCCGCATCCTCGACGCGGCGAAGGAAGCAAACCTCGACGACGTCGGCTTCGTGACCTCGTAGTGGGACACTAGATGGCCGTCTCCACCGCGGCCAGCGACGAGGACGTCATGTCGACGATCAACATCACGCCGTTCACCGACGTGTTGCTGGTTCTGCTCATCATCTTCATCATTTTGGCCTCGGTCACCAAAGAACCGAACCTGCCGCAAGCGCACAACACCGACAAAGTCAAAGATTCGCAGATCATCGTCTACATCAACGACAAGGACCAGGTTCAGATCGGGGCGACGCAAACCGACATCGCGGGCGCGCCGCAAGTGTTTCACGAGTTGCAAGACCAGACCAATCACATCTACACGAGCGTGATCATCAAAGCCGACCCGCACTCGAGCTACGGCGTGATCCTGCAAGTGATGGATGCGGCCAAGAAGGAGAATCTTACGAACTTCGGTTTGGCGAACAAGAGCTGCGCCTCGTTCACACCCTGTAAATGAGCGTGCAGAAACCGCCCGCGGATCCGACACCGCCGGCGCGCAGCGCCGCGAGCGATCGCGTCAAATCGTTCCTGGGCTGGGCGTTCCTCATCTCGATCCTGCTGCATGCCGTGACCTTGCCGTGGTTCGGGATGAAGGCGCGGACCGCCGAGAAGCAGGAAGTCGAAAAAGTCTCGGTCACCAAGAAGATCGTGGTCAAGCCGCCGACGCCGCCGCCACCGACCCCGACGCCTCCGCCGCCGACCCCGCCGCCCAAACAAACGCCGCCCCCCGTAAAGCAGACGGCGCCGCCGCCGGTCGTCAAGCTCAAGCTCAACGTCGTGAAAACGACCTCGAAAGACACGACGTCGTCGAACGAAAACAAGTACGTGCCGCCGCCCGTCGGCAACGAGAACGGCAACCCGAACGGTAACGCCGCCTCGGGTCCGCCCTCACAGGCGACCGCGGTCGCGGCGACGCCCGCCCCGGCCGCGCCAACCCCGACGCCCAAGCCGCAGTGTGCGAACCCGAACGAGGACGCGTCGATCAGGGGCCAGGCCGTCGAGCCGGACTATCCCGACATTGCGCGACAGCAGGGCGCCGTCGGTACCACGCAAGTCAAAGTAACGCTCGACGCGACCGGTAACCCCGTCGACGTCAGCATCTACAAATCGTCCGGGAATGCCGCACTCGACCAGTCGGCGATGAAAGCCGCGCGCGCGACCCAGTACAACGCCGAAACGCAAAACTGCGATAAGATACCGGGATCGTACATCTTTAGAGCCGATTTCACCGGAGAATAATAGCGTCCCGGCTTTCGCCGGCACGCTATGTAGCCGGGTTTTCCGATGACGTGGCTGCAGGCGATGCTGCTTGCGGTGCTGCAGGGGGCGAGCGAGTTGTTCCCGGTCTCGAGCTTGGGGCATACGGTGCTCGTGCCCGCGCTGCTGCACTGGAAGTTCGACCGGAGCGAACCGACGTTTCTCGCGTTCGTGGTCGCGTTACACCTGGGGACCGCGCTTGCGCTGGTCGTCTTTTATCGCAGCGACTGGACGCGTATCGGGCGAGCGCTCGGTGCGAGCGTCGTTCGCGGCTCGCTTTCGGACGACGCTGACGAGCGCATCGGCTGGCTGCTCGTCGTCGGCACGATTCCGGTGGCGCTGCTCGGCGCCTTTCTCGAGCATCCGGTCCGGCGGTTCTTCGGTTCGAGCGCGCTGGTCGCCGGCTTCTTGATCCTCAACGCGCTCGTGATGTTCGCGGGCGAGGCGTTGCGCCGGCGCGAGACCGCGACCGCGAGCGCGCAGCCGCTCGCCTCTCTACCGTGGGCGGGCGCCGTGCAAGTCGGCTTCGCGCAATCGGCTGCGCTCTTGCCCGGGATCTCGCGCTCGGGCGCTTCGATCGTCGCGGGCCTCTTGCTGCGGCTGACGCACGATGATGCCGCGCGTTACTCGTTCTTGCTCGCGACGCCGGTCATCGTGGCCGCGTCGCTGCTCGAGATCCCCAAGCTGTTCGAGCCGCAAGCGCACGGGGTGCTCGCGCAGTCGGCGGTCGGGGCCGTGGTCGCCGCCCTCACGGCCTACGCTTCGGTCGCGTTTCTCACACGCTGGTTCCACGCGCATGATTTGCGACCGTTCGGCTGGTATTGCTTGATCTTCGGGTCGCTCGCTCTGGCGCTCGCGCTTGCAAAGGTTATTTCGTGAAAGCCCTTCCCGTCGCACTCGCCGTCATTTTCTTCATCGTTGCGGCGCTCTATTTGATCGGCATCCTGCAGATCGGCGTCTCCGGGGAGGCGCACGGCCCGCACGTCAAGCACGCCGTGCTGTTCGCCGTGCTCGGCATTCTGTCGCTTGTTTGGATGCGCTTCCAGCGGACCTCCGCGAGGCCCGGCCGGTAGCCGCGAAACGCGCGCGCCCGTCGCACGTGCGCGACGACGGTGGGGTCGCAATGGTCGACGTCGGTGCCAAGCCGGCGGGCGAGCGGCTGGCGCACGCGCGCGCGACCGTGCGGATGTTGCCCGAAACGGAGGACGCGATTCGGGCCGCCACGCTCGTAAAAGGCGATGCGTTCACGCTCGCGCAAATTGCGGGCATCATGGCGGCCAAGCAAACCGCGAATTTGATTCCGCTCGCGCATCCGCTGCCGCTTTCGCACGTGGAGGTCACGCTGCGGTGGACCGGGCGCGGACTGCTGCAGATCGACGCGGTCGCGCGAACGACGGCGCAGACGGGCGTCGAAATGGAGGCGATGACCGCCGTTTCGGTCGCGGCGCTCGCGATGTACGACATGCTCAAATCGCTCGAGCGCACGGTCGCGATCGAAGCGATCCGGCTGATCGAAAAGCGCGGCGGCAAAAGCGGTACGTGGCGCTCCGCGGAGAGCGGCTAATGCGCTACGCGACCGCGGTCGTCGTCCTCTCGGATCGCGCCGCCGCCGGGACGCGGCCCGACGCGTGCATCCCGGCGGTGCGCGAAACGCTCGGCGACGCATTTGCCCTCGCCCACGAACGCATCTTGCCCGACGACCCGGCGGCGCTCCAAGCCGAACTGATCGAACTCGCCGACCGGCTCGCGGTTCCGCTCGTCCTTACGAGCGGGGGGACCGGGCTCGGGCCGCGGGATCGGACCCCGCAGGCGACCGCCGCGGTGCTCGACTACGAGATTCCCGGCATCGCCGAAGCGATGCGAACCGCTTCGGCGGCGTTCGTGAAGACCGCGATGCTCTCGCGGGCGCTCGCCGGCGTGCGCGGCTCGACCCTTATCGTCAATCTCCCGGGAAGCCCGAAAGCCGTGCGCGAGACGCTCGGCGTGCTCTTGCCTGCCTTGCCGCACGCGCTCGACCTGCTCGCCGGCACCGTTCGGGACGGGTAACGGTTCTCAACACAGAGATGACGTACGCAGAGGCTTCGAACTATCTCCTGGGCACGATCAACGAGACCGTGTCGCGTCGCAACCCGTATCGCCTCGAACGGATGCGCACGTTTCTGCGCCACCTGGGCGACCCGCATTTGGCCTATCCCACCCTACACGTCGGCGGAACCAGCGGTAAGGGCTCGACGGCGACGATGTTGGCGGCGGCGCTGACCGGATCCGGGAAGCGGACCGGCCTGCATACCAAACCTCACCTCAGTTCGATGACCGAGCGCGCGCGCATCGATGGGACGGCAATCCCCGAGGACGTTTTTGCCGGCTTGCTCGAGGAGATGCTGCCGGCGATCGAGCGCACGACGCGCGAGCACGAACGGCCCTCGTACTACGAGACGTTGCTTGCGCTCGCATTTACGTACTTCGCGCGCGAGCGGGTCGAAGCCGCGGTGATCGAGGTTGGCGTCGGCGGCCAACTCGACGGTACGAATCTGATCGCGCCGGAGGTCTCGGTGATCACGAACGTCGGCCTCGACCACACGGAGATTTTAGGCGATACGGTCGACCTGATCGCGCGCGACAAGGCCGGAATCGCGAAGCGCGGGGTACCGCTCGTCTCCGATGCCGTGGGCGCGGCGCGCGACGTGATCGAGCGCGCCTGCGAACGCGCGAGCGCGCCGTTCTTTGCGGTTGCGGACGAGACGGCAATCGAGCAGCTTCCAAGCGAGCCCTACGGCCAATCGTTCGCGGTGACGACGCGCGATGCGACCTACGAGCTCGCGCTTCCGGTTTTGGGCCGCTTTCAGCAGCGCAACGCGGCGACCGCGATCGTCGCGCTCGAGCGGCTGCGGCCCGGGCTTCGGCCGGCGCCCGCCGACGTCGTGCGGAGCTTCTCGCAGCTCGTTTTGCCGGGACGGATGGAGTTTTTTCCGGGCTTCCCGAGCATCGTGTTCGACGTTGCCCACAATCCCGACAAGGCGGCCTCACTCGCTGCAGCACTGCGCGAAACGTTCGCCGACCGGCGCTTCGCGTTCGTCGTAGCAATCAGCGAGACCAAAGACGCGGCTGCCGTGCTGCGCCCGTGGCTCGAGCTGCCGGCGACCTTCGTGTTTACGACGTTCGAGACACCCGGGCGCAGCGCCGAGCGCCCGCAGCGGCTCGCAAACATTGCCGAGGCTCACGGCGTCAGCGCGCGCGCCATCAGCGATCCGATCGAGGCTCTGTCGGTCGTACGCCGGCAGGCCGAAAGCTCGCACGTCGTCGTCGTGACCGGCTCGACGTTCCACGCCGGCGTGCTGCGCGACTGGTGGCTCAAAAATGTCGTCGAACGCTCGCGAAATTAAGGGAGCGGCGCGCGGGGCGCTGCACCTGCGCGGGCAGACGTTTGCGTGGGGCACGCGCACCTATCTCATGGGCATCGTCAACGCGACGCCGGACTCGTTTTCGGGCGACGGACGGCCGCGGCCGGGCGACGCAATCGCCCACGGGCTCGCGCTCGTGCAGGCGGGCGCGGATCTGCTCGACGTGGGAGCGGAATCGACGCGACCGGGTTACGTTCCGATCGACGCCGACGAGGAATGTCGCCGGCTCCTCCCGGTCGTGCGTGGTTTGCGCGAACGTGCGCCGGACGGCGTGTTGTCGATCGACACCCACAAGGCCGCCGTCTTCGCAGCGGCCGCCGCGGCCGGCGGCGACCTGCTGAATTCGATTTGGGGCCTCGACGACGCATTGCTCGAGGCCGCTGCTTCGCGCGGCGTCCCGGTCGTCATCATGCACAACAAGCGCGTCGCGGTCTACGAACGCGACGTCGTCGACGAAGTGCTCGCGCACTTGGAACAGGCCGCGGAACGTGCCGTTCGGGCCGGGATCGCGCCCGAGGGGGTCATCCTGGATCCCGGGATCGGCTTTGGGAAATCGCCGGAGCACAACCTCGCGCTCTTGGGATCGCTCGGACGGCTCGTGGCGCTCGGTTTCCCGACGCTCGTCGGGACGTCGCGGAAATCGACGATCGGGAAGCTGACCGGCCGCGAGGTCGGCGCGCGCACGTACGGAACGGCCGCGACGATCGCGCTCGCCGTCGCCGCAAAGATCGACGTCGTTCGGGTTCACGATGTCGCCGAGATGCGCGACGTCGTCGCGGTCGCCGACGCGATCGTTCGCGGCTGGCGCCCCGCCGGCTGGCACGAGACGCTGTAGCGGCCGTGCCCGACGTCATCCAGATCCGCGACATCCGGGCGTTTGGCCGGCACGGTGCGCTGCCGGGCGAGCGCGAGCATCTGCAGCCGTTCGATCTCGACGTCGAACTCGAGGTCGATGTCGCGCAGGCTCGCTCGAGCGACAAGTTGGAGCACACCGTCGATTATGCGGCGGTGCACGCGCGCATCGTGCGTCTCGTGAGCGAGCGTTCGTTTCTGCTGCTCGAGAAGCTCGGCGACGCGATCTTGGCGGATCTGATGCGCGACGAACGCGTCCTCGGCGCAAGCGTGACGATCGCGAAGCCGAAGCTGCTGGCGGGCGCGACCCCCGCCGTGCGGTTGCAGTCGCGGCGCCGGGGTTAGCATGGGACTGGCCCGGATCGGCTTGGGTAGCAACGCGGGCGACGCCGTGGACAACGTCGAGCGCGCGCTCGATGCTCTCGAGCGGCTCGGCACCGTTGCGGCCCGCTCGGCGCTCTACCGCTCGCCGCCCTGGGGCGTTCGCGATCAAGCCGATTTCGTCAATGCCGCCGCGCTTCTGGAAACGGCGCTGGATCCGCGCGAGCTGCTCGGCGCGCTCAAAGCCCTCGAGTCCGAGCTCGGCCGGGTGACGACCTATCGCTGGGGCCCCCGCGTCATCGACCTGGATATCCTGGCCTACGACGACCTGATCGTCGACGAGCCGGATCTCGCCATCCCCCATCCGCGCTTGGCGGAGCGGGCGTTCGCGCTCGTGCCGCTGGCCGAGATCGATCCCGCCTTTGCGGCCGCTTTGGACGCGCTCGGCGCCGACGACCGGCGGCCCGTCCAGCGGATACGGGCCTCGGCGGCTCGAAGGCGGACGATTGTGAATTGGGAGGAGACGCTGGAACGCGTCCGCTCGGCCGCGGCGTTTTGCGCGTCGGCAGGCCTGACGCGATTCCGCATCGAGGAGGAAGATCTCGCGATCGAGGTGCGCCGTCCCGCGCGCCCGGCGCGCCCGGTCGTCCCGCCCGCGCCGCCGGTATTACTGGAGATGACCGCCGTCCAGGTGCCCGCGGCCGGGTGCAGTGCCTGCGCGCTCCCGTAGCCGCTGACGCCCTGCGGCTCCGAGTACGCGGCCAGCTTGCCCGACGGGTCGACCAGGATGAGCCGGACCCGCGCGTTCAGGTTCGCCGCCCCGGACGCGGTGGCCGGCCAGGCGATCGACGTGTTCAGCAGCGCCGCGCCGGCGCGCACGGTGAACGTGACCCGCCCGTAGTTGGACGCAGCCCCTGACCAGTTCGTGAAGTGCGGGCTGCCGGTGTCGGAAAGCGGCACGACCGCCGTCTTGATCACCTTCCCGGTGGTGAACCTCCGCCCGGCCACCTTCACT